>JAABRE010000013.1 GCA_011391125.1 Synechococcales cyanobacterium S06
TATTCTTTAGTTCTTGATATTTCATTATTTTCGATAAATAATTACGTTTTTTGACATTATATCATTTTTTCTCTCACAGTTTCGCAAGAGGTCTAATAAAATAATTCGGTTGATAATAGGTATTTTTGAGAAAATCTGTAACTAAATTTTTATGGAATTCCTCGGATTCATTTTCGTTAATATAGTAATTCCAATTAAGATGAGAACAGTTGAAAAATAGGTTCGTAGTTGCGCTTTAGCGCTTCTTAGGACTAAAGTCCAACAACAAACTAAAAACTTTTGTTTAATTTTTATTTGGAATTACTATATTAGTGAGTAATTTAGTTAAATTATTAGTAAATTTTTCGAGGTCATTTCTGCTAATTTTTACCTTAAGAAATGCCTTATTTAAGAATTTTTTGGGGGTAAGTTGATTCATGTTCAGCATTTTATTTGTAGGTACAAAAAAATCCGATTTCGATCAGAAATCGGATTTTTAATAGACATAAATGAATGTTTTTGGAAATATCTAAGCGAAGCAAATATTTTGAAAAATATGGCTACATTCTTAGGTAGTTTAAGCAGGCCTCTGGCCTGCTATAAATAATCGAGGAGTTGACTTTAAGTATAGTCAACTCAAGCAACTATTTAAGCAAAAACAAAATCATTAGTGGTTAAAGTCAAGTTGCCATCGAGGGTGACTAATTCTTGATTATCAGACTTAAGAGTAATAATGGTTGAAGTACCAACACTGGCAATATTCAAGTCCTCAAAACTGTCTAATTGAGTGCCAAAATCACCACCAATACCAAGGACATCTTCACCCTGAGCAAAGTCGGTAATGCGGTTTCCAGCAGCGGGGAAGCTTCCAGCATTCGCAATCCAGAATTGGTCTGCTCCTTCTCCTCCGGTAATGAGGTTGTCGCCACCAGTACCAACGAAGAATTTGTCGTCTCCGTCACCACCGATGAGGCGATCGCCTGCACCTAAAGTAAAGGTATCATTACCATTACCACCGTAAACTCGATTACCTCCTCGGCTCTCGTTGCTAAAGAGTTCATCGTTACCTTCACCGGCGAAAACGATGTCATCTTTACCAGCGATAATCTTGTCATTACCAGTACCAGCAAAAATGCGATTATTACCAGTATTAGCGGTGGAAGTATCAACCAAGTCATCACCTGCACCAACAAAAGTTAAGGTATTATCACCCTCAAAACCGGAGATACCGACTTCAAGTGTATCAGGGTTAATACCACCAAAAACATTGGTGGCAGTGGGGACAGGAACTTCCTCATTATCAGCAATAGTCACGGTAGCCGAAGTGGTTGTACCCAAGTCATAGCTAGTACCATCGACTAAGGTCAGACGAACAGTTTCATTACCTTCGACGAGGGTATCATCGATGGGTTTAACCTCAATGGTAGCGGAAGCTGCACCTGCTGGAATAGTAACAGTAGCCGGAATTTCGGTATAGTCAGTGCCATTGGTAGCTGTACCAGCGATGGTATAGGTAACCTCCTGAGCTGCGGTGAGGTCTCCAGTACGAGTAACAGTAAATGTTCCCGTATTAGTTCCTGGTTCACTAGCTGCATCATCCGTAGCGGCGATGGTAATAATGGGGCCAGTAATAACTGGATCATTATCAGCAATATTCACCGTTGCGGAGTTAGCTTCACCCAATTCATAGCTATCACTAGCATCTAAGGTCAAACTAACAGTTTCAGTACCTTCAATGGCGGTATCATCTACGGGAGTAACCTCAATGGTAGCGGAACTTTCACCAGCAGGAATGGTAACAGTAGTAGAAATTTCGGCATAGTCATCGACATTGGTAGCTGTACCATCGATGGTATAGGTAACCTCCAGAGGAGCAGTGGTGTCTCCAGTACGAGAAACGGTAAAGCTTCCAGGAGCTTCTCCTTCTTCACTAGCTGCGTTATCAGTAGCTACGATGGTAATAACAGGGTTAATCGGATCAACCTGATCATTATCAGCAATATTCACCGTTGCGGAGTTACTCGCACCTAAAGTATAGCTATCACTAGCATCTAAGGTCAAACTAACAGTTTCAGTACCTTCAATGGCGGTATCATCTACGGGAGTAACCTCAATGGTAGCGGAACTTTCACCAGCAGGAATGGTAACAGTAGTAGAAATTTCGGCATAGTCATCGACATTGGTAGCTGTACCATCGATGGTATAGGTAACCTCCAGAGGAGCAGTGGTGTCTCCAGTACGAGAAACGGTAAAGCTTCCAGGAGCTTCTTCTTCTTCACTAGCATTTTCTGTCGCTGCGATGGTAATAATGGGGCCTGTAAATTCCTCATTATCAGCAATAGTTACCGTAGCTGCTTGAGCTGTGGTATCCAAGTTATAGCTATCACTAGCAGCTAAAGTCAGTTCCACAGTTTCAGGACCTTCAGCAAAGGTATCCTCTATGGGAGTAACCTCAATGGTAGCGGAAGTTTCACCTGCCGGAATGGTAACAGTCGCAGGAATTGTATAATCAGTACCATCTTCAGCTGTACCAGCGATGGTGTATTTAACTTCCAAAGCGTCTGTGAGGAATTTATCACGGGTCACGGTAAAGGTTCCTGGATCAAGTCCTTCTTCAGCTGCCTCAGCATCAGTGGCCTCAATCTTAATCATGGGCTTCTCAAGTTGATCATTATCAGCAATAGTTACCGTAGCTGATTTATCTGCACCCAAGTCATAGGTTTGTAGATCGACTAAGTTTAGTTTGACAGTTTCAGGACCTTCAGCAAGGGGAAAATCCTGTTTGGGAGTAATATCAATGGTAGCGGAAGCAGAACCTGCCGGAATGGTAACGGTAAGAGGAATCTCGGTATAGTCAGTACCATTAACAGCTGAACTTGAGCCATCGATGGTGTATTGAACTTCCAGAGCAGCGGTGAGGTCGCCTTGACGAGTAACGGTAAATTGTCCTACTTTACCAGCTTCACTTGCATTTGGCTCTGTAGCTGCAATAGAAACAAGGATAGGATCATTATCCAAAATATTTACCGTAGCTGATTGAGTTCCTGAATCAGGATTCAAGTCATAGTTAGGATTTTGGTTATCAGTTAAGGTCAAAACGACAGTTTCAGTTGCTTCGGTCACCTTATCATCTTTAGGCTTAACATCAATTGTATATGTAGTCAGCCCAGCAGGAATGGTAATGGTAGTATCAACAATTTGGGTATAATCCGTGTCACCAGTTCCCACAGCTGTACCACCGATGGTATAGGTAACATCAAGAGCGTTAGTGGTGTCTCCGGTACGGGTAATGGTAAATTGTCCGGGGTCAGTTCCCTGTTCACTAGCATTAACATCATTGGCAGCAACAGTAACGATGTTAGGATCATTATCCGCAATATTGACAGTAGCGTTAGTAGTTGCACCCAAGCCATAGCTAGTACCACCATCAACCAACGTCAGAAGGACAGTTTCACCAGTTTCTGTATCCTTATCATCGATGGGCTTAATTTCAATGGTAGCGGAAGCAGCACCTGCGGGAATGGTAACAGTAACAGGAATTTGGTTATAGTCAGTGCCATTGGTAGCTGTACCGGCGATGGTATAGGTAACATCCAGAGCGTTAGTGGTGTTTCCGGTACGAGTAACGGTAAATGTTCCTGGATCTGTTCCCAGTTCAAGTGCTTTAGGATCCGTGGCTACAATAGTAACGAGAGTAAGCTCATTATCAGCAATATTTACGGTGGCTGAATTCATTTGTTCCTCTGGTTTAGCTGGATCCAGGGGCTTCAGGTCATAGTTAGCACCATCGGCTAAGGTAACAATGACAGTTTCATTACTTTCGGAGCTAGCATCATCTATGGGCTTAACGTCAACAGTAGCGGAAGTTTCATCCTTTTTAATTACAACGGTGAAAGTTTTAGGTTTGTCTGCAACTGCTGTACCAGTTTGTTTATAGTCCGTATCATTAATCGCTGTACCTGAAATGTCATAAGTCACTGTCAGATCTGCACTGAGGTCGCCAATACGGGTAATGGTAAATTGTCCGGGGTCAGTTCCCTGTTCACTAGCATTAGCATCGTTAGCCACAATAGTAACAATGTTAGTATCATCATCGGCAATCTTTACTGTCGCTGATTTAACTGTACCTAAGTCATATTCAGCATTATTACTGTCGGTTAAGGTGAAAATGACATTTTCACCAAGTTCGGCGATGGTATCATTTATGGTAGTAATGTCAATGGTAGTGGAAGTTTCATTCGCAGGAATAATAACTTCATAGGGAATGTCAAATTTGGTATAGTCCTTGCCATTTTCGGCTGTACCACCGATGGTATATGTCACGGTGAGAGGTTCAGCTAGAGCAGCGGGATCTACGTTACGGGTAACAGTAAATTGTCCAGCAGCTCCCCCTTCCCGAGCGTTCTCCTTATCCTTTGTTGCTTCAATAGTAACTAGAGGAAAATTATTATCAGCAATATTTACTGTAGCTGAAGCCAATGCATCCAAATTATAATCAACACCATCAGTTAAGGTCAGAGTGACGGATTCATTATTTTCATCATTATCCGCATCAATGATGGGAGTAACGTTAATGGTAGTAGTAGCTACACCGGCAAGAAAGTTAACTAAAGTAGGAATTTTGGTATAGTCAGTCTCATTTTCAGCTGTACCACCGATGGTATAGTTAACGGTCAGAGGAGCACTGAGGTCCCCCAGACGGGTAACGGTGAATTCTCCTACATCTCCGCCTTCCCTGGCTTGAGACTTATCTTTGGTTGGTTCAATTTTTACTACGGGAGTTTCATTATCAGCAATATCTACAATTGCTGATTGCTCTGGTACAACTATAGTCACGTCATACTTATCACCTTCGACTAAAGTTAGAGAGACCTTTTCGCCAAGTTCTGTTTCTGTATCATTTACAGGAATAATGTTAATATTAGCGGAAGCTGCTCCGGCGGGAATAGTAACGGTAAGAGGAATTTGTTCATAGTCAGAGCCGGCCGTAGCTGTATTATCCTTCTCGCTATATTTCAATGTTATTGTCAGATCTGTAGAGGTGTCTCCTATACGACTGACGGTAAATTGTCCTGGATTAAGTCCCTTTTCACTAGCTTGATTATCCGTTGCTTTAAGGCTAATGATGGGAAACTCATTATCAAAAATATAGGCCGTAGCTGATGATCCACCGACACCACCGACACTCAGAGTGACGGTTTCAATGGTTTCTGTTTCAGGGTTATCTTTGGGAACAAGGGGAATAAGAGCTGAAGCTATACCTGCTGGGATTGTAATGACACCATTAAGAGGATCATAGTCAGTACCATTGGTAGCTGTACCACCGATGGTATAGTTAACGGTCAAAGGAGCGGTGAGGTCTCCGTCACGAGTAACGGTAAAAAGACCTTGATCAGATGGTTCAGTGGCAAATTGATCTGTAGCTGTAATAGTAATGGCCATAATAAATAAATAAACCTCTTTTTTTCAATGTTTTAATGGGCTCGATCGCCTTTTAGTTGTTTATTTTGCGAACCAAACCTCCTTTTTGGTGGGCAAAGTCTAAGGTTGATAATTGTTATAGCATATAGAGAAAGCAGTTTAAAGCTCAATCTATCTTGATTTTTAGTGACTAAGAGACTTGGTTATCGCCCCTGGTCTATTCTAAACTCAATTAACTTAATTGGTCAAGTGATCCTTCCTAAGTTCATGACTAAAAATTTTGGCTGTCAAGTTGGGTTAAATTCGGACGAAAGCCGCCGAACCTAAATTTACAGCTTATTTTTCATCCTTTCTTAGAGTATTTAGGATATTTTTTATGGTATTTTTTAAATTCACAGATGTCAAGTTGATTGATTATTATATTCCAATTCACGCATTTTTGTAGGGGAGGGTAGGTACAAGTTGTAGGGGAGGGTAGGTACAAGACCTATGGTTGGGGAGGGTGTTTTCATTCTGAAATTTTTCAAGTCTTAAGGGCCTTATTTAATAAGACTTTTAGCTTATTTTTCGACTTCATAAACCCAAGAATCTTTAATTTAAAAATCAATTAAAAATTCTTGAGTCCCTTTAGGAGACTTGAACTGTTAGCCTGGGACTTCAGTCCCAGGTGGGTTAATGGTTATGAGTATTAATCTCGCTCTGAAATAAATTTCAGAGCTAATAGTTAAAGTCTCCTAAAGGGACTAATATTCGGCAATTTTGGGTCGAGAATGAAAACACCCTGATGGTTGGGAAGGGTAGGTACAAGTTGTTGGGGAGGGTAAGTTGTTGGGGAGGGTAGGTACAAGACCTACCCCTACTGTTCCTTAACCTAGAATAATTGTTAATTAAGGCTTAAGATAGTAATTTGCATTAATTTAAGGATAAGTTTATGGTATCTATTCGGGAGTTACATCAACAATTAGTTAGTAAAGAAAGATCAGCAGTCGAAATTACGACGGAATATCTGCAACGCATGGAAGTTTTAGAGCCGAAACTCAAGGCTTTTTTGCGTGTTACCAAGGATGAAGCTTTGGCGCAAGCACAAAAAGTGGATGAAAAAATCGCCGCTGGGGAATCCATTGGCCTGCTTGAAGGTATCCCCATGGCAATTAAGGATAATATGTGCACTAAGGGGATTACGACAACTTGTGCTTCCCGTATTTTAGAAAATTTTGTTCCGACTTACGAGTCAACTGTAACCCAAAAACTCAAGGATGTGGGAGCAGTCATTGTGGGTAAAACCAATATGGATGAGTTCGCCATGGGTAGCTCGACGGAAAATTCAGGCTATCAAGTGACTGCAAATCCATGGGATTTAGAGAGAGTGCCTGGTGGTTCATCAGGTGGTTCCGCTGCTGCGGTTGCTTCAGGAGAGGCTGTTGTTGCTTTAGGCTCGGATACTGGTGGTTCTATTCGTCAGCCCGCTTCTCTCTGCGGTGTGGTGGGGTTAAAGCCTACTTATGGCTTGGTTTCCCGCTTTGGTTTAGTCGCCTACGCTTCTTCTTTGGATCAAATTGGTCCTTTTTCTCAGACGGTGGAAGATTCAGCCATTTTGTTGCAGGCGATCGCCGGTTATGATGCCAAGGATTCCACCAGTTTAAAGGTGGAAATCCCTGATTATACCAAAATGCTCAAACCAGACTTTAAACCCCGAGGTAAGCTAAGAATTGGCATCATTCAAGAGACTTTTGGCGAGGGGTTGGATACCCAAGTTGATCAAAGCGTTAAAAAGGCGATCGAATTATTACAGGAACTAGGTGCTGAAATTCAAGTAATTTCTTGTCCTCGTTTCCGTTACGGGTTGCCAGCTTACTACATTATTGCGCCTTCGGAAGCTTCGGCGAATTTGGCACGTTATGATGCGGTAAAATACGGTATTCGTAAGGATGCTGATAACTTGATGGATATGTACACGACGACTCGTGCGGCGGGTTTTGGTGCGGAGGTCAAGCGCCGCATTATGATCGGTACTTATACTTTGTCGGCGGGTTACTACGATGCCTATTATCTCAAGGCGCAAAAAGTTCGTACTTTAATTAAACAGGATTTTGAAAATGCTTTTAATCGGGTGGATGTGCTGGTGTGTCCAACTTCGCCGACTACTGCTTTTAAAGCAGGTGAAAAAACGACTGATCCATTAAGTATGTATCTCTCAGATTTAACCACAATTCCTGTTAATTTGGCCGGCCTTCCTGCTATTAGTATAAATTGCGGTTTTGATGATCAAGGACTACCCATTGGAATGCAATTAATTAGTAATGTTTTGCGGGAAGATTTGTTATTCCAAGTAGCTTACGCTTATGAACAAGCAACGGAATGGCATAAACAAAAACCTGTTTTATAATTAATTAAGGTGGGCATTGCCCACTTTACAATGATAAGATTTTGGTAAATTATGAAGTTATTGTTAATAATTTTAGGTTGTTTAGGTGCGGGTTATTTTTCTCTTTGTTTGGCCTTAAGATTGGGGCAAAATCGCTTAATTTTTAAGCCTTCTAATTACATTCAAAAAACTCCAGCTGAGTTAAATTTACCTTACGAAGATATTTATATAAAATTATCAGAAAAGGAGTCGATTCATGGTTGGTGGATTCCAGCTCAATTTAATTCTGATCAGGTTATTTTACATTGTCATGGTAACGGTTTTAATGTTAGTTATAATTTAGGTCAAGCGAGAATTTTTTATGAGTTAGGTTACTCGGTTTTTATTTTTGATTATCGCGGTTATGGCCTAAGTAAGGGCAATTTTCCTTCTGAAAAACAGGTCTATCAAGATGTCCAATTTGCTTGGAATTATTTAGTTAATACTCGACAAATTAAACCCGAAAATATTACGGTTTATGGCCATAGTTTGGGTGGGGCGATCGCCATTAATTTAGCGAATCATAATCAGAATATGAAAGCTTTAATTATTGAGTCTTCTTTTACTTCCATGGGTGAGATGGGTAAATATGTTGGTTATGCTAGTTGGTTTCCCCTGAAGTTAATTTTAACGCAAAAATTTGACTCGATCAATAAGCTGAAAAATATTCATATTCCTACTTTATTTATTCATGGTGAATCCGATGAAACTGTTCCTAGTTGGATGAGTGAAAAGTTATATGAAACTGCTAATGAACCACGAGAATTATTTTTAGTTTCTGAGGCCGATCATAATAATGTAGCAACGGTTAGTGGCCTTGAATATTTGGATATTGTCCAAGATTTTGTTAAGTTATTAACTGCGAAAAAGTAATGTAATAATGAGAAAAAAATGAGTAATTTCGATTATATTTATCTTCATGGTTTTGCTTCCGGTGCTAGGTCGAATAAAGCTCAATATTTAGCTAATTTATTTCGAGAATATGACTTAAATTTAAGTGTACTTGATCTTAATCAAAATGATTTTTCCCATCTTACTATTACTCGAAAAGTAAATCATGTTGCCGATTATTTTGGGAGTCGGCCTGTTATTTTGATTGGGTCAAGTTTGGGAGGTTTAACAGCTGCTATTTTAGCCGAAAAATACCCCGATCAAGTTAAAAAGTTGGTTCTTTTAGCCCCAGCTTTTAATTTTTTAGATCATTTTTTGCCAAAGTTAGGAAAAAATACGCTTAAACAATGGAAAAATGAGGGTTATTTAGATATTTATCATTATGTCGAAAAAAAACCAATTCCTTTACATTATCATTTTATTCTTGATGCTTATAAATATAAAAATTTTGAGTTAAAACAAGCGATTCCAACTCTAATTATCCATGGAATTAATGATGATGTAATTCCTGTTCATTCTAGTCGAAATTATGCGAAAAATCGACCTTGGGTTAATTTAATTGAGTTAAATACTGACCATGGTTTAACTGATAAATTAACTGAAATTGGTGGCGATATTATGAATTTTGTTTGATCTAGCATTTTCTGATTAAGTGTTATATACCCCCTCATCCCAAAGGGAGAGGGGGAAAAAGAGGCAAAATATCAACTAAAAATACTATAATTCATATAAATCCGATTTCTTATACTGTTAAAGCTTCGGTAACTGCTTTGATGGTAATATCAGCACTAGGCATAATTGCATGGGCGAAAACGGGTACTTTGACTTCTTTTCCTATGGGTAATTGGGAACTATTTGCTGGCAAGATCATTAAGTCGAAAGGAGTCCAAATTGAGGTGAATTTAAGTTTATTTAACAGGTGAATTTCATTATTTAATGCTGTTAAAAAGGCACTATTTGGGCGCATTTGTTGACAACCAATGAAGGGTAATAAGTGACCCATGATTGTACCATTATTGGGGGAAGAAATGGTTATTAATCGCTCTACTTTGTCAATTCCTCCTAATTTTTGAACGTAATATCTGCTAACTATTCCTCCCATACTAAATCCGATTAAGTCGAATGGTTTATTTTTTGGTAAGTTATTATTAACATAGTTCTCAATTTGTACCGCCAATTTATCTAATCCCACTGTACCATCATTCGGTTTTAAATCGAAGCGATGAACTTCCCATCCATGCTTGCTAAGATGGTTGGCCATGGTATTAAAAACGGTGTTAGTTCTGAGGATTCCATGGATTAATAAGACTGGATTTTTCATCTTAATTTCTATTAGTAATTTCTAAGTAAATATGTTCTAAATTAACCGATTGTCGAGAAATTGAGTTAAGATTAATTCCTGCAAATTTACTGATAATTTCACTTAATTCGAGGTGTTTTGGTAGCCAAAATGCCAGTTCTCCTCCGTAATTTTGGGGGGTGAAACCTGCTTGTTTTCCAAGGGCGATCGCCTTTTCTTTGTCATCAGTTTCAAGATAAATTATTTCCTGAGCAGGAATGATTTTTCTTAATTCAGCTAAACTTCCTTCAGCGATTATTTTACCTGCTTTTAAAATACCAATTTTTTGACATAATTTTTGTGCTTCATCGAGTAAATGAGTTGTTAATAAGATGGTCATTCCTGATACTCGTAAATTCTCGATTAATTCCCATATTTGATAACGAGTTTCTATATCTAATCCGGTGGTTGGTTCGTCTAAAATTAATAATTTTGGGTGATGAACTAGGGCGATCGCCATATTAAGTCGCCGTTGCATTCCTCCACTTAAGCTAGAAACAAGGCTATTTTTTCGCTCTAATAAGTTAACATTAGCTAGACTTTTTTCAAGGGAAATTAACCTTTCTTGTTTCGATAAACCGTAAATTTGAGCATAAAAATTAAGGTTTTCAGCACAGGTTAAATGGGGGTAAAATAAATTTTCTTGGGGTGCGACACCAATTAAATATTTTGTAGCATTAGAAACCGGTTTATTATTAATAGTAATTGTGCCAGAATCTGCTTGCAACAAATTACAAATAATATTAATAGTGGTGGTTTTTCCCGCTCCATTCGGACCTAATAAACCATAAACTTGACCTGTGTTTATTTCTAAGTTTAAATTATCTAAAACTTGCCTTTTTTTATAGGCTTTATTTAGATGGGTAATTTTTAACATCAAGATTTTTTATTAAATATTAAGAAGATGATAAATCCGATGTTTTCACAAAATCGGATTTATCCATTGTTAATTGTTTTCACAGCCCGTTAAATTCGTTAATTTAACGACTATTTGGTCGATCGCCCCAACTAAGGCCGCACCGGAACTGTTGGCTTGATTGCCAAGAATACTAAACACCAATGTTCCATAGATAGGATGGTCAACATAGCCAGATAAAGCTCGAACTCCAGTCAGAGTACCGGTTTTGGCGTGTACTGTTCCTTGGGCAGGAGTTTGACGCATTCTATTTCTGAGAGTACCAGTTTGGCCGGCTGTGGGCAAGGAAGCGAAGAAAACCTGCCTATTTTCGGCGAAATACATACCTCGGAGAGCTTGAATCAAGGCGCGAGGACTAGCGCTATTATAACGAGATAATCCTGAACCATCAGCCAAGCGGAAGGACTGGCTGTCAACACCTAACTGCATCAAAGCTTGTCGCGCTTTTTGTGTTCCACCGAGGTGACGCATGAGGGTATCGGCATAATAATTATTGCTGTTAATATTGGTAACTGTAACCCAGTCCTGGAGAGACTTTGAGCCGATCGCACTTTGGGGGGACAGAGTTTGTAAGGCTGCTGCTGTGGTCAAAATTTTGACATTGGAAGCGGGAATTAATTTTAAATCCGCATTGTAATTATAAATAGTATTACCATCTAAAGATTCAACTAAAATTGCCCATTTAGAAGGGTATTTCTGCACAATGGGATCAATTTCTGAGCGAAGAATTTGTCGACAAACATCATAATTTATCTTGCTATTATTACTATCAAAATGGAGTTGAGATGGCGCATTAAAAGTGTTTTGCTCAGGTGCTGGTACTGGGATTTCGATGGGCGCAAATTCTAGTGTTTTATAAACTGAGGTTGCGATATTATTTGACTGAGCAAAAGCGGGATTAAACCAAGAAAGACTAGCAGTAGTAACAATAGTTGTTAAAGTTTTGGTCAGATTACGAACTTGATTCATGATGTTATCGAGATAATAAAGGTTTAAAAATGTCTAAAAAAATTTTCAGCAATAAATTGAGTTTATTAAGTTGGCTATCCTGAAAAGATTGAGCTTCAAAAAGTAATTTATAGTCCCGATAAGCTACATTAATTTGAGCCGTTATTTCCGTAGCTTGGGGATGTGAATTAAGATCAGGATGCCAGGTTTTAATCAGTATTTTATAAGCCATTTCGACTTGTTTTTCTGTCGCTATTGGTGATACTCCCAATACTTGCCACCAAGGTATCATATCCTCACTGATCTTGTCCTCCTCACGAATATTAATAATTTGTGGAATCAATGTCCACTTAGTACCATAGCATATTTGGTAAATTAATTTGAGCTTATTGATACCAATTAATTCTGTTGCTTGATCGTGCCAATTCTTGAAAGCTAAACGCATTTTAAGTTGTAGCATGGGATTCAGGCCTGAAAAATTGGTTAGAAACGGGTTATTATTGCGCGCAATTGATTCTAAAACCTGTTGGGCGTAACCTTCAGGATCGGGTAATTTTAATAATAAATATAATTCTTCGCAAATATTTTCTACTTCTGGTTTATCTTTCCATTCCCAATAATTAATCCCCAATTGTTTTAAATTTTGGCGATAAAATTTTTGCCATGTTTGGGTAACAATACAAGCAAAAGGAGTCATTAATGGAGTTGCAAAATTATAAAATTGTCCCGTTAAATATTCTTCTGGTATGTCTTCTAATTGACACAAAATCGGAGTCGCAAAATCATAAAATTGTCCCGTTAATGAGGTTTCAGGTGCTTCTTCTAATAAACAAGTTAACTGAGCAAATTGTCCTTCAAGTCTGATTAAATTCGGCTCATTTTTAGATTTAGATATTAATAGGCAACCTGTGAGAAAAAACACCCCAAATAAAAATATATTTAGTAACACAAAAAAGACCTCTTAGTATTCAAAAGTGTTAGGGCGATCGCTTCGACAACCTTGTCTTATATTTTATTATATTCAGGGTATTTTAAGTTTAATTTTATTCCATAAATTCCTGATAATAATAACCAAGTTAAGGTATTTATTCTTAAATCGAAAATTGTCACGTCAAATAAGTTAAAGAAAATACCGTTACTAAAAGCGATTAAATAAGTGAAGACAATTAATCTATTTTGGGGTTTTATTTCTTTTAATAAAAGTATGGTTTGAGCTAAAATATACCCGATTATACTACAGAAAAATAGGGTTAATATTATCCCAGTTTCTGCACTTAACATTAGGAAAAAATTGTGAGGATGTCCTAGCCAAATATTCATTTTTTCCTGATATAAGGGGCTAAAATTTCTTAATCCCCAACCTGTTAAGGGGTCTTTGATCATTAAGTCCAAACTAAATCTCCATTGGGTAATGCGGAGAGTTTCAAGAGGGCGATCGGGATACATTTGATCAGATAAACGTCCCCAAAAATATTTTGGGACAATATAACGGAGGGAATTACTAATCGGTTTAGGTGCAAAAGATGCTCCTAAAATTATACTAATTGCGGTGGTAAATGCTAATACTAAATAATACCAACCTAAATATATTGTATATGCTAAAACGGCTAAAAATGCTATGCCCCAAGCATTACGTGAGGAGGTTAAAATTAAACTAATACTATTAAGAATAATCCCCATAGTTAACCAAGCAAATCTTAATTTATTTTTGCGCCAAAATTGATAATTTTCTAACCATAAACCAAGGGAAATAGTGAAACTTATTAACAAATAAATTGCCAAAATATTAGCATACATAAACACTGAGGACATTCTACCTTCAGGATTACCATGGGCAATTAATTCCCAACCTAAAAATAAGGGAGGAGTTTGCCAATTTAAAAATAATTGACCTAATCCTAAAATACTAATAATTGGCGAGGGAATAACTAAACATAATGCTAATTGACGTAATTGATTAAGATTATTTATTAACCCACTAAAGGCAATAAAAAAAGCAAAAAAGGGCAAAAAATTAGCTAAACCGAGCCAAGATTCTCCTGGTTTATAGGCAAAAATAGAAATTATGATTAAACCTAAACTTAGGATACCAAAAGCTTTAGTAATGGGTAAATTTATGAGATAATTAAACTCATTTTTCCAGAGATAAATTAACGTAATACCGAATATTATTCCTCCTAACAAGGGAAATAAAGGGAAAATTAATATTCCCCATTTCGTAAAATTCCAAATCCAATTTTTTTCGTAATTCATGAACGTTTTTTTTCTATTTCCGCAATTGCTTCTTCAAAAGGTATTTCATCATCATTTATTGCCTGATCATAAGCGCAAATTGCGTCTAATTCTTCTAAAATAAATAATAATTTTTGGTAATATTTTAAGTATTTTTCTTTTAATCTCATATCACAAATCCCTTAGAAATAATTTCATTTTACCATATTAATCTGGCTTTCTTAATGGGGATAAATGTATAATAGGCTATATTTATCCTCTGGTGGTGGGTTACGGTGCAAATCAAATGTTATCTGTTTTTCATCAAAATCAATCTTGCACCTAACCCACCCTACAAAATATTAACTATTAAGTTAATTATCAATTTTTAATTATTAATTGTTAAGCAAATTCCCAATTTTCGCTACGCAATAAACGAATTTGAGCAAGGGTTAAAATAGTAGGAATAATGCGCCCATAATTAGTAGAAATAGTTTGCCAACCTAAATCAGCTAAAAACCAACCCCATAACATGGGACCAACAAAAGCAAAAACTGTTCTCACTGTCGTATATCTGGCTGCTGTAAGGGACATTCCCCGTTTTGCCGTCGCTAATGTAAAATAATTTTTAAACTGATTTGCGGCGAAAATCCCACCTTGAATTAGGCTATTTTTAGCCGTGTGATAAGTTGCAAAATGTAGCGCAAATTCCTGAGCAATATGTTTTAATAATAGGGGTTTAATCACTGAATTTACGGCTAAAATACTGCTACCTTTAAGGATTAAATTTACTGATTCTGAATCTAATTTTAGCGGTGATTTAAGATTAGAAAGTGAGTTAACTATCTTATTACTAATAGTAGTTTGATCATTAGCGGGTAATTTATGCCAGGTTTGGCTAATTAAATGTAGAAAAATCTCCGTTTCTAACTCAATGGCTGTCATATTTTGAGTATAGGAAATCTTTAAATAACGACAGACTTGACTTAGTGCTTTTTGATAGCTAAATTCGTGAGTTTTCCCCTTTAAAACTGTGATTCCATCCGCAGCAAGATAGCGAAATCTATTTTCAATGGAGTCTAACCAATCTTCCCAATTTTGACTTTGAATATCTAAAGGTTGAGGGGTTTTTACATAATCTAGGGGATTAAAACGACGGGCAAAAAGAATATTGGTTAAATGTTGTAATTCTGCTTCTGTGGCTAATTCTAGCACTTCTCTTAAGGCATCCAAAATTCAATTCCTCCTCAAATTTTGACGTAATTATGTTTTAATTGTACGATTAATAATTATAGTAGAGTGGTCAGTTAAAAAGCAAGGATAATTCATTGAAAAACTTGATAATTAATTGCCCACTTTACCAAGATTAATATTAGAAATTAAGGTATTATTTATGTGGCCTTATTGTGATTTAGATCGTGGTGAAGTCGTAGTCATTGGTGCAGGAATGTCAGGGTTGATTTGTGCGCAAGGTTTACAAACTATGGGCTTTCAGGTTTTGGTGCTGGATAAATCAAAAGGAGTTGGCGGAAGACTTGCAACCCGACGTTTACATAATACCTGTGTTGATCATGGACTCCCTTATTTTCAAGAGGGAAAAGATCGACTTTTAAATAAAGTAATTGATGACTTATCTGAAAAAAATATTATTGAACCATGGAAAGGGGAAATTTATGAGTTAAAATCCGATAATTCTTTAGTGATTTCTGCACCAGTCAAGCGTTATTTTGCCAAAGAAGGTATTACTTCAGTGGCAAAATATTTAGTTAAAAATGAGTTAATAGAGGCTGAATTAGCAATAAAAAAAGCAGCCAAAGTAATTAAAATTAGTCAAGATACGGATGATTATTGGTTACTAAGTTTAGAAAATAGCGAGGAAAAAATTAGGGCCAAATATGTGGTTTTTGCAATTCCAGCTCCCCAAATATTAATGTTAGTAAAAAATAGCCCCGACTTAAAATTATCTCAGGAATTAATCGAGCAATTAGCATCAGTAACATATCACCCTTGTTTAGTAATAATGGCTGGTTATGCTGATAAATATGAGTTACCAAAATGGCAAGGAGTTAGGTTAAATAATGAGGATTTAAAGTTTATTTTATTAGATAGTAGTAAAAGAAATAATCCGAATAATGAATCTGTCTTTGTCTTTCATAGTACCTCCGAATTTGCTAATAGTTATTTAGACAGTGATGACTTAGATTTAGCAGCAAAAAAAATCTTAAATATTGGTAGTAAATTACTAAATTCATGGTTAAATAAACCGAATTGGTATAGCATTCAAAGATGGCGTTATGCTACCCTAAAAAGTGGTTTAAACAAAGGTAATTTAAAGGAAAATAACCTGTTTTTTTGCGGTGATTGGTGTGTTAATGGGGAAAGTTCATTGGCCAATGCGTTAGCTTCAGGAGTTAACACTAATGGTACTTTAACCTCCCATCATCACACATTAATTAACCAAAAATATCCTGTAATTTAGCGCATTTTTTAGCGTTAAAAGGGAACAACAAATATTAATTTACCAGGTAAAATCGGCTGCTAAATTAATAGTTAAATGCTCCTTATTGCGTGGTAGGCCAGTAATACAAGCGCAAACGGGAGTACCATCTTCTAAGGTTACTTCACAAGCGTGACAAGAGCCCATTAAACAACCAGTAGGAATAAAAATTTCCGCTCTTTCTGCAACGTCTAAAATAAGTTCACCGGGTTGAGCTTCCATGGTAATATTATCAGGTAAAAAAGTAATTTTCATGTCCAATGTTTAATAATAGGTGTTAAATCAATATAGGTGTCAATAAAATCAGCTAAAGAATCAAAAAGAACTTCTCTTTGTTCGCGATAATTCGGCACACCAGTGGGTAAAGAAGGTAAACCACGACGTTGACGCAAAATATTTAACCAATTACGTCGCCAACTTCCATTATCAAATAAACCATGCAAATAACAACCCCAAACTGACTGATTATCATTAACAATTCCTAATGATAAATCATCAAACAGAGGATGATAATTTTGCTGATTTTCGGTATTTTTATGGTTAACAAAATTGCTACTCCCTTGGTGAATTTCATAACCGATAACAGGGAAACCAGTCAGGGGATATTGAGAATTAACCGTACGTTGACGGGCAATTTTATCCCGAGAAATAACTGTTTTTAAAGGTAATAAATTAAAGGCTGAATATTCTCCTCTTTCCCCTTCTAAACCATCGGGATCTGAAATATATTCCCCTAGCATTTGAAAACCGCCACAAATTCCAAAAACTGTACCTCCTCCAGCTATATATTGCTTAATTTGTTCAGCCATACCGCTTTGTTGTAAGGTTAACAAATCAGAAATTGTCGTTTTTGAACCCGGAATAATTACTGCATCTGGATAACCTAAAGTTTCGTTTGGTTTAACATATTTTACCTGTACAGTTGGCTCACTTTCTAAAGGATCAAAATCGGTAAAATTAGAAATTCTCGGCAGACGAATAATCGAAATATTTGTTTCAAAATTATTTTTAGAAGTACGTCTTTCTAATAAATCTAAGGAATCTTCAGCCGGAAAAGAATTATGATCTAACCAAGGTAAAACTCCTAAAACGGGAATATTTGTATAGTCTTCTAACCACTTAATTCCTGAGTCTAAAAGCGATTTTTGTCCCCTAAACTTATTAATAATAATACCCTTAATTAAATCCCTTTCTTCTGCTTCTAATAAAGCTAAAGTTCCCACCACATGAGCAAAAGCTCCACCTCGATCAATATCCACCACTAAAATAGTAGGAGCTTGTAAATATTTAGCCACTTTCATATTAGTTATATCTCGGTGTTTGAGATTAATTTCGGCTGGACTTCCTGCACCTTCACATATTATTAAATCAAATTGTTCTCCTAATTGTTGTAAGCAATCTTGAACTAATTGCCAGCCTGTGTCAAAATAATGTTCATAATAATCCGCAGCTTTAGTAATTCCTAACAATTTGCCTTTCATAATGACCTGAGAAGTCATGTCACCTTGGGGTTTTAATAAAACAGGATTCATTTCCACCGTCGGAGTCACATTCGCAGCCCAAGCTTGTACTGCTTGAGCAAAACCAATTTCTCCCCCCGTTGTTGTCACAAAGGCATTTAGCGCCATATTTTGCCCCTTAAACGGAGCAACACGCCAACCTTTTCGACTCAATAAACGACACAATGCCGTAGTAATCAAAGATTTGCCTGCGTGGGAAGTTGTTCCCACCACCATAATTGCTTTCATTGGTTTTTTAAGTGATTAACAATTGACAATTATCAAATAGATATTTTGAGCCAACGGGCGAAAAAATTAGATAATCTATCCCATAAAGTGGGGGTAGGAATTTTTCCCGACACTTTTTCCCATTCCGTCACAATTTTTTTGCCTAAAGGAGTTAAGCGAAAACTGTCAGTAATACCTTGTCCGTCAACTTCCCGCCGTAACAAACCAACCTGAATTAACCAACTTAAGTCCGCGTCAACTGTATTTTCAGAAAGTATTTTGCTCGTGTAATTGTGTTCTATCCCTGATTTTCCCGCCATTAAAGGTAAGGGTACACTGTTGGCCATCATTGCTAAAAACAAATTTAACTGAAAAGGAGCGCAACTTAAGGCTCTGCTTGCTCTTTTAATCGTATATGCTGAATAGGCGATCGCAGATGAACTTTTAGGTTGAATTAAAGAAGACATTATAAAAACAAATTAATTAAATTAAGCGATAGATATAGTAAGATTGTAAAGCCCTTGCTTCTTTTTCAAGCGAAATCTTTAAGCAAAAAATCGAAAAAAGAGGCCATTTAGTCCAAAAGGAGAACCAACAATGAACAACAGCTATGAAATGATGTATATTTTGCGTCCTGATTTATCAGAAGACCAAGTACAACAGGAAGTCAAAAAATATCAAGAATTTTTGCAAAATAATGGTGCAGAAGATGTGGAAGTACAAATTCGTGGTAAAAAGCGTTTAGCTTATCCCATCAAAAAATTCCTCGATGGCATTTATGTTTTGGTTAATTATGAAGCGGATGGTAGTCAAATTGCGCCCTTAGAAAGAGCAATGCGTTTAAGTGAAGAAGTAATTCGCTACTTAACCATCAAACAAAAACCCGTCAAAGCAGCCAAAGTAGAAGCAACCGAAGAAGTGGCCGCCGAATCCTAAAGATAAGTCAGCAGGGACACAGATATAAGATTCAAAGTCTTTGTCTGGTAACGTAGAGACCTACCATGGTAGGTCTCTACGTTAAATTAGGTCGATGTCTAATTAACAATTGTTAATTAACTTGACAAGCCTTTAACACTTCGTCAATATAGGGTAACGAGTCACCAAACCAATTATTCCAAACCTCGGTACCTTGGCCATTAGTTAAGATGAAACTATTAACCGTCTCTCGCCAATTTTTATTCTCCTCACCACCGGGTAAAATCATCCCATAACCAGCACAAAAAGGACGATTATTCACTAAAGGAGTTACGAGGGTATAATTACTTAAATCTACATCCATAGTAATCGCCGTACCCATTAAAAGAATACCATCACTGGCAAAAGCGGTGATCGAACCATAAAGCACATCAGCAATACCATGGGTTCTGTTTGTATATGAATTATTTAATTGTTGACCAGGATAGACGGTTTTCAATTCCTCTTCGTTGCTAGTATTGGCAATAACTCCAATCGTACCTGCTTTCAGGGCTTGATCTTCAAGACCCTCCTTGGTAAACATCTGAGTTGCGGTGACAAAGAAAGGAGTGGAAAAGAAAATCTTGTATTTAGTTTCTCTTTCCTTACTGGTAGTATTCGGACCACATTCTAAATGTGCTTGTCCCTTAGTTACCAAATCCCAACGAGTTTGAGTAGTAGAAGTAACTAATTTAACTTGAATATTTTTCCCGAAATCTTGAGTAAGTTTGGCACCTAATTGTTTAGCAAAATCAGCACAATAGCCATTGTAATCATCGCCAAAACCAAACAAGGGGGAATCTTGTCTCACAGCGACTTTTAACACACCAGTATCCTTCACATCTTGTTCCACAGACTTAGCTAAAGCAACATGAGGAATAGACGCAAGTAGGATAGTTGATGAAATTAACGCTAAATTAAGTAAATTTTTCATAGTTCCTTTTGACAAACGATTTTTGGCTTTAAATTGCTAGGGTGAACAAGGGCTGAGATTTTTGGCTGATTTGTCCACTCTATCAATTTCATTTAATTATTAATTGTTAATTCTTAATTGTCAACTATCAAGGATTAAAGTGTACTAGAATCAAGACTTTGAGCTTCATTGGCATTAATTTGTAAATGTAAACCGCATTCTTGTTTCAAACCATGAAAACGAGTATCGCGTTCATCTTGATCATTCGCCGTCAAAGGTCGGCTAGAATGC
Source organism: Synechococcales cyanobacterium S06 (assembly GCA_011391125.1). Taxonomy (GTDB): domain Bacteria; phylum Cyanobacteriota; class Cyanobacteriia; order Cyanobacteriales; family JAABRE01; genus JAABRE01. The sequence continues at coordinate 20,492 of JAABRE010000013.1, forward strand.
CAATCACCCACGGAAACATAACCTAAATCGAAGAAAGGATGATAGGGTAAATCGTACTTAGTTAAATATTGATAAATATCCCGAGAATGCCAATCTAAAATCGGTAAAATTTTAAACTGATTATTTTGAAAATTGACTCGACTAAGACCTTGGCGATGTTGAGTTTGATTACTACGCAAACCAGTCAACCAAGCTTGCGCATTCAACTCTTGTAAAGCACGCTGCATCGGTTCAACCTTGCGAATTTGGTCATATAAATTCAAGGATTCCACATCTCGTTGGTCCCAGAGACGGCCATATAAAGCTTCCATGCGAGCCGGACTCAGAGGTGATTGATATACTTTAAGATTAAGATTAAGTCTTTCTGTCAGGTGTTGAGCAAAGCGATAGGTTTCTGGGGGTAAATAACCCGTATCAATCCAAATTACGGGAACATCGGGAATCACAGTCGCTACCAAATGTAACATAACGGCGGCTTGAATACCGAAACTGGTACTCATCACCAAAGTATTGCCAAAAGTTTCCCCAGCCCATTCCACCACTTGAATAGCGGTTGCATTCTTGAGTTTTTCATTAACAGCGTGAAGATCAAGATTAATAACCTTATGTTTGGGAAATTCTAAAGTGAGACTGCGATTATTACTAGGGGAAAAAGCGGACTGAACCTGATGCAGTTGTGGCATAATTTCAAGTTTCTCGTTAACGATAGATAATTTGCTTAATTATTTAATTGGCCTAGTCTTTCATAATATCTAAAAATATGTCCCTAAATTACAAAACTGTAAGACCAGTACCAAGTTTAATTATATCTTAAGGCGATCATTGCAAATATTACAGTATTGTTACTTAAGGCGATCAATCCCATTTTTTCCTTAATTCTCAGGGTGATTTAACTAATTTTAGTGACAGAAATCAGATTTCTGAGTTATCAGGGTGATTTAACTAAATTTAGTGGCAAAAAGACTATATAGTAATTCCCCATAAAAATTAAACAAAAGTTTTTAGTTTGTTGTTGGACTTTAGTCCGCCTCAAACGCGCACAGTGCCGCAACTACGAACCTATTTTTTAACTGTTCTAATCTTAATTGAAATTACTATAAATCCGATTTTTTCCTTAATTATCAGGGTAATTTAACTAAATTTAAGGGCAAAAAGATGAAGAGTATTTTAAATTGTTAATGCTTAATGATTAATTGTCAATGGTTAAGAGTATTTTTACTTAAAAAAAGGTTCATAATAGGGAGATGACCAGAATTTAACTTTTAGTAAATATAATTCTAACAGTATTTTTGAGGAATATATCATGTTTAATACTTCACCCATAACAGATCCCACTTACGACATTTTACGGACAGATCGACAACCTTTAAATTCCATTTTTGCACCCAGCAACGTCGCTGTAATTGGTGCTACCGAAAAACCCGGTAGTGTTGGCCGGACCTTACTTTGGAATCTAATTAGTAGTCCTTTTGGGGGTACAGTTTTCCCCGTTAATCCAAAACGTAACAATATTTTAGGGATTAAAGCCTATCCGAATTTAAAATCCGTGCCCGAACAAGTGGAATTAGCCATTATTGCTACCCCTGCTCCCACTGTACCAGCAATTGTGGCTGAATGCGTGGAATTAGGTGTCAAGGGTGCAATCATTATTTCCGCCGGTTTTAAAGAAATTGGTTCCGAAGGTAGGGAACTAGAAAAGCAAATCATGGCTTTAGCTAGGGGGAAAATGCGCATTATTGGTCCGAATTGTTTGGGAGTTATGAATCCCATCAGTGGTTTAAATGCCACTTTTGCGAGTACCATGGCTAAACCCGGAAATCTAGGATTTATCAGTCAAAGTGGCGCTTTATGTACCGCGGTTTTAGATTGGAGTTTCTCAGAAAACGTCGGTTTTAGTGCTTTTATGTCCATTGGTTCCATGTTAGATGTGGATTGGGGGGACTTAATTTATTATTTAGGTGATGATCCCCACACCAAAAGTATTGTGCTATATATGGAATCCATTGGCAACGCGCGCTCCTTTTTATCTGCGGCGCGGGAAGTAGCTTTAAGCAAGCCGATTATTGTCATCAAAGCTGGACAAACTGAACAAGCCGCCAAGGCTGCTGCTTCCCATACTGGTTCATTAACGGGAAGTGATCAAGTTTTAGATGCTGCTTTTCGACGTTGCGGAGTTTTGCGAGTGAAGCGCATCGAAGAGCTATTCGATATGGCGGAATTGTTGGCTAAACAGCCACAATTACCCCAAGGACCTAAATTGACGATTATCACCAATGCGGGCGGTCCCGGAGTCTTGGCGACGGATGCTTTAATTGCTACAGGTGGTGACTTAGCCACACTTTCCGAAGACACGATTAATAAATTAAACGAATTTTTGCCTCTCCATTGGAGTCATAATAATCCCATTGATATTTTAGGGGATGCTGATCCGGAAAGATACACCAAAACCTTAGAAGTTGCGTTACAAGATCAAGAAAGTGACGGTTTATTAGTTATTTTAACTCCCCAAGCCATGACTAACCCTAGTAGAATTGCTGAGGATTTGAAAATTCATGCCCAAAAAGCAGCTAAACCCGTGATTGCCAGTTTTATGGGGGGAGCTGAGGTGACAACGGGGGAAACCATCCTTAATCGTGCTAGTATTCCTACTTACCGTTATCCTGACGCTGCTGCCCATTTATTTAACTTAATGTGGCAATATAGTTATAATTTGCGGGGAATCTACGAAACTCCCTCTTTACCTGAAGATGAGGAGGATATTCCTAATCGTGATTTAGCCCAACAAATTATTCAGGAAGTACAAGCTTCTGGGCGTACTATTTTAACTGAAACTGAATCAAAACAACTTTTGGCCGCTTATGGTATTCCCATTGTTAAAACTGGGGTAGCGAAAACTGAAACCGAAGCGGTAGAATTAGCGGATTCCATGGATTATCCGGTGGTTTTAAAGCTGTTTTCTGAGACGATTACCCATAAAACTGATGTGGGCGGTGTACAGTTAAATTTAGCCGACTCTGATGAAGTTAGAAAGGCCTATCGTCACATTGAAAAATCTGTTTTAGACAAAGTTGGGAAAGAGCATTTTCTTGGGGTGACTGTCCAACCCATGCTTAATGTTAATGATGCCTATGAGTTAATCATTGGTAGTAGTATTGATATACAGTTTGGTCCGGTTTTGTTATTTGGTACAGGAGGGCAATTAGTCGAAATTTTCAAAGATAGTGCGATCGCCCTTCCTCCCTTGAATACCACCTTAGCCCGTCGCATGATGGAGCAAACGAAGATCTATAAAGCGTTAAAAGGAGTAAGAGGAAGAAAACCCGTTGATTTGCAAGCCTTGGAGCAGCTTTTGGTTAGATTTAGCCAATTAGTGGTCGAACAAAGTTGGATTAAGGAAATTGATATTAATCCCTTACTTGCTTCCGGTGATGGTTTAATTGCCTTAGATGCTAGAGTTGTCCTACATTCTGACGAATTTGCCAAGGAACAATTAGCACAACCGGCGATTCGGCCTTATCCTTTAATGTATGCCCAACCTTGGACAATGCCAGATGGTACAATCTTAAATATTCGTCCCATTCGTCCCGAAGATGAGCCTCTGATGATACAATTCCATGGCTTTTTGTCTGAAGAAAGCATTTATTCCCGTTATTTTCACCTAATTAAACTGAATAAACGAATTTCCCATGAAAGGCTAACTCGTCTCTGTTTTGTTGATTATGACCGCGAAATGGCCTTAGTTACTGAATACGAAAATCCTGACACCGAAACTAAGGAAATTTTGGCCGTGGGTCGTTTAAGTAAACTTCATGGTATCAACGAAGCTGAATTTTCCCTCATGATTGCTGATGCTTACCAATGTCGTGGTATTGGTACAGAATTATTGCGGCGCATGGTACAAATAGCTAAGGATGAAAAATTAGACCGAGTTAGAGCCGATCTTTTACCGAACAATAAAGCAATGCAAAGGGTTTGTGAAAAAGTTGGCTTCCATCTTCACCGAGAAAATCCTGATTTAGTTACGGCCCAAATTGACTTTTAACCATGGACATTTGGGAAACTAGGAAAAACTGTCATTGGTGTGTGTAACTTGCGAATCTCCGAGATTCTTCGCTGCGATAGTGAATCGCAATTCTATTTTTTGACCAGAAAAGCTGTGTAAGGTCTCCCCTTTCAAGGGGATTAATAATGATGTACCCCCCTACCCCCCCTCGCGAGGGGATTAATAATGATGTACCCCCCTACCCCCCTCGCGAGGGGATTAATAATGATGTACCCCCCTACCCCCCTCGCGAGGGGGGAAGTAATAAAAATATCCCTTATTTCAAGCTACGGCCTAAAGGTGTAGGGGTTAACGGCCGTTAACCCCTACTGTTAACAGTTAACAGTTAACTGAAATGACGCAAGAGGCTAATTAATTAGAATTAGGGATTAGCTATACTTGGATATCTTGACAATCTGGCCAAGCATAGCTAAGCCCCAATTTTCTAATCTCAGGATTATCAGATGGGGAAAATCTGCGATAAATTTAAAGATAAGTTTTACACTGGTATATAAGTTAATTTTCAATTACAACCAAATTAGGGATACAAAATTATGGGCTTATTTGATCGTTTAAGTCGAGTTGTCCGAGCTAATATGAATGATTTAGTCAGCAAGGCAGAAGATCCGGAGAAAGTGTTAGAACAAGCTCTCATTGATATGCAGGAAGACTTAATCCAATTACGCCAAGCTGTTGCTTCCACCATTGCCACGCAAAAACGCACCGAGGGGCAATATCAAAAAAATCTACAGTCTGCTGAACAATGGCAACAACGCGCCCAACTTGCTTTACAAAAAGGAGATGAAAACCTCGCCCGTCAAGCTTTAACCCAGAAAAAAACCTACGCTGATACCGCTGCGACTCTCAAGCTACAATTAGATCAACAAGTTATCCAAGTTGAAACGATAAAACGGAATCTAATCGCCCTAGAAAGCAAAATTTCGGAAGCGAAAACCAAAAAAGATATGCTCAAAGCTAGAGCTCAAGCGGCTAAGGCCAATCAGCAATTGTCGGAAGCGATGAGTAATATTGGTACAAGTAGTGCCATGGCGGCTTTTGAGCGCATGGAGGAAAAAGTCATGCAAATTGAAGCACATTCCCAAGCTGCGGCAGAAATTGGCGGCACTGGAATAGAAAACCAATGGGTGCAACTGGAAGGGGGTAGTGCTGTTGATGATGAGTTGGCTATGATGAAATTGGCGATGGCTGGTGGTTCACCAAATCAAGCCTCTTTACCCGGACAAGTTCAAGATTCTATTCCCCAATTTACTTCTCAAACTGCTCCTAAATCAGCTGTTGATGAAGAATTGGAGGCTTTGAGACGGGAATTAAATAAGTAAAAAAATGTAGGGTGTTTTACAAAATTTGAAGTTTGACCTCTTGTGTAGGGGCAATCCCTTGTGGTTGCCCCTACAGGTGGCCCCCTGGTCCGGCACAAGGTACTGCCCCTACGCGATTGGGGGGAAGTAATAAAAATATTCCTTATGTCAAGCTACCGCCCTAAAGGGCTATGTAGGGGTTAACGGCCGTTAACCCCTACTGTTAACTGATAACTGAAATGACGCACCCTACAATTTACTACAATTACTTATTTTTTCTCTTCCATGCGCCTAATTTCTGAATAAAATGACGTTATTTTATGGTCATTTCCTACTTTACAAATACTGCTTCGTATTCTTAAATTAGGACTAGCAAAATACTGTCTTTCTTCTATTGTTTGATCTTCTGATTCAGTAATTAAAGTTAGGGATTCATCTTCGGCTAAAATGTAATTTCCTGATAAACTATTTGCCCCAATTTTATTAATTTGACTCAAAATTTTACCCGTTTTATGATTACTTTGCTCCGGAATAAATACTAAGATACTAGAACTTTTCTCCTGGGGTTGTCCCCAATCTACGGAATTATTCCAATAGGTTTTGATAGCTTCGCAATTTGTGGACGCTGCAATTCCAGATTGTTCACATAATTTAACTACTTCGGGATGATCGAAAGTTAATTTTTCGATGGTAATTTCTGCTTTATTGTTGTTACATTGCCCTTGATCTAAGTGGTAACTTGTCCGTTGAGCAAACCAATTTCCGGTACTTGTTTCTAAAAATTCTTGTAAATTCATTGACCATTTTAAATTACTTTTGTTTTGTAGGGATCAGCTTAAGGCTATAATCCCAACTTTAATGATTTTAAGCCTATTTTGCTTAAATTTGATCGCTTTTTTCCAGGTTATCTAATGAATAAACCGCCGCTTGACTTACTTGGGGATGGCTGTCTTTCGCTAAAAATTTTAGCGCCGAAATGCTTTTTTTCGTCGGTAAATTTCCTAATGCTTCCGCTAATCTTTGTCTGATTAACCAGTCTTTTGATGAAGCAAACACCAGTAGATCATCGATCGCCTCAATGGCTTTAATTTCCCCTAAGGCCGAAATGGCTGCTTGATGTAAAACTACTTCGTCACTTTTTAAGGCTTCTAACAGCACTTTTTGAGCGCGAATGTCCTGCAAATTACCTAAAGAAACCGCTGCACTGAAACGCACTAACCATTCCGTATCCTCGTAAAAAGCACGTACTAAGGGTTCAAAAGCGCGAATGTCCTGTAAATAGCCTAATGCACCCGCAGCATCAGCGCGAATGCCATAATCGGGGTCTGTTTCCAATAATTTTACTAAAATGGGGTAACATTCAGCGGTGGGTTTGATTCCTAATGCAAAAACTGCCATGGAACGAATGGGTAAATTTTCGTCATCCAAGACTTTTTTGATTAAAGGTACAGCATCCGCCGCCGGAATATGACGCAGGGAAGCCAAAGCAATCATGCGATCGCGGGAATGGGGACTGTCTAACTGGTCGGCAATTTGTTGTAAGGTTAAACTGGTCATGTCTTAATTTTCTTAATCTTTTGTAACATTAATTCTCATTATAGCGAGATTAGAAATCCGCTTTCTTAGATCAATTGAGAAAATAGAGTAGTTTTTAATTATTTTAAGTTAAATTAATTTTTAATAAACTAAGATAAGATGAGAAAAGTCCAAAAAGCTGATAGTTAATCACGAGAATATTAATCCTTTATTAGAATTAAGATGAGTCAATACTCTTTTAGAAATATTTTATCATCGCGACTTTTATTATTAACTTTACCAGTTTTAATAATTGGAGTTAGTTTGACTTATGTTGTTACCTATAGAAAAGCGCGTTCAGCACTTTTAGAAACTGCTCGACAAAATGTCACCGAAAGTGCAGTTAGAAAAGCTGAAAATTTACAACAGTTAATTAAAGTCTTAGAAACCACTTTAATTAATGCTAGTAATAGTAGTGTATTTACACTGAATAATACTAGGCAACAACAAAATTTTATCGAGCAACAAATGCAGTTACTTCCCCAATATTTAGATTGTGTACAAGTTACTGATATTAAGAAAAATACTATTATAAATAGTACCTGTAGCTCAGAAAAATTTCCCCCCTTACCCACTAACTTTTGGCCGACCAAAGAACCAGCAAATTTAGCTCAATCTCAAATTTATATTCAAAATAATTTGGACAATCAACTGTCCTCAAATAATCCTTATTTAATACAATCTAGTAAACAATTACAATTAATATTAGCTGCTCCTCTCTATAATAATCAAGGTAATTTAACAGCCATTCTTAGTTTTAAAGTCTCTTTATTAAAATTAGAAATTCTCCCCACGGGTTCTTTAACTGGTTATCCTGTTATTATTAATGAACAAGGTACATTTTTAGTCCATCCTTTTCCTGAAAAAGTCGGTCAAAATATTAACAAAGAGCCTGATAAATATCGGTTAGAAATATTATTAAGAAATGCGATCGCCGGTCGTCAAGATTTTCTACATTTATTTTCATTACAAGAAAATACTCGGGAATTAATAGCCGGATATACCTCAATTCCTAGTCCAATTTCCGGCGAAGAAAATCAAAAATGGGCTGTGTTAGCAGTGACAAGTTTAGATAATGCCTTAATCCAATTACAAGACATACAAACTATTTTAATTAGATTACTCTTAATCTTAGTAATTGGTTTAGTTATGGCTAGTTTAATCGCAATTTTTTACTTATCAAGAGAACTATCTGCACCTTTAGAAAAACTGACAGAATTTACCATTGAAAATAAAAATATTCAACAAGCAAAAAACAAGAATTATAGTTTTAAAATTAAAGAAATTAATGAACTATATCAAAGCTTAAATCAAATGATAATTAGTTTAAAAGCAGGAGCAAAAGAAATAGAAACAGCTTGGCAAGAAGCGAAAGTTGCTAACCAATTAAAAAACGAATTTTTAGCAACTACTTCCCATGAATTAAGAACACCTCTTAATGGTATAATTGGAAGTATTCGTTTAATTCTTGATGGTTATTGTGACGATAAAAAAGAAGAATTCGAATTTTTAGAAAAAGCCGATCAATCCGCTAGGCATCTTTTAGCCATTATTAATGATGTTTTGGATATTTCAAAAATAGAAGCTGGACACATTTCTTTAGATTTAAAACCCCTTAATTTTTATCAGTTACTTAATGAGATTATTAATTTACAAATAGGTTTAATTAAAACTAAAAATTTAAACCTGAATTTTGAAAACAATGACTCAAATATTCAGGTTTATGCTGATTATTATAAATTTAAACAAGTGTTAATTAATATTTTGGGAAATGCGATTAAATTTACTGATTTAGGTAGTATTACTTTAGAAACTTATGTAACACAAACAAAGGATAATTTAACTAATTTTTTAATAATTAAAGTCATTGATACGGGCATAGGAATTCCCATCAATCAACAAGATAAACTGTTTAAACCTTTTGTCATGGTAGATGGTTCAACAACAAGACAATTTGGCGGTACAGGTTTAGGTTTAGCCATTTCTAAAAATTTAATGGAAATGATGGGAGGTAGTATTAGTTTATTTAGTTTAGGTCAAAATAAAGGAACAACAGTAACTTTAACTATTCCCCTGGCGAAATAATTGAAAATCCCTTGAATTTGGCGGGAATTCCACAGTTTTAACAACCGCAGAACTCCCAATTTACTTAGAGAATTGGTATGGTAATTAATTTACCATTTTCCTGTAAAGATTGACTGATATAAGTCAAAATATGTACTAATTCTGTTGCTAAATTTCCATCAGAAAAAGGGAGATAATTTTGAGTAATAATATGCTCAATAAATTGCTCACAAACTAATTTTAAGGGTTCAGCTTTTGCTACTTCAATGATTACAGAATTAAGATTAGTCGGACTGAATTGATCATTCTGTAATTCAAAATTACCTTGGTGAATTATTAACGGTGAATCTAACGATAATTCATCAAAAATAAGAGTGCCATTATTACCGACTATTCCCATTCTTCTTTGTTTATCGGGATTTGACCAACAAAGATGAATATAAGCAGAAAAACCACTAGGATAAGTCAAATTAATGTAAACTAAATCCGCTAAATTAGGTTGTAACCAAGTTTTACCTTGAGCGGAAACTTGACAAGGAAGTTCCCCTAACCAATAATTAAAAATAGCTAAATCGTGAATTGCTAAATCCCATAAACAATCTAAATCTTGACGTATTGGACCTAAATTAGTTCTGGTAGCATAACCATAACGTAAATCTCCTAAAATTCCGCTTTTAATTAATTTTTGACCTTTAGTTACAAAAGGATTAAATAAATAGGTGTGATCAACTAATAATAAGCAGTTTTTTTGTTGTGCAAATTGAGTTAATTCCCTACATTCATCAGTATTTAAAGTTAAAGGTTTTTCCGCTAAAACATGAAAACCGCGCTCTAAAATATCCTTAATTAACACATAGTGGGTGGAAGCAGGAGTAGCAACTATTACCCCATTAATTCCGGGTGAATCACAAACAGAATGCCAATTTGTGCTGAAAATAATGTTAGAATTTGGGGGTAATAATTCCCTTTCACAGTATTTTAAACGAGCCAAATTACTATCAACAATGGCAACAATTTTAACTTGGTCATTTTGAGAGAATATCCTGACTAGATGTGAACCCCAACGACCCACGCCGATAATAACAATTCCGATTTTCATAAATTAATTAAACTAGGCTAACGGTAGCTTGTTCTATTTTTTTACTAATAATATCACTATCAATCCGATAAGTTATATTATATTCAGAATCTTCACCTTCGGCCTGAAAATAACCAGATAAATCAAGATTTAAAGAGATTAATTGTTTAAGTGTAGTTTCAAATAAAATTAAACCTTCGTCGGTTAAATCAGCACCATAAAAAACATAACTGGTCCAGTTAATTGGTATTTCTTGCCAACACCAACCTTGATTATATAAAGAATGTTTAGGATGATTAAGATCATTACTTTTCAATGTTTTCAGAAGATCAACAAGTTGGCAAAAGTTGTCTGGTTCAATTTCTAACCTGCCCCGTAAAGAATAAAAATATGACCAAAAAACTGGGTTTTATGTTCCTCGTCGTTCTACGGCGACTTTCTTTTTTCGTCTGTCTTGTATTTTTTTCTAGTTTTTAGTTAAAATTTTGACACTGAATACATTAGTATCAAAATTATGTTTGTTGTAGAATGCAAAATCAGAAAACCTAAACCTAATCAAATTCTTGCCATGGAAGAAGCTATTAAAACTTCTCAGTTTGTGAGAAATAAGGTTTTGCGTTTTTGGATGGACAATAAAGGTATGGGTAAAACTGAGCTTTTTCGCTACAACACTCAATTGCGTGCTGAATATCCCTTCGTCAAAGACTTAAATTCCCATGCTTGTCAAACTGCTGTAGAACGTACTTTGCGAGCGATTAATCGGTTTTATGATAATTGCAAAAAGCAGGTACAAGGGAAAAAAGGTTATCCCCGTTTTAAGAAAAATTCTCGCTCTGTTGAATATAAAGTGTCAGGCTGGAAATTGTTAGAAAACCGCAATAAAATTACTTTTACTGATAAAAAAAATATCGGTGAAGTTAAATTAATTGGTACAAGAGACTTAAATTATTATCAACTTGAGCAAATCAAACGAGTCAGAATTATTAGACGAGCCGATGGTTATTATGTACAGTTTTCTATTCAATTAGACCCTAGAGATACGGTTAAACCATTGATTCCTAGTCAAGAATGCTGTGGAATTGATATGGGTTTAAAGTATTTCTTAGCAGAATCAAATGGAAATATTGAGCCGATACCTCAGTTTTATCGGAAAGCCGAAAAGCAGTTAAATAAGCTAAACAGAAGAAAGTCAAAGAAATTTCAAAAAGGAAAACCTCAATCCAAAAATTATCACAAAGCTAGGAATAGATATGCTCGAAAACATTTAAAAGTAAGTAGGCAGCGAGAAGAGTTTGCTAAGAGAGTAGCACTCCGTTTAATCAAGTCTAAAGACTTAGTAGCCTACGAAGATTTAAGTGTCAAGAACATGGTCAGAAATCGAAAACTAGCGAAGTCGATAAGTGATGCGGGATGGTCATTATTTCGCCGATGGTTAGAATATTTTGCCTATAAATATGGGAAAATTGCTATAGCAGTTCCACCCCATAATACGAGTCAACAATGTTCTAATTGTGGTGCAATAGTTAAGAAGTCGCTATCAGCTCGAACCCATATTTGTCCTCAATGTGGGTTTGTAGAAGATCGAGATGTTAATGCGGCCTTAGTCATCTTGCAACGTGGATTAAATACCGTGGGGCACACGGAAATTAACGCTTGGGGAAAAGATACCTCTACTTTGGTGGGAGCAATCCTGTCAGAACAAGTAACTTTGATGAACCAAGAATCCCCACGCCTTTAGGCACAGGGAGTGTCAAATTAGTTTAATCCTCAAAATTATGGTTAAGTACGTGTTCATAATTAATTGTATAAATCTAAAAGCTCGTTGTCCCACTTCTCCGGCTGATAGCGCTAAAGCGCAACAACAAACCTTCTTTATTTTTCATTATTTTTAATCGCTAAAAATGCCTCTTTTGCAGCAGATTGTTGGGCCGTTTTTTTCGACCTTCCAATTCCTTTAGCTAAACATTTTCCTTGAAACCAAACTTCTGCTTGAAAACGTTTTTCGTGTTCTCTTTCTTCGAGATTTTCTTTTACTTTATACTCTGGTAATTGTTTATATTTCCTTTGTGTCCATTCCTGTAAAGCATCTTTATAATTTTGTAAGGCTGGATCTAACTTAATTTCTGCGGCTTTTTCTTTAAGCAGAGGTTTTAACCAAGGATTAATTAATTTTAGGGTTTTTGTACTTAAATAAAGCGCTCCTAACACCGCTTCAAAAGCATCGCCTAATAGGGAAATTTTCCCTTCACTATCATAACTTGCTTTTAAATTAATTGTTAAATAGCGCTCAAAACCGTAACTATGGGCGAATTCTGCTAAGGTGCGATCGCTCACCAACATGGATCGGATGGCGGCAAATTCTCCCACCGTAGCATCAGGATAAGTTTCAAATAATGTTTCTGAAGCGACTAAACGCACGACAGAATCACCGATAAATTCCAATTGTTCATAGTTATTTTCGGTGGAAATACTAACATGAGTTAAAGCTAAATCTAACAAGTTCCAATTAATAAGAGATAAATCAGTCAAACCCAATTTTTCAACTAATTTTTTTAAATCTTTACCGCGACGTATATCTGATAAAACCATATATTTCAATTATTAATAAAAAGAGAGAGTTGGACATAAGCCGGGTTCTGTTCTTTTGTTCATCACAAAAGGGCGGTTATCTATCTACGACGGTTGTTGCCAAACGCCTCTAGCGGTTCACCTTAAACGCCACGGGGAAAAGACCAACCCTTGTGACTCCGACCTTGCACCCAACCGGGGTTTACCGAGCCAACACCTCACGATGTTGCTGGTGCGCTCTTACCGCACCTTTGCACCCTTACCAATTCAAGTCAAAAGTCAAAAGTAATCAAACTTGAGCTTTTCCTTGATTTTTGACTTGAAATTGGCGGTATTTTTCTGTGGCACTATCCTCACGATCGCTCGTACTGGGCGTTACCCAGCAAGTTTAGTCTTTGGGGTGCCCGGACTTTCCTCAAATTAATCTGAAAATTAACTTGCAACCACCTCGCCTACTCTCTCCTCTTTTATCATAAAGGATTTAGCGCTTATTTTCTGGCTCATCCAAGGGACGAAACCAACCTTGTCGCCAAAAATAAGAAACCAAAGCGGCCGAAATTGCCAGCATAATGCCCCAACAGGCAAAATAACCCCATTTGGCCTGGAGTTCGGGCATATATTCAAAATTCATACCATAAACTCCCACAATGAAAGTTAAAGGATTAAAAATAGTGGAAATAACTGTTAGGAATTTCATAATTTCATTCATGCGATTTCCCATGGAAGATTGATAAACTTCCATCAAACTAGATGCTAATTCCCGATAAGCTTCAATAATTTCTGAAATTTGTAAAGCATGATCATAACAATCCCTTAAATACATTTGTACTTCGGCACTAATTAAACCAGAATTATCTCGTCTTAAAGTATTTAAAACAGTTTGTAAAGGCCAAATTAAGCGTCGTAAAGCTAACAATTCTCGCCGGACATTATATAATTCTTCCATCATTTTACGATTAGGATTACGAATAATTTGTTCCTCAATCGCCTCAATACGTTGCTCATAATCTTCGGCCACCGGAAAATAACCATCAATTAAAGCATCTAATAATAAATAAGTTAAATAATCCACTCCTAACTCTCTAACTTTACCTTGATTCGTCCTAATTCTTTCCCTAACTAAATCAAAAGAATCCGTAATTTGATCTTCTTGAAAAGTTAATAAATAGCCTTTTCCTAACACAAAACCAACTTGCTCTCTGACAAAACCATCTTCTTCTTTATTTGGTCTGACCATTTGACCAATAATTAATAAATGGTCCTTATGATTTTCAACTTTAGGGCGTTGGGGAACGTTAACAACATCTTCTAATAACAGGGGATGTAAGTTAAAAATTTCTCCTACTTCTTTCAGCAAAAGTTCACTACCTAAACCCTGAACATCAATCCAAGAAACCGTGTTTTTTTCCAAATAAGGAAGACAAGCATTCGGGGTTAAATCTACTTTTCTAATTGCATTATTTTGGTCATAATCAATTAAAATAATCTTGGAAGGTTGAGCTTCCGGATTAATATTTAAAGTACCAGGTTCACTACCAGGTTGATCATAAAAATAATCAAAATAATCTTCTTCTTCTTTTTCTTCCTCAGAAATATAGAGGTAACTATCAGGGGTGAAATTATCAACCATAATCAATAACTATTAAATATCAATTCTTAAAATATATATAATAACGGGTGACATTAAGTGTAATTTTGTTACATTATGAGTACCTTGATCGATTTCAAGATATTTATTGTATCAATTTTTGTAACAACACTTAGATTTAATTTTGGTTAAGGTTATGCTAAAAATTAATTGAGGAAAAAAATATGAAATACCCACAAATAATTCTACTTATTTTAATTAGTAGTTTATCTTTTACAAATGGTTGTCAACAACAGGTTGGTAAAAGTAAAATGGAAACGCCATCAACTGCTCCTTCGGTTCAAGTTTCAGAACGAAAAGATATTAGTAATCAACCAGCCAAAATTTCTCAATCTAACGAAGTTTTAGGTAGAGAAAAAATGAATAGCACTAAAGAGCAAGATCGAAAGGAAGATAGTAGTGCTAAAGGACAACAAGAAACGGAGGAAGAATATGAATATATTGCCGATAATCCTTTTCAAATAGTAAAAAATAATCCCCTTTCGACATTTTCCATTGATGTTGATACCGCTTCCTATAGTAATATGAGAAGGTTTTTAAATAGTAACCAATTACCTCCTCCTGATGCGGTGAGAATTGAGGAATTAATTAATTATTTTGATTATGAATATCCCCAACCAAAGGATAATAAACCCTTTTCTCTTACTACCGAAGTTTCCCAAACTCCTTGGAATCCTCAACATAAATTAGTCCACATTGGCCTACAGGGAAAAAAAATCAGTACAGAAAATTTACCTCCTAGTAATTTGGTCTTTTTATTAGATGTTTCTGGTTCAATGAATGAGCCAACTAAATTACCATTATTAAAGTCAGGTTTTGAGTTACTTGTTAATGAATTAAAAGCAAATGATACCGTTTCCATTGTAGTTTATGCAGGTGCAGCAGGATTAGTTTTACCCCCAACTTCGGGCCATCAAAAAGAGAAAATTCTCGCCGCAATTAATAATCTTGAAGCTGGAGGTTCAACGGCTGGTGGGGAAGGGATACAATTAGCTTATAAAATGGCCGAAGAACACTTTTTAACTAATGGTAATAATCGCATAATTTTAGCGACAGATGGCGATTTTAATGTGGGAATGTCCAGCGATAGTGAGTTAGTTAGATTAATCGAAGATAAGCGACAAAAAGGAGTATTTTTAACCGTTTTAGGTTTTGGTAGTGGTAACTTAAAGGATGCTACTATGGAAAAATTAGCAGACAAAGGTAATGGAAATTATGCCTATATTGATAGCATTTTAGAAGCACAAAAAGTGCTAGTAAAAGAAATAGGAGGTACTTTATTTACCATTGCAAAAGATGTTAAAATTCAGGTGGAATTTAACCCCGCAAAAATTCAAGCTTATCGTTTAATTGGTTATGAAAATCGACGCTTACAGGACCAAGATTTTAATGATGATAGCAAAGATGCAGGGGAATTAGGCGCAGGTCACACTGTCACCGCACTTTATGAGATAATACCTGTAGGGGTTAAATCTAATCTTAATTTACCGAATACTGACGATTTACGTTATCAAGAGCAAAAAGTACCTTTAGATTCCTATACTTCCGATGAATTAATGTTAGTTAAGTTACGTTATAAAGAACCAAAAAATAGCAAATCTTTGCTAATAAGTCAGTCTATTAAAGATAGCAAAACAGATTTATCAGCTACGTCTAATAACTTTCGTTTTTCCGCAGCTGTCGCCGAATTTGGTCTGTTATTACGAGATGATAAATACAAAAGTAATGCTAATTTTGCCGATGTATTACAGTTAGCAAATAACGCAAAAAGTGCCGACTTAAATAATTATCGCAGTGAGTTTATTAATTTAGTTCACAAAGCAGAAAGTTTAGGTAAAGGTTTGTAATTGCGAAAATTAGGGTCAACGGCCGTTGACCCCTACAAATTAACTACAAACTTAGTTAATTTGTGATAAAATTAAGCCAAAATATTGCTGTGTATCCGTAAATGTTTGTACTGTTTTTAAGCCCATTTTTGTTAAATATGCTGACATTTTTTCCAGGTTAAATTTACGAGAAATTTCGGTATGGATGGTTTCTCCTTCGCTAAAATTAACCGCTAAATCAAGTTTTTCTAATCTGACAGAATGGGCTTTTTTACATTTTAAATACATCTCAATTTGATTCTCTTTTTCGTTATAAAAGGCCAAATGTTCAAAATTATTTAAGTCAAAATTCCCCTGAAAACGCCAATTCAAATGACTTAAAATATTGAGGTTAAATTTGGCGGTAATTCCTTGACCATCGTTATAGGCTGCGTTTAAAATATCCCTAGGTTTTTGTAAGTCTATTCCTAATAAAAAATAATCCCCCGGTGTTAAGGATTCCTTAATTTCTTTGATCAGGCGATCGCACTGTAATTGATTAAAATTACCCAGTGTACTTCCCAAAAAAATGATCATTCGACGGGATAAAAGTTGGGGAATAGTAGTTAACTTTTCTAAAGCAACTTCGTAGGTACTAGCAAGAGCATCAATAGTTAAATTAGGATAATCTAATAATAAACTTTTCGCACTTTCAAAAAGCATACTATCACTAACATCAATGGGTAAATAATGGAGAGGATAACCTAAATTTTGATAACTATTTAAGATAATTCTTGTTTTAGTTGAACTACCACTTCCTAATTCAATTAATTCACAAATTTCCGTTAATTGGGCAATTTGAGGAGCATATTTTTCTAATATACTTGCTTCGATACGGGTGGGATAATATTCGGGTAACTCGCAAATTTGTTCAAACAATTGTGAACCTATTTCGTCATAAAAATAATGACAAGGAATCGTTTTCTCTTTTTGGATTAAACCAGCAATTAGTTCAGATTCCTCATCCTGTTTTAAAGTATTTTCTGGTAATAAATGCTTAATTTCTAATCTTGAATCGACTGTCTTTGAAACCATAAAAATTCTTCAGATAGGTTGGCTAAGGTTAAGGCTATTTAAGCATTATCCCATTAATTTTGGTCAGTACAACGGCTAGAAGTTAACTTAACTTAACATAAATAACAGTAGTTAATCACAAGAATATAAAGTTTCATTACAAGTGCTTGCGTAACAAAAAAAAGGTGCTATATTAATAATTGAAGCTAAGAGAAGAGCTTCCCTGGCAGAACGAAAACAGCCAAGTCTCGTGAAGTTAAAGTAAACTGTAAAACACAAAAGGAGTAAATTAAGCTGTTAAAACTAATATCTGTCTCGTACTACGGTAACATCACCCAATCCGAAAACGGAAACTTCCTCAAGTGATTAAAAGGGAGCAATGCAATATAAATTGTAACTCTAATTATTGATACTTAAGAGAGGATATCATCCGAAGATTAGGACTTGGGTGATGTTGCTTTTGGACATTAATAATTGACAATTATTCTCCTCATTTAATTGTCAATTGTCAAGAGGTATTTTTTAGGTTATTTTAAAGAAATTAAGATAAAATACCTTTTTAAAATAAATCAAATGTCCTTAGATAATCTAAATAATGAACAATTACAAGCCGAAATAACAGCATTACAAGAACGTTTAAAGAAATTAGAACAAAAAGAACGCGCCCGTGCAGCACAAATAGCGCAACAAAAGGCCTTATTTGGCGTTATTTGTCGGATTCGCGAATCCTTGGAGTTAGATCAAATTTTTCAGTCAACGGCCAGTGAAGTTCGTCAATTGTTGAACGCTGATCGGGTCGGAATGTATAAATTTGACACTGACTCCAATTATAATCAGGGGGAGTTCGTTTCCGAAGATGTGAAACCCGAATTTGTCTCCGCTTTAGCTCACAGAATAAATGATCATTGTTTTGGCGATCGCTACGCAAGTTATTATCAACAGGGTAAAATTTGGGCCTGTGAGAACATTGAACAAGTAGGCTTAAGTGCTTGTCATATCTCGATTTTAGCTCGTTTTCACGTCAAAGCCAATTTGGTTGTACCTCTAATCAAGGGGCAAGATTTGTGGGGTTTATTGTGTATTCATCAGTGTAGTGGTCCGCGAAAATGGGCCAATCATGAGATTGAATTTGTCAGTCATATTGCCACCCATTTAGGAGTAGCTCTGCAACAAGCGAACCAGGTTCAACTCCTACAAAATCAATCGGAGCAATTGGCTCAAGCTGTGGGAAAAGCCGTACAACGGGAAAAAGCGGCCGCAATTATTATTGATAAAATCAGGAGATCCCTTGATCTTAATAAGATTTTTGAAACTACCACCGAAGAATTACGCAATTTAATTCAAGCTGATCGGGTGGCCATTTATAGCTTTAATGAGGATTGGAGTGGTCAATTTATCACCGATTCCGTGAAAAAAGGTTGGAAATCCTTAATTTTAGAGCAGGAAGAATACCCCGAATTATGTCAAAATATTAGCGAGTGTAGCATCAAATATTTGCCCAGTCCCCAGACAGATAGCTATTTACAAATGACACAAGGAGGTACATTTAACAGGAAAAATGTTTTTCGAGTTTGTAATGATATTTATGAACAGGGCTTTTCTTCCTGTTATATTCAGGCTTTAGAGTCGTTTCAAGCTCGAGCTTATGTGATCGTTGCCATCTATGAAGGAGATCAACTTTGGGGATTATTAGCAGCATATCAAAATAGTGCCCCGAGACATTGGCAAACTGATGACATTAACTTTTTAGTCCAAGTTGGTTCGCATTTAGGAGTTGCCAGTCAACAAGCTGAGTTGTTGGCACAAACCAAGAAGCGATCGGAATCATTGCAAAGTACCCTAGAACAGGAATTGCAAAAAAGAGCCGAGGAATTGGCCGAAGAAGCCGAACGGGAAAAAGCGTTAGGGGAAGTGATTGAGAAAATTCGCCGCACTTTGGATATCGAAACCATTTTTCAAACCGCAAGTACGGAATTACGTCATTTGTTGAACGCAGATCGGGTGGCCATTTTTAAGTTTGCTCCTGATAGTAGTTGGACTGAGGGCGAATTTGTCTCCGAAGATGTTGCGCCTAACTATCAATCGGCATTGGTTGGTGTTGTCTGCGATGATTGTTTTGGTGAAAAATATGTCAGTGACTATCAACAGGGTAAAATTTGGGCAGTTAATGATGTTGACGAGTCCCATCTAAGTGATTGTCATTTAACCACTCTGTCGCGTTTTCAGGTCAAATCCCATGTTATTGCGCCTTTGGTCAAAAATAATGGCTTATGGGGTTTATTGTGTATTCATCAGTGTTCCCCCCGAAACTGGGAAGGGAAAAACATTGAATTTGTCAGAAAGGTAGCCATTCAGCTAGGAGTAGCTCTGCAACAAGCCGATTTATTGGAGAAAACCACCCAAAAAACCAAGGAATTACAAGGAGTTTTGGCTCAAGTTCAAGCTCAAAAGGAACAACAGGTCAAAATTGCCGAACAGGAACGGACTTTAGCGAGGGTTATTGAACGCATTAGGCAAACTTTAGATATTGAAACTATTTTTAGGGCTACAACCCAAGAAGTTAGGCAAATTCTCAACTGCGATCGCGTAGTGGTTTATCGCTTTTTTCCTAACTGGAGCGGAGAGTTTTTGTATGAATCAATGAGCGAAGGCTGGAAATCCTTAATTTCTGACACTGGGGAAACCACAGTTTGGGAAGACACCTATTTACAGGAAACGAAAGGAGGTCGGTATGTTAATCATCAAGATTTGGTCATTGATGACATTTATCAAGCTAATTTGAATCCTTGCCATGTAGAAATTTTAGAGCTATATCAAGTCCGCGCTTTTATGGTGGTTCCCGTGTTTATTGGCGAGAAACTCTGGGGTTTGTTGGCTGCTTATCAAAATTCTGGTCCTCGTGGTTGGGAAGATCGAGAATTGGCGTTGTTAAATCAAATAGCCAATCAGCTAGGGGTGGGATTAAATCAAGCGAATTTATTGGCACAAACTAAGCAACAATCGCGACAATTACAAACTACGGTGGCGGATTTGAATGCCATTGTGGATAATTTGGCCGATGGTTTATTGGTGACAGATATTTTTGGGAATATTACTCGCTTTAATCCCGCTTTATTACAGCTGTTTGAACTAGAAAATATTGACCTCAAAAATAGAAATATTAATGAGTATTTTCCGAGAACTTTAGTTAATTTAAATAAGGAAAATAGCGAGAAAAAACGAAATACTTTTAATACAGATGTGGAATTACCAAATGATCGTTTCGGCCAAGCTTTAGCTACTACTATTATTAAGGATTTAGATAATAATAATTATGGTGACGAATGTTTGGGTTGGGTTATTTTAATTCGTGATGTTACCCATGAACGAGAAATTGATCGCATCAAAACCGACTTTTTAGCTACGGTTTCCCACGAATTGAGAACTCCTTTAACTTCGGTTTTGGGTTTCGCTTCTATTATCCAAGATAAGATGAATAAGGTTATTTTTCCAGCCGTTGATCCTGATAATTTTAAAGCAGTTAAAGCGATGAAAAGGGTCTCAGATAATATTAATATTATTGTCACCGAAGCTGAGAGATTGACTTCTTTAATTAATGATGTTTTAGATATTGCTAAAATGGAAGCTGGAAGGGTAGATTGGAAGATGGAATTAACTGATCCTGTTTTGATTTTAGAACGGGCGATCGCCGCCACATCCTCCTTATTTGACAAGGATAAAATCAAATTAGTGAAAAATATTCCCGAAGATTTACCGAATATTACCGTGGATCGCGATCGGTTAATTCAAGTAGTAATTAACTTAATTTCTAACGGAGTAAAATTTACTGAAAAAGGCTTTGTTACCTGCACTGCTAGAATAGAAAATAGTCACTTAATTGTGGAAATTGCGGATACTGGCATGGGTATTGCAAAAGAAAACCATGAGAAAGTATTTGAGAGATTTGCCCAAGTAGGCAATGTATTAACAAATAAACCGAAAGGAACAGGTTTAGGATTGCCTATTTGTAAGCAAATTATTGAACACCATGGCGGAAAAATTTGGGTGGAAAGTGAGATCGGTCAAGGAAGTACCTTTTCTTTTAGTCTTCCCTTGACCACGAAAGAAGAACTTTATAAATCCTATAATATTGACTTTGAAAATTTGAAAAAACAATTAGCAAATACCACTGAAAAAACAGACCTTATTTCGCGCCAAAATAGTCCCAAAAAAGTAATTTTAGTCGTGGATGATGACCCAAATATTCGCAAATTACTCCGACAATGTTTAGAAGAGGAACTATATGAGGTAATTGAAGCTCAAAATGGTTTTGAAGCGATTAATTTTGCCAAATCGTTAACACCTGATTTAATTATCTTAGATGTAAAAATGCCCCAGATTAATGGTTTTGATGTGGCTGCTGTTTTGAAAAATGACCCCCAAACCATGACTATTCCGATTATTATTCTCTCGATTATTCAAGATGCAGAAAGGGGCTATAAAATTGGTGTTGATCGCTTTTTACCTAAACCTTTAAATAAAGATGGATTACTCAAGGAGGTTAATTCCTTACTCAATCAAGGAGAGTCAAGCAAAACCGTGTTAATAGTGGATCGAAACGCCTCCACCTTAAAAACCCTCTCAGAAACCTTACAAACCCAAGGTCATCGCGTGATTGAGGCGAATGATGGGGAAGAGGGTTTAAAAAAAGCTTTATCATTTAGGCCAGATTTTATTATTATAGATTCTATGTTTTCTCAAGAACCGGATCTAATCAAAACTTGGCGTTTTACAAAGGGTTTAGAAAATGTTTCCTTAATTTTTTGGGGAAATACTGAAGAAAATCAATCATAAAAATAACCAAAATTAATCATAAAAACATGAATAAAAAAGTTTTAATCGTAGATGATGAACCGAATATTATCATCTTAATGGAGCAGGCCTTAGAAGAATTAGAGGACGAATATGAGGTGGAATTACTAACAGCAAATAATGGCTTAGATGCCTTAGAAACGATTAAAGATGAGCAGCCAGATTTAGTATTTCTTGATGTTATGATGCCGAAAATGAGCGGTTTTGAGGTGTGCGAAATTGTAAAAAAACAGTTATATTTAGACCAAATTTATATTATTATGCTAACAGCAAAAGGGCAAGAATTGGATAAACAAAGTGGTATTGCAGTGGGAGCCGATTTATATATGACAAAACCTTTTCGCCCTAAAGAAGTTTTGGCCAAAGCCTTAGAAATATTGGGGTTATAAAATTAGTCAGTATCTGAAATTAAATGATCAAAATAAATCTAAAAAAACTGATTGATAAACAATTACCAAATTTCCTGAATAAGATTAATAATTTTTCTCATCTTCCTTTTACCATTATTGATGTGAAAGGGAAAATTCTTTGGGGAGAAATCAATTATGATCAAACAAATCACCAATATCCGATTCAAGTTAATAGTCATATTTATGGTTGGGTTATTGGCGATGAAGAAATATCCATTTTAGCTGACCTTTTGAGTGTTTTTACTCAGCAAGAATTAGATAAAAAAATATTAGCTATTGATACCTTAGAAAAATACGAAGAAATTAATTTTTTATATGATATAAGTGGGAAAATATCTAATTGTATTAGCACAAAAGAAGTAACCGATTTAGTGATAGAAGAAGCTAAAAAAATCTTTGATACTAATAGCGTTTCTGTTTTATTATTTAATGAGAACAATAAACTCAGAAAAACACTGTCATTTTCTTCAGATTTGCTCGCCAATAATAGCCTGATCCCTTCTTCCATAAAACCCATATTAACCCATATAATGGTATCAGGAAAAGCTGAAATAGTTAATGATGTCAGTTCAGATCCTCGCTATATTCCCGAACCAAAAAATAGAATTAAATCATTGCTTTGTGCTCCTTTAACTACTCAAAAAGGAATCATTGGTTTAGTGGTAATTAGTAATACTGAATCGACTAATTATAAATCCCATCATTTAAAATTATTAACTGCTTTAACTTCTCAAGCAGCTTCTGCCATTAAAAATGCCCTTTTATATGAAGAATTAAAAGAATATACTGAAACATTAGAACAGAAAGTAACAGAAAGGACTACTTTATTAAAAAAAGCCAATGAAGAATTAGAAAGATTAGCAACAGTGGATGGTTTAACAAAAGTAGCAAATCGTCGTAAATTTGATCGATATTTAGAGAATGAATGGTTAAGAATGAAAAGAGCAAATTCACCCCTTGCTTTGATTTTATGTGATGTTGATTGTTTTAAGCTTTATAATGATAATTATGGCCATCAAAAAGGAGATCAATGTTTAAAAAAAGTAGCAGAAACTCTAAAAATATCTGTTAAAAGACCTGCGGATTTAGTGGCTCGTTATGGAGGAGAAGAATTTGCCATTATCTTACCGAATACTCATTGCGAAGGTGCGGCAAAAGTAGCCGAACAAATAAGATTAAAAATCTGTAATCTTCAGATTCCCCATGCTTATTCCCTAGTCGATAAATATGTTACCGTAAGTTTAGGTGTAACTTGTGTAATTCCCACCGAATCTGAGACCCTTGAACAGTTAATTTTTAGAGCAGATCAAGCACTTTATTCTGCCAAAGGAAACGGTAGAAACCAATTTTATTTTAAATATTATTATGACAGTTGATAGTTGATAGTTGACAGTTGATAGTTGATAGTTGACAGTTGACAGTTGATAGTTGATAGTTGACAGTTGATAGTTAATAGTTGATAGTTGATAGTTAATAGTTGATAGTGATTCCAATTAAGATTAAAACAGTTGAAAAATAGGTTCGTAGTTGCGCTTTAGCGCTTCTTAGGACTAAAGTCCAACCACAAACTAAAAACTTTTGTTTAATTTTTATTTGGAATTACTATAATTGTGAATTTATCAATCAGGAAATGTGGGCAAAATGTTCATCAATTAATGATTATCTAATACTTTGTTCATAGATTAATTGTTGTACTTTGGCAATGGTTGGGTTTAATTCATAATTTTTAAGCTGAGGATTTGTTAAGTAGGATTCTTGTTCTTGTTCCATCATGTTTACATCTTCAAATACTAAACCATCTAACATTTTTTGTGCTGAACCAAATAAGCTATTTTTGATAAAACGACGAAACCAAACCGGTAATTTATGTAAACGCCAAAACGCATTTAAGGAAGTAAAATGAATTAAATAAGCGCGGGTTAAGGTTTCATTTACAGGGCAAAAAAGACAGTAAATAGTAAAATCTTTACCTAGAGTTGACTTCCAATGTGGGTAAAGATAACTGACATTTAAAGGTTCAGGATGTAAGCGACGTAAAGCAGGGAAAAATAACTGAGAAATCGACCAGATTTTATCTATTTTGTAATAACTTTCCGCCTCATAATAGGCATCGACTTGGTGTTCATTTACCTGTAAATTAGCTAATTTTGCCGAAGCCCAAGCTTGATAATTATTATGTAAATGACCGTGATACATATCCATTATATTCTCAATTAAATAGGAAAAATGTCCTTTAAATTCAATCATTGAAACAGTGGCAATATAATTAAGATGTTCCCATTCTGGAATACTTAAAGGTGTTATTTCCTGATGGTTTTCTTCTCCCGGAAATATCCAAATAAAACCATCTAATTCTCGCACAGGATAGGCTTTTATTTGACAAGTTGGTAACTTTTGTTTCTCGGTTAAATAGGGAACTAAATCGCATTTTCCCTCGCTATTAAATTGCCAACCATGGTAAGCACATTCGAGATTATTATTAACTATTTTTCCGGCACTTAATTTGACTTGTCGATGAGGACATCTATCCTCAAGGGCGTTAATTTTGCCAAGATTATCCCGATATAAAACTAGATTTTCTTTCCATAAAGTAACCGGCAAAATATTATTAGTAATCTCGCTACTTCTGGCGACAACATACCAATGATTAAGGTTGATTTGACAATTGCGTATATCCATAATTTTCCTGACTTAAGATAGGAATTATTAATAATGTTATATTATACCAAGTTGAGGGAATTTAGGCTAGTGACAAAACAAAATTTCTATTCTAATAGAGCAAAAAATAAATAAAGTTTCAAGAACATTATTCTCATGACTTTAATGTATTATAAATAATAAGAGAATTATTGATAATAGCTAATTAGTTAATTTATGCCAGCAGTAGAATGCAAATTTGAGAAAGCCTTAGAGTTACTTCAAAAACAAGTTTATTTGAAAACAAAAACTAATTTATGTTTACAAGAAGAAGCTATTTTAAAAGGAGCTTGGGAAGACCTTTCATACCAAGAAATTGCCGAATCTTTGTATCTTAGTGGTGGTTATATTAGAATTTTAGCTTCTAGTTTATGGAAAAAGGTTTCAGAAATACTTAAATGTAAAGTAACTAAAGCTAAATTTCGGGAAATCATGTGTATAATTTTAGAAAATAAGAATGTAGATATTAAAAAAAATATGGATAATTTTTATGAAGATGACAATGAGATTGCCGAATTTCGGGGTACAGTTTTAATCGTGGATGATTTACTTGAAAATTTACAGTTATTATCAAAATTATTAAAACAAAATGGTTATCAAGTAAAAAGTGCTAATAATGGTAAATTGGCTTTACTTTTTCTGGAAAATAATTTACCAGATCTAATTTTATTAGATATTTTAATGCCTGATTTAAGTGGTTATGAAGTCTGTAAAATAATTAAAAGTAAGCCGAATCTTCAGCAAATTCCGATTATTTTTCTCAGTAGTTTAGATGGAACTTTAGATAAAGTTAAAGCTTTTCAATTAGGAGGAAGTGATTACATTACTAAACCTTTTGAATCACAGGAAGTGTTAGCAAGGGTATCCTCTCAAGTAACATTGCATAAACAAGAAAAACAACTGAATCAAGAAATTCAAGAACATCAACAAACAATTCAATTGCTATATCAATCCCGTTCAATTTTAGCCAGTATTTTAAATCATACTTGTTATGGAATTGCCGCATTTGAAGCAATTAGAAGTGAAGTAGATGCCGAAATAATTGATTTTCGTTGTTTGTTAGTTAATCCGATTTTTGCTCAGTTTTTTAACTTAAATCGTCGTCAATTAACTAAACAAGAAAATTGCGCTAATTTGTTTCAAGAAAATGGTTTAAATTGGTTAGAAAAATTTATTGAAATTGTCCAAACAGGAACAACTTTTGAAGAAATTTTTAATTATAAGGGTAAGTTTTGTAAGATTTTTGTGGTTAAATTGGGTGATGGAGTTACGGTAAATTTACAATGTTTGGATCAATAATAATATTTGTGATATAATCTTTGTTAAAATCAATAGTTAAAAAACAAAGGTAATTTATGAATCAAGTTGCTACTTTTGATTACATTTTAGAGCTGGTCGAAAATTTACCCGACGAAACTCAAGAGGACTTAATTGATATTATCCGCAAAAGATTAATTGAAAGACGTCGTCAGGAAATAGCTGATAGTATTGTTGAAGCAGAACAAGAATATAAATCAGGAAATCTTCTTAAAGGTACAGTTGATGATATTATGAGTGAGTTAATGAAATGAAAACTTTAGTTTTAAGTTCGTCTTTTAAAAGGGCTTTTAAAGCAAAAGTCAAACATAATATAAATTTTGAACAAAAACTTAAAGAAAAATTGCAACTACTTGTAACTGATCCGTTTAATCCTATTTTAAGAACTCATAAATTAAAAGGAAATTTATCAGGAATTTGGTCTTGTACGATAGATTATGATTGTCGTCTTGTCTTTAAGTTTATTCCTCAAGAAAATTCAGATGAAGAGGAAATTTTATTAATTAATATAGGAACACACGATGAAGTTTATTAGAGAAAACAACAATTTAATTTAAAATTTGTTCTAATAAATTAATCAGAGTATCAAATTGAAAATTATCAACTAATTTGCTTAATTTTTGGGCGATATTTTCATGAGATTCGGGAATTTTACTAATTAAATTAAGCAGGGATTCATCATCTAAGTTTAAAGCAGCTTTGTACATTTCTTTTAACCATTTTTCTGACATAATTGCTAAATCTTTTGCTGTAAGAATTGTCGGTTTTTCTTCAGATAAAACTTGTTCATCTTCATAGATATATTTAACTCCTAAATATTGAGCAATTGTCTCAAAAATAATCGCTTCTTGAAAAGGTTTTTTAATAAAATCATCACAACCTGCTGATAAAATAACTGATTTTTCTTCTTCTAAAACACTCGCAGAAATGGCAATAATTACCGTCGCATTTATTCCTGTACCTTTAATATATTTCGTCGCTTCATAACCATCCATAATCGGCATTCTCATATCCATGAAAATTAAATCAGGATGCCAGGTTTCCCAAATGGCGATCGCCTCTTTACCATTAAATGATTCTCGTATTTCAAAACCCAATGGTTGTAATAATTGCCTTAATAACTGACAGTTAACCGGAATATCATCGACGAGTAAAATTTTATAAATCGGTTGATTGGGAGCAAGTTTAATAACTTGAAGTTGGGGTTTTTTGGCTTTAATCTCAGTTTCATTGACGTGTTTAGCAGTAATATCAAAAGTAAAAGTTGTTCCCCTTCCTAACTCACTTTTTACGGTAATATTTCCGCCCATTAATTGAACAAATTTCTGGCTAATAATTAGACCTAAACCTGTGCCTTCTTGGGCTTTTTTGCCGCTTTCAGTTTGACTAAATGCTTGAAAAAGTTCCTCGATTTCAGGTTCAGCAATTCCCATTCCCGTATCAGAAACTGCAAAGGTAATCATGGTAGAGACGTTGCAGGCAACTTCTCTACAAACTGAAACTCTCACGCAAATTGCACCCGAATTAGTAAATTTAATCGCATTATTAATGAGATTAATTAGGATTTGACGCAATTTTAGGGAATCGGTGCAGACGTTCCTAGGAACGTTCTCAGTCCGCTCAAACATCAATTCTAAGCCCTTTTCAACGGCTTTTAGAGCAAAAATGGACTGAATTTCGTTTAACAGGTCATAGAGGTCAAAATTTTGCGGGTTAAGGGTGGTTTTTCCAGCTTCAATTTTGGCGAGGTCAAGAATATTGTTAATTAATGTTAGTAAATATTCGCCACTACGATTAATAATTTTCAAATTTTCCTGGGTTTCTTGGGGTAAATTTTGCGTACGAATCATTAAGTTAGAAAATCCTAAAATTGCGTTAAGGGGCGATCGCAATTCATGGCTCATACTAGCAACAAAAGCGCTTTTTGCTTGGTTGGCGGCCTCAGCTTTGATTAAAGCTTGACCTAATTCCCTAGTCCTTTGTTTAACTTCTAATTCCAATTTTTCGCTATATTCTTTAAGTAATTTTTCCGCCGATTTTCTGACAGTAATATCTTGAAAAATGGCGATCGCCTTGACAATTTTGTTAGCTTCATCATAAAGAGGAGTCGCAGTAACTTCTAAAGGAATAATCTGATTTTCTAAGTGTAATTCCAGATTATCTAGGGTAACTTTTTCGCCCTGAATTGCGCGATTTACTGCCAATTTTTCCGGAGGATATAAATCATTTGTACCCGCTAAATAAAGGGAATAATTTGAAGATAAATTTTCACCTAAAACCGGTTTAATATCTTGTTGTAATAAATCCTTTGCTGTTTGATTAAAATAAGAAATACTACCATCTAAATTATGTACAGAAACTCCCACGGGTAACGACTCTAAAATTTGACTTAATTGATTTTTATTTTCCGATAATTCCTGAAACAATTGTTGTAATTGAGAGGTCATTATTTGAAAGGAAATAGCCAATTCTCCTAGTTCATCTTCTCGGTTAATTTCTAGGTTTTGCTCCCAATTTCCTTGGGCAATATTTTTAGCGGCGTTATTTAAAGTTAAAATCGGTTTAATCACCCATTTTGCGGTTAAAATACCAATAATAATTGCTCCCAATAAAGCGAAAATTGAGAGTAAAATTGTGTTAACAGTATTTCGTTTAATTTCGGTCATGAAATCCGACTCAGGAATTGTAATAATAACCAGCCAATTTAAACCATATTGATCGGTTAAATGAATAGTATTGAGCCAATATTTTTCCTGCTTAAATTTAACAGTTTTTAAATCAGAAATATCTAATTTTTGAAAGTTATTAGTTTCCTGTTTAATATATTTACCAACAAATTTAGTAAACTCATTTTTACTATTAATAATTGGTAACTTTTCTATTTTCTTATTAATAAGAATAAAGGGATTTTCCTGTAAAGAATTAGCGATTAAATAACCATTTTTATCAATAATAAAAGCTTGGCCAGTTTTCCCTATTTTAAAAGATTTAAGCAAGTTATTGAGATAGGTTAAATCCATTTGAACTGCGATAACAGCTTGGGGGTTTTCTTGACCAGGAATATAAATAGGTTGAACCAAATTAAAGGTTAAATTATTAGCAATAATTCTGGTATAAATATCACTCCAAATCGATTTTTTGGCTGCCATTGCTTGTTGATACCAAATCCGTTGACTAGCATAAAAGGTCGGACGCATTAAATCAGGTTGGCTTAAGGTTTTAAACCTTTCTAAATCAGTATAACCTTGATATTGAAAATTAGTTTTTTTACCCGCAATGGTAACACCTTCTAAAAATTTACCTTCAGGAGTGTAAGTATTCCCTGCACCTCGAAATTCATCTTGAATATTACCAATTTGCACTCCAGAAATTAAATTAGGATCGTTATTTTTATATTGTTTATATAAATAAGGACTCCAAGGATCTAAGTCATTCAGATATAATAATCCTAAACTAACTAAATCTTGGCTATTCTGAGCTATTTTAACCGAAATATCGAGAAAGTTAAGGATATTTTCCTGAAGGCGATCGCCAGTTTCTGTTATTAATTGATTAGCCAAATTTTCGACAGCTTTCTGTCCATTTTGATAGGAAAAATAGCCGACCAAACTAACAGTAATTAAAATTTCTAAGACAAAAGGAACAATAAAAACAGTTTGTAAAGTATTTTTTCCCTTAAAATGGTGAAAAAAATTAGGTTTCATTGTGTTAAAAAAATAAAAGTAGAGTGGGCCAGGCCCACCTACAATTTAATATTGGGGTACGTTGGAATCTACTTCCAGACTCCAAGCGTTGATTCCACCTTTAACATTAAGGCCTTCAATACCGGCTTCTTTAAGAATACCTAAAGCTTTGGCTGATCTACCGCCCATTTTACAATGAACAATTATGGGATCACCATTGACTAATTCTCTTAATTTGTCAATCCCGATGCCCTGTTCAATATCAGGTAAAGGAATCAACACAGACCCTGGAATCTTGGCGATTTCATACTCACCGTGATTGCGGACATCAACTAAAATGATTCTTTCGCCACTGTCAAGTCTTTGTTTTAAATCAGTAACAGAGATTTCCGGGATTTCCGTTTGTTGTTTAGCTTCTTCCGCCTTAGCTTGGGGAATACCACAAAACATATCGTAATCAATCAATTTCTCGATGACGGGACGGACGGGGTTAGGGCGTAACTTCAACTCTCTGAATTTCATTTCCAGAGCGTTATACAGCAATAAACGACCGCTTAAAGTGGTAGGACTACCTAAAATGATTTTAATGGCTTCCGTCGCCTGAATCGTGCCAATAATCCCCGGTAATACCCCCAAAACGCCACCTTCAGCGCAGGAGGGAACCATCCCCGGCGGTGGTGGTTCGGGGTATAAGTCACGGTAGTTGGGGCCGTCTTCATAGTTGAACACCGTGGCCTGTCCCTCAAAACGAAAGATGGAACCGTAAACATTGGGCTTATTCAGCAAAACGCAGGCATCGTTAGTCAAGTAACGAGTTTGGAAATTGTCTGTACCGTCGATTACAACATCATAAGGTGTCAGGATGTCCAAAGCGTTCTCTGAGGTCAACATTGTCTCATAGAGATCAACTTGACAATAGGGATTAATTTCTAAAATACGGCTTTTCGCAGACTCAATCTTCGGTTTCCCAACCCAAGAAGTACCGTGAATGACTTGACGTTGCAAGTTGGATTTATCCACGATGTCAAAATCAACTATGCCGATTCTACCAATTCCCGCCGCTGCTAAATACAACAGTAGAGGAGAACCTAAACCACCTGTACCAATACAAAGTACACTAGCGGCTTTGAGGCGTTTTTGCCCTTCTACTCCTACTTCAGGTAAAATCAAATGGCGAGAATATCGCTCATAGTCGTCTTTTGTTAAGTCTATTTCCGCCAAATTCGGATTGAGCATTTTTTTAGTGTGAAATAGTTGGCAATCTACCATTGTAAAGCTTAACCTGTCTTACAGCAATTAGTTATTAGTTCGGTCTGGTGGGCAAAATGATCATTAATCATGGTGAGAAAAGTTCAGTTTTTTTGCCCACCCTACTGGTTAATTAGCAGGGTGTTTTCATTCTAAATTTCTTATCTTGAACAAAGAGCCATAAACAAGGAGTTAGGGACTTAGGGACTTAGGGACTTAGGGACTTAGGGACTTAGGGAGTTAAGAATATCGTTCCCCCCAATCCCCTAATCCCCCAATCCCCCAATCCCCCAATCCCCTAATCCCCCAATCCCCCAATCCCCTAATCCCCTAATCCCCTAATCCCCCAATCCCCAGCGTTTTCACCTCCGAGAATGAAAACACCCTGGGTTAACTAGGGGCGATCGCCATGTATTCTTCTTCAAATTGATAGTCTTTATCTAGTATCCAACTGCGGTAATTGCTTACTTTACCGTTTTCAACAGATATGATTATATAGGAATATTGCTCCCAAGCGATGGCTTGATCGCATTCTGAAGGAATGGCGGGATGATCAGGGTGAGAATGATAAATAGCGATAATCGTCCACTTTTGTTCAACGGCGGCTTTTTGTGCTTCAAGCATGGCTTTTGGAGCAATGGCAAAACGATTTTTTTTACTTAAATTTTCCCCTTGATTGTTACCAAATATCTGCTGCATTTCAAACTGATTCCAAACATTTTTAGTCGGCCAAACTTGAGTCACAATTTTTTCTGCCGACGTATTTTTTCCTAACAATAAACCGCAGCATTCTTCGGGATAAATTTCTTCTGCATATTCGCAGATAAGTTGTAAATCGGATGAATTAAGGTAAATCATAGTGTTTTTTAGCCCTAAAAAAACTTAGTCTTCAAAATTTTTTGTTAAAAAAGAAGCAAATTCTTTGGCTAAAGGAGGAGCTAATAATAGGGTACTTGTAAATCCAGAAAAAGCATAAATTCCGTTTAAATCTCCAATTTTACCGATTAAAGGTTGAGAATTTGGTGTAAATGCCACTAAACAATTATGACAAGTTCCTATTAAATTAGCTAAAGAAGGTAGGATTTTTGCTATGGATTGTCTGATAATTTTTTCACTACCTTTGAGGTCAATTTTAGCCTGAGAATTCGGAAAAATTTGAGTAACTTGGCCAAGACACAAATGACCATTTTTAAATTGAATTGCTCCCGTGTCAATAATCCGAGGTAAAAGTTCATTTCCCATCTTGTCCCATTGTGACTCTAATTTGCCAGCTTCTTGTTCTAGTATGAGTCTTTGAGACGCAGCAGCCATCACTTGAGTTTGTAAATTTATGTTACTTTGTGTTACTGTGATTACCTGTTCATAGGTGTAATAAAGTTTCAGGTTCACCCCCAGCTGCTGAAATATTTTTCTAGTCAACCAACCGGCACAAACAATAGTATGAGCTGAAAAATAGGAATTTTCCTGAGTTTTAACCCCTTGAATTGTGTTATTTGCTGTTATTAATTCCCTGACGTCTTCGTAGTAAATTTTACCACCAAGACGCAAAAAAGCCTGCTGAAAAGCTTGGGTAGTTTTCAGCGGATTAATATGGCCATGGTTATATCTTAAAACTCCTGAAATGGCATCTGGATTAAGCAAAGGTTCTAATTCACAAGCTTCTTTTACCGTTAAAAGATCGGGTTTGGTAATAAAATATTGATAGTTATTTAAGATAATATTACTATCACAATTCTTGTCAATTGTCAAGAGTAAATTTACTTCTCTAAACTCCGTATCTGCGTCCAATTCCTGACTTAAATTACGGTGATATTCCCGACCTTTTTTTGCAGTTTCATGGGACGTTTCCGAAGTAGCTAACCAATAAGCTAAACCACCATAACTATAACGGGTAGCATTATCTAAATTCGGGTCTTTTTCTAATAATAAAACCGTAACACCAGTTTTAATTAATTCATAAGCTAATACTGCTCCGGTAAACCCTCCACCAATAACGATAAAATCGTAATTTTCCATCATGTTAATTAAAAAAATTTGTTATCTTAACTTTAGTATAATTGCTTATTTAATCTTTGATTATAACATAATTTAAGCAATCAAATAAGCTTTAATTTGTAATTTATTCAGGGACTTTACTAAATATTCCGCTTGCGGTTTATACAGGGGTATATTTAAGGTTGTCGGTAGATGTTTTAGCGAGTCTCTTGCTAAACCAAGTTGACAACCAGAAATACGAGAAATGGTATTTGCTCCTTCAAAACTTGCATCGGAATTAAAGATTTTTTCTATATAAATAAAATAGGATTTTGCCTCGGTATTTAATAAACCCTGTTCAACTTTTTTTAACCCTTCAATATTTGCTAATACCACGAGGCGATCGCCCACATTTACTATTAAATCATTAGAGGGCATAAAACGGGAATAATGAGGAGGTTTATGATAAAAAATAGGAACAACTCCATAACCATAGGTCAAATCAGCTAACAATAAACCATTAATAGTATCACCAGTTTCAATGAGATATTCAGTAACTAAAATTGTCTGATTATGTAAGCGAAATAAACTAATAATATTTTCACCAAAAGCAGCTCCGACAAAGGCTTCAGCTGCTACACTATAGGCACAAATTACATGAGCTTTAGGTAATAACTGGCTAAAATGCTGACTTAATCGCTGTTCAAAAGTACGAATAATTAAATAGGTTTCTGGGTTAATAGAACTAATCATTAAAGCAATTTCTAAATTTAAAATTTCATCATCTGTAGTAATAACAACACTTTTAGCTTTCTGAATATTCGCCTTTTGAAGCTGCTCAAAAAAGTTACCAAAAATAATCGAAACGTTCGGTAATAAATTATTTTTCAAGTCATGATTTTCCGTCATTCCTAATAATAACTGGTTAAATTGTTGTAACAAACTAGCGACTTTTGTTCCCACTCTTCCTAAACCAACAATAATAATATGATCCTGTTTAGGAATAGGTGGTCGACGTTGATAAAATTGAAACTTTGCTGATAACAAAGCTTCCGTTAATAAGGCATATAAAACCCCGACAAAAGCTGTACCCATAATGGTTAAAATTAAACCAAAACATTTAACCCAAGCGGGAGCTTCATCAAAACTGTCAAATAGGTCTGCATAACCTCCTAAAATTAAAATAGCCGTGGTATAAAATGAATCAGAAATACTTGATTTGGGATAAGAAAAATGAAAAAGAAAAATTCCTATTATAAATAAAACAATGACAACAAGAGCCGACAAAAAAGCAACACGTTGCATGGTTTGTTGAAGAGTTATTTGCCAAAAATTTTGATAAAAATTTGTTAAATATAATTTCAAATCAAACTTTTCTTGTTGGGAATTATTGTGAGCAAAAGGACTAACAATAGACTGATCAACAATTTCTATATAAACTAAAGTATCATTTTCAAGAATTAAAGAATCTTCCCAAGTATAATTATTATTATAAGTTAAGAGACGGCGTTCTCTATTACTTACTTCATTCAGCATTTTTCGCTGACACCATTGATCATTAATTGTCACTTGACGCTGAACAATTTTTAACCATTGGTCTTCAATCTTAAAAAGTCCTAAAGTATCATTTCCTAAAGCAGCAAAAGCAAAACTAGAAGCGGGTAATTGAGTGGGCTCAAAAGCGATATAATTACCTAATTGTTTTGCCAAAAGTTGGTTCAAATTTTCCTTACCAGAACGAACAACTAAACGAGTTTCTGGGTTTAATTGACGTATGGCTAAAGCAGTTTCAGCGTTAACTTTTTCATGATTAGTAACAATTAAAGCCGCACGACATTGATTAATAAATGCTTGTTCTAAAATGTTATTTTGACGACAATCACCAATAATTAAGTGATCTACTAAATCGGTAATATTTGCTAATTCCCAACTCGGAGGAATATGGGACTCAATCGCCACAATTTTCACTCCAAATTGCTTAAGATAAGTAACACAATGCTGGCCTAAATTTCCCAAACCACAAATTAAAAAATAATCTAATTCCATCGTCTTAATTTCAAGTATTTTCTCCTGATAACTATTATTATCTTAATTAGAGGTGTTTAAGATATCCTTAATAGGAGTTAAAAGTATGCCTAAAATATACTCAATTTGATTAATATAATATTCTATTTTATCAATGGATACGGTATTATTTTCTAAGGTTAAAAACTTCCAAGTTGTACCACTAGAAACTACTCCATAAATAGTTTTAATTGGATGATTTTCTCTCTCATTAAATATTTGTGCTGCGATCATTTCAGCAATACATGCTCCTAAACCTCCTTTAATATTTTCATTTTTAGCTTCCACCACCGTAATCACAGGAACATTAATAAAATACTGTTCACTTGAACAACTAATTAAATAATCACAATAACCAGACAAACCCCTATTAATATCGACATTAAATTCTGTCCCTGAAAATAAACTAATTTGATAATTAACTTGACGACGAATTTCTGCCAAAATTTGGACGATTAAAACTTCAGATCGAGATTTTTCTGTATTAATTGCTGTTGCTAAAGGTAAGTATTCTTCTAAAGTATCAACAAGATATTGAGACGGAGTAACTGGTATAATTTCTGTAAATAATTTTAGCTTTTCTTGTAAATTTAGGTTAAATTTGCTTTGCACTTTACTCAAATTTGTAAACTCACTATAAGACATATTTTAAGCTCCTTTTAAATTAGGGTAGCCAATTTTCATCTAGCAATTGTTCTAAAGTATAAGGACAATTTTTAGGTATTTGTGTTAATTTATTCTTACTTTTCCTATTAATATAACCGAGAGCAGATTCATAAATGGTGTCTAATTCACTACTTAAATAATTGCGTAAATTAGCTGTTATTTCATCATTTAATTGCCTCCTAAAACTATATAATTCAGCTTCCCAATGGTGATGGGTGTAATCATATTCTTGCTCCCAATATTGTAAACACAATAAATGTCTAATAATCTGCTCTAAAAAACTTTTTACTGTTCTTTTTTCTGACCTTCCCAAAGCTTCTAACTCCTCAATTAAATTATCTAAATCTAACTCAGAAAACTGTCTATTTTTTAACAATTTAATCGTTTTTTCTAACCATAAATAATCGTCAATTTCATATAATTCTCTTAAATTACTTGTTACTAACATTTTTTAGTCACCTCTGGTAAATTTTCCTGATTTTAAGGTAAATAATTTTCATCTAACAATTGCTCTAAAGTATAAGGACAATTTTTAGGAAATCTTTTAAAACCTGTTTTCGTTTCTACAAATTTTAAACTTCTCCCATATAACATCTCTAAATCATTAGCCAACATATTTTTAAAGTTAGTCGTTATTCTGTCATTTAACTGATAGCGAAAACTCAAAATTTCTGATTGCCAATGA
Organism: Synechococcales cyanobacterium S06; assembly: GCA_011391125.1. Lineage (GTDB taxonomy): Bacteria > Cyanobacteriota > Cyanobacteriia > Cyanobacteriales > JAABRE01 > JAABRE01. Next base: position 57,260 of record JAABRE010000013.1, read on the forward strand.
TTAGAATTATAAGGTAATTCTTCTGTCCAATATTCTAACAATAATAAATGTCTAATAATCTGTTCTAAAAGACTTTTTACTCTGTTTTTACTTTCGTTACCCAAAGCGTCTAACTCCTCAATTAAATTATCTAAATCTAACTCAGAAAACTGTCTATTTTTTAACAATTTAATCGTTTTTTCTAACCATAAATAATCGTCAATTTCATATAATTCTTTTAAATTACTTGTTACTAACATTTTTTAGTCACCTCTTATTAAAAACTGTAAGGTGGGCAATTAATTAACTCGGTTAAAAATGATAACTTTTGTTTATAGCATTTTTAGTTGATATTTTGCCTCTTTTTTCCCCCTCTCCCTTTGGGATGAGGGGGTTGGGGGGTGAGGGGGTATATAACACTTAATCAGAAAATGCTATAATTGCCCACCCTACTTTAACTACAATGTGATAGTTTTATGACAATCCCACTAATTTGTAGCTGTAATCCCAAACTAATTTTGCTTTTTCGTCGTCACGAGCTTGGGGAGAGACGGTTTGGGCAAAGGATTTGCGCCCTTTCTTTTGGCGATTGCCCCAACTGAAGTAAACCCCAGATTGTTTGTATTCAGGATCAGCAATAACTGCCGCAACCCTTTCACCCGCTAATTCTTCGGACACAAACCCGCCGGTGATGTATCTTTGGAAAATGGGGAAGATTTTTTGGAACAGGGGGTAGTGGTTGCGGAATAAAGCAGTTGTAGCCACGCAGCCCGGATACAAGGAGCTGAAAGTGATTCCCGTGGATTCGTGGTAGCGTTGATGTAATTCCCGCATGGTCAACACGTTACACACTTTGCTGTCTTTGTAGGCTTTAACTGGTTCAAATGCTTTACCATCAGCCATCGTGATGTCTCCTTTGAAACCATCAGCAAAGCCTTCCAGATTGCCCAAATCGGGGCGAGGAGGAATTTTTCCGCCAAGTTCATCGGGGTTATGGGTAACAGTACCTAAAATAACCAACCTTTTATCCTCAGCCGGGTTGCGTTTCAAGTCTTCCAGCATAATATTAGACAGGAGGAAATGACCAAGGTGATTGGTAGTCATGGTCAACTCGTAACCTTCGGGGCTTCGTTTTGGCTCTTTAATCAGAGGCTCATAAATGGCGGCATTGCAGAGTAAAGCATCTAAAGGGCGATTCAAAGCGCGAAAATCATTGACGAAATTGCGCACACTTTGCAAACTGCCCAAATCAATGTGCAGTATGGTGTAGCTACCTTTAGCCATTTTGACTCTTTGAGCCTCGCACTCTGCTTTCTCTAAATTTCTACAAGCCATCACAACGTGCCAACCCTTATCAGCTAAAGCTTTGGCTGTATATAGCCCAACTCCCGATGATGCTCCTGTAATTACAACTGTTCGTGACATATTAAAAACAATTTCTATCAATAACTGAATGTTCACTTACTATGATAGCTGTTAGTCTGCTGTTCGTAGTTAGAATTTAGGGCAAAAAATTATTTACTAATTAAATTTTCACAATTAATGGCATTATAAAGAACCTGATTCATGGTAAGTTTTTTCGAAGTTAATGACCAGGTTTCTTCTCTAGTTTTATTTTGAGGATCTTTTTCCTTATTAATAGTTACTTGTAATTGGTTTTCATTTAAGATTCCTGCCACAAATTCCCGCTCTTGTAAATTACTTTTAGCTTGTTTATCTTGGGGTGTTTTAAAACTTTCAATAACTCCTGTAACAATTAAATCAGAAGCGATTAAAAGTTGAGCAGTTACTTTTGTCTCGGCATTTTTTTCCTGTTCAAAACAATAAGAACCAGGTTCGATCGCCCCTTGTTTATTTTGCGCTAATGGTAAGGGCAATTTCCCAGATTCTCCCTCAATATTTTCTGGGTTATTTTGATTACAGCTCGTCAAAAAAAATAAGCTAAAACCCATTATTAAGAGGCCGGAAAATCCTTGGTTTGACATTTATTTTTCCAGTTAATTTAAGTTAATTTAAACGAATAAAGTTGTACCTGTTTCAGCTGATTTTCTAGCGAAATCAGCCATTTTTAAAGCATAATAACTAGCTTGATTTGATACATATAAAATGTCATTTGTCAAGAGGTGATTTAAAACAATTTCCGTATCTTTTTGGAATAAACCACGACGAGAAGGAATGACAATTTCTTGGTTACCTGCTGATGTAATTAAATGGCCTTTGTCACCTTTAAAAATAAGTGATCCTTCCTCCCCGTGAATTTCAAAATCGCGGTAAGATTGCCAAAATTTATCCCCTTTTCCATAGGTTATATCAGCGATTAATCCATTCTCAAATTTTAATTGTGCATCACATAAACAAGCGGAATAATATTGAGAATTCGGCAGATTCCAAAATTTAGATTGGCAACTTACAGAGGTAACCTTGCCAAATAAATTAGTAAAACGGTGAATACGAGAAACCGCAGCCATTAGAGGAAAACCGTATAAATCATGGTGATAAGTCCATTTTTCAGGAGCAGGATTATCAATTTTTACAGTAATATAACGAGCATAAAAAACATTACCAAGTTTCGGTAAATACTCCTTGATTGCCTGATGTAACCCGCCGAGTATTTCTATATGTTCCACATGGAGCAGTAAATTTTTTGCCCTAGCTAAATTAATTAAGTCTTCTGCTTCTGAAATATCCAAAGAAAGCGGGTATTCAATAATTACGTGTTTCCCTGCATTTAAAGCTGCTTTGGCGATCGCCCCATGGGTGTTATTAACAGTACAAATTACCACCAAATCAAGATTAGGTAAACTGACTAATTCCGGCCAAGAATTAAGCAAAGAAACGCCATATTTAGCGGCAAATTCCTCGGTTTTTTCCTGAGTATGACCAGTTACAGCGACTAAAGAAGCAAACTTGGATTGCAGTAAAACTTCAGCACGACGACAGGCCGCAAAACCAGTGCCTATAATGCCAACTTGGATAAAATTACTAACTTTATTCATTTTCCATAGATTTAATCATAACTATTTAGATTTACCTATAATCTTTACTAATATAAGCAATATTCGAGGTAGAATTTATGAATTGCCCTGAGTAAGTATAAAGGAAAAAAGTATTACTCAGTACATTTTGCGAAAAATCCATAAGTAAATCTTATCATAAATGTGTTTAACAAATTGATTTCTAATCAGAATCAAATAAGTGCAGTTTTAATTTAGTATCAGATATGTAGCTTAACTTATAGCTTGGTAGTAAAACACAACTATCGTTTACTTGAGAACATATAGGAGACACAAATGGCAACTTACAAAGTAACTCTAAAAACTCCCGACGGTGCACAAACTATTAATGTACCCGATGATGAGTATATTTTAGATGCTGCTGAAGAGCAAGGTTTAGACTTACCCTACTCTTGTCGCGCGGGTGCTTGTTCAACTTGTGCTGGTAAAATCGAGTCTGGAACTGTAGATCAATCTGATCAATCTTTCTTAGATGACGATCAAATCGAAGCAGGCTACGTTTTAACTTGTGTAGCATATCCTACCTCTGATTGTACCATCCTTACTCACCAAGAAGAGGAACTTTACTAAGCCATTTCTAGCGGGGAAAAATACGATTTATTCTGTTTTTTCCTGCTGTTTTTTTTTGGGTGAAATCTGTTGATAATTGATCTTTATTATCTCACGCAAAGGCGCAAAGGCGCAAAGAAGAAGGCGCAAAGTTTAATTTTTATTATCTCACGCAAAGACGCAAAGGCGCAAAGAAGAACACGCAAACAAGAAGACGCAAGATTTGATTTTAATTATCTCACGAAATTCGATTTTTGCGAATTTTTAGCTAACAAACTGAAAGAGTTTGCTAAAAATTAGATTTTTTGTTAAGCTCTATTCTTCTAGTATTTCTAATACTTTTTTTGGGGATAATTTATCTTTAAACCAGATTATTTTAATGGGTAAATCGTTAAAATTAACGCCTGCTTTTTCTAAGTTTAAACGTTCGGAAACTGCAATGATAATATTATCAAGATCGGCATTTCTTAATTGATAAAACTTTTTTCTTAAGTATTCTGGCCGCCAATAACCGATAATTTCTAATAGGAAATCCCCTTTTTCTGGATGCACTAAACGAAAGTCTGGAATCATTACGCTTCCGGGTAAAGGTACTAAGTCAACTTCTCTTTCTAGTTTCCATTCGGTTTTTTGTTTCAGCCAATTTGTCGCAAAAGATTCTTCTAACATACTATCATAAGGTTTTTGCGGTGGGTAATGACTGACAAGATCACAGTCAGAATTGAGGCTAAAGTATCCCGTTTTCATTTCGCTGGTATAATAATCTTTATTTTGTAATTCTGCTTTTAAGCTCCATTTAGTAACATGAAGTAACGCTGGGACCATTTTTGCTAAGGATAATCCATAACGGGTACTTGCTTTAAATAAACTATTTGGTCCGTCTATGGTAATAGTAAAACCTGTGTCGGCATCTCCTTCAATGTATGCCATTAATTGGAATAATTTAAGATACCTAAATAGTAATTTATATTCCCCGGGATCGTTACGATATGCGTTAATTATTATATGGGATGCGCGATAAAATATTCCTTGTACTTGTGACAAATTATAACGATGTATTAAAGCTTCCGGAGTAGGAGCTTCAAATTGGGTTAAAATACGATTATCTGGTAAATCTGCATACAATCCTTTTTCAATTTCTGAAGGTAATACTTCCCGATTTAATTCGTTACTTAATTCCCTGCACACTGCTTCTAAAGTTTTGCTACGATTTAGGGGAATTGGTGTTAATATTTTAGCCTGAGTAAAGACTTTTTTTCTTAATAAAACTGGTTCTAATGGACTAATTATTTCCCAAGTTGAACAGCTATTTCTTAATAGATGAGCAAAACCTCTTTTAATTTTATAATCAGGAGTTTCTCCTTCTAATTCGATTAAATTTTGATTAAGTTCAAAACTCGTTTTACCCACACATTCTTGAAAACAATTAATCTGATCCATCGCTAAAGAAATCATGGATTCATTCAGTGGTATTTTTTTCGGAATAGTGGATTCTCCTTGTTGACGGGAAATCAATAAATCACTGGGTAACATAATGAAGTAAGAAGTAAAAAGTTAAGAAATGGAAATTAAAAAGTGAGCAGATTAAATTAATTATAATTTTTTATGTTAAATTAATATAAATAAAAATAAACGATTTACCAATCAAGGTTATAATAAATGTCAAGAATGAATGACAATAATTTTACTATTTATCGACCCCTAGAATCAAGGCCAGAAAGCTATCAAGACTGGTTTCAACAGGGACACACTTTGCGGGAAAATCGACAATTTCACGACGCTTTAGATTGTTATGAAAGGGCCTTATTATATTACCATAATGATTATTGGGCTTGGTATTATCGAGGTGCTATGTTAGAAGAATTACAACGCTACGAAGAGGCCTTAGAAAGTTATCAACAAGCTGCAAAAATTATACCAAATAACTATTGGGCTTGGTATGATCAAGCTTGTTTGTGTCGGGATTTAGGTAAATTTCCAGAAGCGATCGCCTGTTTTGAACACGCATTGCAAAGTAGGCCAGATGATTATTGGTCCTATTATCGCGAGGGAGAAATTTGGCGCAATTTAGGTAAATATGCTGAGGCGATCGCCTGTTATGATAAGGCTTTATACCTACGGCCAACGGATTATTGGGCATATTATCGACGGGGTGAGGCTTATGATCAAATAGGACAAAAAGAAATTGCTTTAGATAGCTATGATCGCGCTTTAAAAATCAAACCGAAAGACTATTGGGCTTTATGTCAAAAAGGTTTATTAGCGAAGGAACTAGGAAAATTTGAAGAAGCGATTAAATATTATCAAGAAGCGCTAATTTCTGACTCTGAAAATAAAAAAATCAAGAAAGAAATAGCGGTTTGTTATGATAATTTAGTCCAAAATAATTAGGTTAAAGAAATCGGATTTTTCACCAAATAAAATTTAATTAAGAAATACAATTTTTCACAAAAAATCCGATTTCTCTCTAAATTTTATAATCTAAACCTACTTGATAAGCTGTGACAATATAACGAAATAAATACTCGCAAATTTCCACATAATGTTCCGCTTTTTCGCAATTATCCGCCCAGACAGTTACACCATGATTTAAGATTAATAAAGCGGGTATTTGGGGTTTAGATTGACTAAATTTTTCGGTAATTTCTGCCGCTATTTTGGGGACATCTAAATGATTAGCAAAAACGGGCATATTTACCTTCGGATTTTCTTCCCAAACACCCAAACCTTTTAACATTTCAATACTAGGTAAAGGGAGAAAACTTCCTTGACTAAACTTAGAAACTAAGTTCGCTTCCACCGAGTGTACATGATAACAGGCCTGAGCTTCAGGAAATAAGTTATAAATAGCAGTATGAATGCTAGTTTCTGCGGAAGGTTTATTATTTTTCACCGGAGTTTCGATCATTTCCCCTGCCAAATTTACCCTGACAAAATCTAATTCTGTCAGTCTTCCTTTACTTTTACCACTAGCAGTAATCCAAAAACTATCTGCGTCTTTTCTACCCGATAAATTGCCAGCTGTACCAACCATCCAACCTAGTTGATAAAATTGACGTGCTGCTGTAATTAATTGATTTCTAATCATAATAATTATTAATTTTCAAATAAATTAGCCGACCAAATTTCTTAAATTATCCCATTATTTCCTAATTGTTAATTGTCAATTGTCCGTGAACCTTTGTCAACTTACCCCTGTCTAAATCCCTGTGAATTAACCAAAGTTGGGACAATGAGCAAAGTGTTAGCTGATGATCAAGGTATAAATGAACAACAAATGGTGGAATTAAGCCAACAGGGAGATGCTGCATCTTTCCGTCATTTATATCGTCGTTATCAGCAGCGAGTCCGTAGCACTTTATATCAACTTTGTGGACAGCAAATGTTAGATGATTTGGTGCAAGATGTCTTTTTAAGAGTCTGGAAAGGGTTGCCAAAACTGAAAAATTCCTCTTATTTTTCAACTTGGCTTTATCGCATTACGTGGAATGTGGCCCAGGACCAAAGAAAAAAATACGGCCAAATGTCACAATTTCAAACGGATATTGCCCCCGACGAAACCATTAAGTATATAGACTCAAAATCCGTAGAAATGCCGAATTTACTTCATTTACATTACCAAGATTTGGTCGCTAGGGGTTTACAATCCCTTAGTTTAGAACAACGAGCCGTTTTGGTCTTACACGATTTAGAAGATTTACCACAAAAGGAGGTGGCAGAAATTCTCAATATTCCCGTGGGAACGGTCAAATCCCGTTTATTTAATGGTCATACGGCCATGAGAAAGTTTCTCCAACAAGAGGGAGAAATAATATGAAAAATTTAAACGATCCTAAATTAAGCGAATTTTTACGAAAACATAAACCTGCTCCTCCTCGGGAATCGGATAATTTTGAACAGAAATTGTTTAATTTATTGGAACAAGAACCTCAATTTAAGTCACCTAAATCGGCTAATAAATTAATTTTACTGGGGGCGATCGCCACTGGTTTCATGTTAATTGTAGGTGGTGCTTATTTCCTGAAACCATCATCGCAAATCGCCGAAAATAATCCTGAGATTGAAGAATTTTTAGTTAATAGTTGGGATGGCACAATTAAGGGAACATATATCAATCATGAAACCACTCCCGAAGGGGAATGGTTAATGTTAACAAATTATCAAGAAAAATAATCAGAGGTAAATATTATGTTATTACGCAATCTGTCTTTAATCGCTAGTATTTTTGTCGTCTCTTTGGGGGCAACACCAGCGTTTTCAGCTCCCATTTTCGGGGGCAATTCAGCATCCGTACAAATGGCTCAAATGGCTCAAATGGGTTCTCACTGTGATAGAGGTGACGGTTACGACAGAGGACAAATGATGGAAAAACTTAACTTAACTGACGCACAAAAAAAACAATTTGAATCCCTTAAAAAAGATCACTATAATTCCCTCAAACCCATTAAAGATAAACTGAGAACTAAAGAAGATGAATTAAGGAATTTAATGAGTAATAATGGCTCTAATGAACAGTTGAGAAGTAAACAGCGAGAGATTCAAGAATTACGTCAACAAATGGGTAATTTACACTTTGAAAATATGTTAGAAATTCGCGCTATTTTAACTCCAGAACAACGTAGCCAACTGGGACAAATGATGGGTTATAGGGGAAATGGCCGTCAGAGATAAATAAGAAGTAATAAGTAATAAGTAATAAGTAATTACTTATTTAATTGCTCTTGCTAGTTATAGTAATTTTAATTAAGATTAGAACAGTTAAAAAATAGGTTCGTTGTTGCGCTTTAGCGCTTCTTAGGACTAAAGTCCAACAACAAACTAAAAACTTTTGTTTAATTTTTATTTGGAATTACTATATATAGCAGTCCTCAATGAGTTCTGTAGAGACGTTGCAGGCAACGTCTCTACAGTAAGGGTTTGGTGAAAACAATTTTTTACAACCTATTTAGGAGTGCTATAGTCCTGATTTCAAGCTATCGTCTAAAGGAGGTGTAAGGGTTAACGGCCGTTAACCCTTACTGTTAACTGGTAACTCTCCAGTTATACGGGGAGCGAAACTTTGCTATACTAAAAAAAAGGTTGCGCATAAGAAATGGACAATGGCTAAAAACAAGAGAGTGTCAGTATCTTTAACTTTACAGGAATATGAAGGCTTAAAAAACTATGCCAATTCGGTTCAGTTGTCCATGTCAGCGGCAATTCGAGAAAATCTCCAGGATTTATTGCTTAGTTTTGTGACTCCTTGTTTATCCTCTCAACTTAGTTGCAAAGCTAGAACAGATCGAGGTAAGGTTCGCGAATTAAATGAGGATAATTTTATCTTACAAAGTTGGCCGGATAATTCTGCTATCTTAGCCGTAATTGCCGATGGTATGGGAGGTCATAACGCTGGCGAAATTGCTTCGGAAATCGCCATTAATACCTTTGCCAAATTATTAGAAAACCCCTTACCTAAAGATAATCATGGTAAATATGAATTATTATTAGAAAGATTTTATGCTGCGGATGCGGCCATTAGAAAGCATGGTTCAGAAAATTTTGCGACCAGTAACATGGGTACAACCATTGTAGCCGTGATTGCCACCGAAACCGACTACATTCACTTATACGCTGGTGATTGTCGTTTATATCATTGTCGCAATGGTGTTCCCATTTATGTAACTTCTGATCATTCCTTGGTCCAAGTCTTGGTTAATATGGAACAAATTACCCCCGAAGAAGCCTTAACTCATCCCATGAGATCTGTGGTTAATTCCTGTTTAGGCGGAAAAGGGAAAGACCACTTATTTATTGATCCCAAATGGGGTGATTTAGAGTATCCAGTGGCTCGGGATTTATTACCTGGCGATCTATTATTATTGTGTAGTGATGGCTTACACGGGGAATTATTACCCTCGGAATTAGAGCTTTTAGTACAGCAATTTGATGATGATCCCAAAAAGTTAACCTCCGTTTGTATTGAAGCTGCTTTAGAGCGAGGAGGAAGGGATAATATTACTGTTATTGCCATTCAAGTTGAAGAAAATATTATTAGTTAAGCACTGAAATTCTGGACTTTTTTGCCTTAAAAAAGCGAGATATAGTAATTACAATTAAGATTAGAACAGTTGAAAAATAGGTTCGTTGTTGCGCTTTAGCGCTCTTTAAGCATATCGCTTCCAACTATCAAATTATATTGTCTAATTTTTATTTGGAATTACTATAACTTGAGAAATATTCACAAGATTTAAGTGTAGGGGTTAACGGCCGTTAACCCCTATTGTTAACTGTTAACAATAGGGGTTAACTGAAATGATAGATTATCAACTAGAATTAGCGGAACATACTACTGAGAGAACTATCCTCATGGATTCGCCAAATTGCTTCACCAATCAGATTTGCCACAGATAAAACTTTCAACTGGGGAAACTGCTTGTCTTCTGATACGGGAATCGTATTAGTAACAATAACTTCCGCCAAGTCTCCCGATGATAAACGAGAGACAGCAGGGCCTGAAAAAACAGCATGGGTAGCACAAGCATAAACTTGGCGTGCTCCCTCCCTCAGCAAAATTCGAGCACCTTCGGCGATGGTGCCGGCGGTATCAATCATGTCATCCACTAACACCGCAGTTTTGCCCCTAACATCACCAATGACGTTCATCACTTCGGCTACATTATGTGCTTGGCGACGTTTATCAATAATGGCTAAAGGTGCATCATTGAGCTTTTTGGCGAATGCCCTCGCTCTCGCCACACCTCCGACATCAGGGGAAACGATCACTAAATCAGATAAATTTTTACTAGCTATATAATCTAGGATAACAGGAGAGCCATAAACGTGATCCAAGGGTATATCAAAATAACCTTGAATTTGGGCTGAGTGCAGGTCCGTAGCTAAAATCCGGCTTGCACCAGCTTCTGTGATTAAATTAGCAACTAATTTGGCGGTAATTGATTCTCGGCCAGCAGTTTTGCGATCGGCCCTAGCATAGGAATAATAGGGGATAACTGCGGTAATTTGCCGTGCTGATGCTCGTTTACAAGCATCAATCATAATTAATAATTCCATTAAATGGTCATTAACCGGGCGGCAGCAAGGTTGAATTAGATAGACATCACAACCTCGGATCGATTCTTGGATCTGAATATAAATTTCTCCATCAGCAAAGGTTTTGCTGATCATCGGACCTAAATCCATGCCCAAATAACGAGCTACTTCACCCGCAAGGGGAATATTAGCAGATCCCGAAAACAAGCGCAGACGATTGGTATCGGGTAAGCGCTGAAACATGGACTGAAGCGTCAAAGTGGCAGAACGGGTCACGGTGGTTTCTTTAACCTCAATTCACGGCAATAATATTATTATCTCAGTGTATAGCAATTTACCTAAATATTTTCTTAAAATTAACTAGAAAATTGTAACTTGTTACACAGAATATTTTTGGGTGGGCAAACCTCACCCCGACAAATTAATTATTATGAAACAAATTTTGATTACGGGAACGGATACGGAAATCGGGAAAACCATGGTTACCAGTTGTTTAGCGGCCTATTTTCAAAAATTTCAGCCTCAGCAAAGTTTGGGGATAATGAAGCTAATGGAAACAGGCGCTGGAGATAGCCAAGTTTATCAAGGTTTATTCCCCAATCTGGAAGTTGTGACTCCGTTGTCTTTTTCCACACCGATCGCCCCTCCCCTGGCGGCCTTGAAGGAAGGAAAAACCATTGATTTAGGGTTCGTGTGGCGAAAGTATGAGGAATTACAGCAAAAACACGAGCTTTTGTTAATTGAAGCTTTAGGCGGATTGGGCTCACCGATTACGAATGAATTGACTGTAGCTGATCTCGCTAGGGATTGGAAATTCCCGACTATTTTGGTAGTTCCGGTCAAATTGGGGGCAATTGCCGCTACAGTGGCGAATATAGCATTAGCAAGGCAAAATAAGATTAAGCTGGTGGGTATTATCCTTAATTGTGTTCACCCTGATTCCGAGGACAATTTAGAGGATTTAACACCGATCGCCTTTCTGGAAAACCTAACTCAAGTGCGGGTTTTAGGGGTTGTACCCTACGTTGCTGATCCCACCGATTTAGATAAATTAGCGCAAATTGGCTCAAATTTCGATATTCAGTGATATTCTTTTAAAACAACCCTTGACAAACTCGCAATAATATGCTATGGCGGCAAGGGTTCGTTGTTGCGCTTTAGCGCTATCTTAAAAACCCGATTTCACGGCACGAAATCGGATTTTTGAAACACTAAAATTAAACTAGGATAATATCACTAGCTTTTAGGTCAATATCATTACTTAAAACGGCGATTTGTTAAAGCTCCTTATATAGCAATCCTAAATTAGTTGTAAAAAATTGTTTTCACAAAACCCTTACTGTAGAGACGTTGCAGGCAACGTCTCTACACAACGAACCTAGGACTGCTATAGTTTTTAACCTTTAAATCGTGAGATTAATTCTTCTCGATTATAATTTAACAAAATACGGGTTAGTTCGGGTGTTTCTACCTGTAATAAGGGTTCGATAATTGCTGATAATTCTGTATCTAAATTAGTGAATTTAGCTAGTAAAAAATTCTCAATCATTAATCTTTTTGTTCTTATTTCTCCTTCCAATTTTCCTTCCAATTTTCCTTCCAATTTTGCTTCAACTCTCCACTCTTCTTTTTCTTTTAGATAAGCTGGTGATAAGTTCATAAAATCCTCCCTTTCCTCTGAGGTTAATTGGGTTCTAATTTCTAAATTTTTACGCCATGATGCTAAAATATCCATTAAATTTCGACGATAAGGATTATTTGGACTTAGGTTAATCAACTCTTCGACGGCTAATTTTTGAGTTTTTCCTTTTCCCAATACCCTTAACCACAGTGTTTCCGGTGTTTTTGCTAGTTGATTAATGGCAACCAAGGCGGTTTTTTGAAACTTGGGTAAAAAGTAAATACCAGTTTCCCAATTCTCTAAGTCTAATGTAGCACCAAAACCCGTGAGCATTCGCTCCGACAATGTCGGTGCTAAAATCCACAAAAAAGGTAAGTTGTCATCATCAATAATTCTTTTGTCCCGTTTGGCCTCCCTTTCTTGTAAACTATGAATGCTGTATAATTTCAGCAAACAACTTTTGATTTCGGTTTCGGTAGGAGCATTTCGGTAGGGTTCAAATAAGGCGGTTTGTTGCGCCATTTTTGCTAAAATTCCTAACTGAGAAGTTTCCACCGATCTATTTTTAAAAGGAATAAACCAAATATCAATTTGTCTCACTTCCCCTGATATTTCTTTACTTCTCTCAACTTTTCCTAATGGTTTCAGTAATTCTTCTAAATACTCTTTGGCAAATTGATCGTGGGGTTGTCTAGTCATGGTTGGTTACATAAATTTATCAAAATTTAACTCTATTGTAGCCCGTTGCACTTGCTACGATATAGCAGTTTCGGATTAAATGAGATACAAGCCCTCACCCCCCTACCCCCCTCATCCCAAAGGGAGAGGGGGAAAAAGAAGCAAAATATCAACTTAAAATGCTATAACATCGGGTTGCCATAATTAATCTAAATCAGCAATTGCCCACCACCAAAGTAAAGTTTTGTAACAATTACTTGACAAAATCGCAATAATATGCTATGGCGGCAAGGGTTCGTTGTTGCGCTTTAGCGCTATCTTAAAAACCCGATTTCGTGCCGTGAAATCGGGTTTTTGCAACCTCACAATTACACTAGGATAATGTCACCAGCTTTTAAGTCAATATCATTACTTAAAACGGCGATCGCCTTCTGTCTTTCTGACAACAAACCTTTACCATCACTATCGAAAAATAGGGTATTATTTCCGCTATTGAAAATAAATCTGTCGCCCTCATCTTTCGCTCCAGTTCCTAACACAAAATAGTCACTTTGTAAAGCACCTGCGGCTAAATTTTCGAGACCAAAACCAGTGCGATCGATGCGAATTTTATCACCTTGATCGGGGTTAAAATCGGTAATTGTGTCCTTACCTTCCGTGGGTAAAGTATAAACAAAAAAGTCGCGACCATTACCACCAGTAAGGGTATCTGCTCCCGCTCCTCCTAATAAAATATCATTACCATTACCACCAGAAACCGTATCTTTTCCTGCTCCACCTAATAAGCTATCATTACCTCCAAGACCAGATAAAAGATCGTTACCATTAAGACCAGATAACTCATTATTTCCCGTATTTCCTGTTAGTTGGTTCGCTAAATTATTGCCCGTTGCAGTTAAATTTGCAGTACCAGTTAAGGTCAGATTTTCGACACGATCAGGTAAAGTATAGGTGACAGAGGAGTTAATTGTATCTGTACCTTGAGCCGCTTTTTCTGTTACCTTGTCACCTAAATTATCGACAATGTAAGTGTCATTTCCGACACCACCTAACATGATATCAATACCTAAACCACCATTTAAAATGTCATTTCCGGCATTTCCTAACAGTTTATTATTCCCTGAATTTCCTGTTAGTTTATTCGCTAAATTATTACCAGTTGCGGTTAAATTGGCTGTACCTGTCAGGGTAAGATTTTCCACATTTACAGGTAAAGTATAGTTAACAGAAGAGTTAATTGTATCAATACCTTGGTTAAGGTTTTCTGTTACTTTGTCACCGATATTATCGACGATATAAGTGTCATTTCCCACACCACCTAACAGAGAATCTTTACCAGTACCACCATCTAAAGTATCATCACCAACACCATCAATTAAGGTATCATTGCCTCCCTTACCTTCGATTAAATTATCTAAGTCATTTCCTGTCAGGGTTTCGCTGCTCGGAGTACCAACAAGATTAACCTTGCCAGTAAAGTCACTCACATCTAATATTACTAAACCACCTGCCTCATCAGCAATATACGCTAAATTACCGACTATTTCCACATCCCACGCCCACGAATCAAAATCATCAAAAAGATAAATATCTAAGTAAGAGGGAGCATAGGGATTAGAAACATTCACTATCACTAAACCTCCCTCATCATCAGCAAGATAAGCGGTATCCCCCACTACTTCAATATTCTGAACATCACCCCAAGTATCATAGTCTCCCAAGTAGGAAGGAGCATAGGGATTAGTAACATCAACTATCACCAAACCTTCATTATAGTCAGCAATATAGGCTAAATTCCCCACTACTTTAACATCTCTAGCAGACCCAGAAGTATTATAGCTACCTAGGTAAAAGGGAAGTGAAGGATTAGAAACATTAACTATTTCTAAACCAAATTCGCTAGCGATATAGGCTAAATTCCCTACTACTTCCACATCCCAAGCAGAATCCCAAGTATAATAACCCCCCAAATAAGAAGGAGTTGAAGGATTAGAAACATTAACTATTTCTAAACCAAACTCACCCGCAATATAGGCTAAATTCCCTACTACTTCCACATTCCAAGCATTCTCAGACGTGGTATATAAACCCAAATAAGAGGGGGCAGAAGGATTAGAAACATTAACTATTTCTAAACCAAACTCACCCGCAATATAGGCTAAATTCCCAACCACTTCCACGTCAAAAGAAGTCCTCCAATTATAATATTTTCCCAAATAAGTGGGAGATGAAGGATTAGAGATATCAACTATTGCTAAACCAAACCCCGTAATATAGACTAAATTGCCAACTACTTCTACATTAAGGCCTGTTTGAAAAGTCTCATAACCTCCAAAATAAGAAGGGGCAGAAGGATTAGAAACATTAACTATTTCTAATCCAAACTCACCCGCAATATAGGCTAAATTATCTACCACTTCCACATCCCAAGGATACCCAGAAGTATTATAGCTACCTAGGTAAAAAGGAAGTGAAGGATTAGAGACATCCACTATCACTGAACGTCCGTCAACCATATAAACAGTATTACTCACCACTTCCATATCCCAAGAATACCCAGTATCATAGCCACCTAATCTATAGGGAGCAGAAGGATTAGAAACATCAACTATCTCCAAATCATTAGAATAGCCAGCAATATAGGCTAAATTCCCCACCATTTCGACCATTTCTACATCTACATATTCTTCTCTGGAACTCTTATAGCTACTTAATCTATAGGGAGCGAAAGGGTTAGAGACATCCACTATCACTAAACCTCCCTCACGATCAGCAATATAAGCAATATTATCCACCACTTCCACATCTCTAGCATATTAGAGAGTCAGTAGGGAAGTTACCCTCCCTTACTTCTCCTCCGAAACCGTACGTGAGACTTTCACCTCATACGGCTACTCAATAAGATTACCCTTGTCATGGGAGCTTCACCTTGAGACTTTTCTCCAGTTGTTGCCTTTCTTTCTCAATAATGATTAAGTCTAGCTTGTCTGGTTTCTTCGTTCCTTTACCTTTTGGCTTTTTCGCTTTGGGTTGAGGTTTCTTGTCTCTCAAAGATTTCATTTCTTTGCGTACAGATTTGATTTCATTAATTAAGTCAGTTTTAACTAAACCTAACCTTTCGATTTGTGTTTTGTTAACTTCACTTAATTTGAGACCTTTACGTCTCTTAATTTCAATTTCAACTGTGTCGAGTCTAGCCTTAAGCAATTTTAGCTCTGGGTTGCTATTCTCTTCTTTGTTTTCACGCACCCTTATGGAATCTTCTTTGGTTTTCGTATCGTGACAGTGACCATGAAGTAATTGTAGGTTTTTATATTCATCCTTACCTCCTTCGGCTTTTGGGATAATATGGTCAACCTCAATCACATCTTCGCTCGTAAAGTAATGTCCACATTTGGTACATTTACCCTTTTGTTTCTTTAAC
>JAABRE010000140.1 GCA_011391125.1 Synechococcales cyanobacterium S06
GTAAACATGGCAAAAGAATATTTACTAAAGTTCTTTTGCTATTTTATCATTAAAATTACCCCAATTTTCACTTCTTTTTTTTACCTTTCACCATTTCTGGATAAAAATAATGAATATTAAACAGAAACAACTATATTTTATTGCCTTACTTCCACCGCAAAATATTCAAGAAATCCTGACCAAAATTAAACAGAAATTTACGGAAAAATACCAGAGTAAAGCAGCGTTAAAATCTCCTCCTCATCTTACTTTACAACCACCTTTTGAGTGGGATAAAAATGAAATTTCCCTCCTAGAAAAGCACTTAACCAAATTTGTGCGCCATCAAACTCAAATACCAATTATTTTGGATGGATTTGCCGCTTTTAAACCCCGTGTTATTTATATTAATGTGATCAAAACACCGGAATTAGTAACAATTTATCAAAACTTAACTACTTATTTAGAATCATCTTTAAATATTGTCGATCAACGTTCTCAAAATCGTGTTTTTTCTCCCCATATTACCATCGGTTTTCGCGATTTGACTAAAGATAATTTTCATAAAGCTTGGTTAGAATTTGAACATCAACCGATTCATTTTGAATTTACGGTAGCCAAATTTACCCTCTTAATTCATAATGGTAAATGTTGGCAAATTAGTAAGGAATTTGACTTTAAAACAAGCTAAATTAACATGAATTATTGGTTATTAAAATCTGAACCCTTGACCTATAGCATTAATCATCTACAAAAAGATGGTCAAACAATTTGGGATGGTGTCAGAAATTATCAAGCGCGCAATTTTTTACGACAGATGATGAAAGGTGATTTATGTTTCTTTTATCATTCTAATGTTAATGTACCAGGAATTTTTGGTTTGATGCGTGTCGTCGACAATTATATTCCAGATCCCACACAATTTAACCCCCAAAGTAAATATTATGATCCTAAATCTACTCCTGAAAAACCTCGTTGGCATACTGTATCAGTGGAATTTGTAAGTAAATTTTCGACGGTGCTTTATCTTAAACAATTAAAAGAGGAATTTAGCGAAGATCAATTATTATTAATTAGACGTGGTAATCGCCTTTCTGTTATGCCCATAGAGCTAAAAATTGCTCAAAAAATTTTACAATTAGCCGAACAAAAAGAAATATAAATGAATCAAGAATATCTTGCTACTGTTGCTCGCGGTTTAGAAGAAGTTGCCGCTCAGGAATTAAGACAATTAGGTGCAGAAAATGTAACGACAGACTTTACTTGTGTTAAATTTTCTGGTGATCAGAGATTATTGTATAAAGTTAATTTGTGGGCGAGGACAATTTTTCGAGTTTTAAAACCTATTGAAAAAGTTAAATGCTTTAATAAACGGGAGTTATATCAAAATATTCAAAAAATTGACTGGTCTAATTATTTAACTCCAGATGATAGTTTAGCTGTTAATTGTACCGGGGGCAATGAACAACTTAACCATACACATTTCACCGCTTTAGAGGTTAAAAATGCCATCGTAGATCAGCAAATCGCTAAGTACAAACAACGGTCTAATATTGATACAGAAAACCCCGATATTTTGCTTAATGCTCATATCTATCAAAATAACTGTATCTTAAGTTTAGATAGTTCTGGAAATAGCCTTCATCGTCGCGGATATCGTCCGGCCATGGGGTTAGCTCCCTTAAAAGAAAGTTTGGCTGCAGCCTTATTAGATTTAGCAGAATGGACACCAGATTTAACCTTTTTAGACCCCCTTTGTGGTTCAGGAACTTTACCCATTGAAGCAGCATTAAAAGCCTTAAATATTGCCCCCGGTTTATATCGAGAAAGTTTCGGTTTTCAAACTTGGCCAGATTACGATCAAAACCTGTGGAATGAGTTAGTAACTGAGGCAGAAAATAGCCAAAAATCAGAACTTTTAGCTCCTATTATTGGTAGTGATGCTAGTAGTGAGGTTATTAAACAAGCTAATCTTAATGCGCGCAATTCTGGAGTCAGAAATCATGTCAAATTGCTCCAGAAAAATTTAGCCGAAGTTGAAGCTCCGTCGGATTCTGGCATTATTATTTGCAATCCTCCCTACGGGAAAAGAATCGGTGAATTGGAAGAAAATATTGCTTTATATCAGTTATTAGGTGATATTTTTAAACAGCGTTTTAAAGGTTGGACAGCTTATATTTTAACTGGTAATAAAGAGTTAGCTAAAAAAGTAGGTTTAAGAGCTTCTAAACGTATTCCTGTTAATAATGGTGCTTTACCTTGCACACTTTTAAAATACGAAATGTATTAGGATTATTCGGGGTAAGTCATTATGTTTAAAAGAAAACTTCAAAGCATATTTTCCCTATCTTTAATCATCGCAGCTCAAATTATTTCTCAGTCATTAATTTTACCGTTAATGGCTGTCGAAAAATCTAATTTTGATGGAGATAAAAATTGTAACCAAGAACCTGACCCAAATCAAGCTCAAAACATCATCGGGTATGGTAGTTTAATGCAAGATGAATCCCGTTTACGCACGACACCAAAAGCCCAGATTGCTTATCCTGTAATGGTTCAAGGTTTTCGACGCGGCTGGTATGTCAAAAATGAAGGAAAAAAACTCGGAGCAACTTTCTTGGCTGTTGTGCAAGATTCAAGTCAACAACTCAACGCTGTGGTTTATGGTTTGTCCGATGTGACGGAATTGCAAGCTACAGACAGACGAGAAAGGGCCTATTGTCGCACGGCCGTAACACCTAATCAACTTGAGATTTTAAGCGGAGAGCTACCTTCAGGACAGTTTTGGATTTATACTATGTCTGAAACTAAAATTCCTAATATTAACTTTCCTCTTGTTCAATCATATATTGATATTTTTATCTCAGGTTGTTTAGAACAAGAGGAACGATATAAACTTGTTAATTTTTCTCAACAATGTATTAAGACTACTAATAATTGGTCTGAATACTGGGTCAATGATCGCCTTTATCCCCGTCGGCCTTCTATTTATCAACCAAAGGCCTTTCAAATTGATAGTTTATTGGAGAAAAATTTACCCGAATATTTTAACCAGATTAAGATAGAATAATAAACAAAAATAGGACTTATTGCCAATTATTTTCCGCTTGTTTTAAGACAGAAATTGTCTTAAAGAATTAAATATTTTAGAGCTTTAATTTATAAATTGTAACTCTAAAATATTAAGTGAAAATTATTCATTAATACTGGTCAAAGAAAGTTTTAAACCTAAAGAATGGAGACTTTTATCAATAGTTAAAAATTGATAAATTTCTGACTCATTTATAATTTTATCTAAATTATCTTGGTCAAATTCCTTATTTTTATTAGCTTTAATAACATCTTTTAAAGCAATTAAAAAACTAGGTAATCCATCTGCAAGTGCATCTTCTAAATAACCAATCATAAATTCTGGATCACAAAGATCATTTTCAAAAGTCTCTGATATATCTCTCAATTTCATCTTTATATTCCTCCCAAAGATTTATCGCTTTTTCTATGTCTTTTTGTTGTGAACTTTTATCTCCTCCTAAAATTAGTATAACAAGAATATTATTAACTTCACTAAAATATATTCTTAAACCTCCTCCATAATGAATACGAAGTTCAGAAACACCTTTTCCTATTGGTTTACAATCACCAAAATTACCTGTTCTTAAACGAATAATTTTAGAAGCAATAACTTGTCTGGTTTTTTTATCTTTAATGCTAAAATACCAATCATCAAAAGGTATGGTCATCAGTTTCTAGTTTTTTAACAATTTTTTCCTGTGGAATCATTACTTATTTTTAAAATAGATAATCATTGATAAATAACGGTTTATTGCCAGTTATTTTCCGCTTGTTTTAACACATAAGCAGCCACATTTTCGATTTCATTTGGGGTTAATTTATCTTGATAGGAAGACATATTATTTTTACCATTGGTAACTAAGTTAATAATTGCTTCTTTATTATCAAGTTTATTTCTCTGTAAAGTCTTTAATTTTAAATTTTTTCCCCTTCTGACAATGTTTCCTCCATGAATATGACAACCTGCGCAAGTATTATTAAAAACTTGTTCCCCATTATTAATATCAATGGCAAAAACAGGGTTTATATTAATAAGTAAAATTACTATTCCGAAAATTAAACTAACAATAAATTTCATCTTTTTTCCGCAATTAAAAAGTAGGGTGGGTAAAACGGCAATTAATCTTGTACTAAAACCATTAAATTACGCTCCGTTTTGCCCACCAACTAATGGTGATGGTGGGCAATGGCGAATCAATATTCAAGTTTGATCCCCTTTAAAGCCATTACCCACCCTACAAACTACCACAAAAGGCGCACCTGATCCGCGCGGATCCCTGCGGGATCGCCCTAATCCGAATCAATAACCTTGATCCCGATCGCCAAAAATTGTCAAGAGTTCCTGACATAACACCTTGACACTTTCAGGAAAGCTGGCCTAAATTAAATTTGTAATCAAACAGGACTTACGCAAAAGTGATAACGAGGGAAGGATTTTTAAGTTGCTGACAAAGATAGTCATCGAGCAAGCAGTGCTTAAGCTGATAAACAGTTTGTCGAGCCGAAGTAGCAAGAGCATTGAGTCCAACCCAGACCAATAAGGAACAACCGATGTGATTGCGCTGAATACGAGCTTTACGACACTGACAACCTTCTAAACCTGTAAGTTGTTTACATTCTCGATGCAGTTGCTCTATTTTCCAACGAAAGCCGCACACCTCTTGAGTGACCTCTGTAGAATCTTGAGCCTTATCGTTCGTAACGACAAAATCCGTGCGG
>JAABRE010000141.1 GCA_011391125.1 Synechococcales cyanobacterium S06
TACAATTAGTAGAAATTCCACCAGAAATAGGAACTAAAGCATTAGATAAATTGAGATATTTACAAGCATTTATGAATGAAAAAATAAGTTACATTCACTGGTTTAGACGCATTAGTCTAACACGATAACTTAGCTTAATTAGGGATTTGTCTGATCATAAATGTTAAGTTTTGTAACAATTTTCACCATTTCTGGGTATAAAGACCTCTGCTAATATTTCTTTATTTGTCTCTTTGACTATATTGAGATTAATCATCTGATCTCCTTTATTTAATAAAGTTTTTAAATATTGTTGATCAATATTATTTAAACCACATAAAATAATTTGTTTTTCCTTATTATTTCCTGTCAAAACTTGAAAAATACCAGAATCCGTCACCGAGTCAGGAATAATCGAATAAAAAGGTAGAAAATCATTTAATTGACAACCTGTTAATAATAAACTTAATATTCCTATTTTTTTAAACATAATATGCTCCTCTTTGGTTCGCATTATTGGGTGTTGAGCCTCCCCATAAGCGCGTGGGAGAGGCTCAATATTAATTTCGCTCTCGATAAAAGATCAAAGCTTTTTCCAAAACAAGGTCGGGATAAAGATATATTTTCTCATTTTTGATTTCAATATAAACAAGATTCCTGTCCATTTGACGAGATAGCACCAAAGCTAATTTATTAATAAATTCAGAATCAATATCCGTTAATTTTCTAACAGCTAGAAAATCTACCGTTGTTTGATAATCAGAAATATCAACTTCTTTTGTTAAGTTTTTCTGACTTGAATGAAAATTAGCATAAGTCAGAATTTCCATCGCTTCTTCTAACTCTTTTTTCATCAAATTAATTTCTGAAAATATGTTACTCAGGCACTGTTTGATTTCGAGCAAAGCATTATCATTCATAAGTTTATATGCATTATTTTTTAAGGGATTTAAAACCCCTTATTTTTTTAATATAATCTAAAATTTTGATTTGTCAACTCTCTGATTACATTTTTGTCAACAACCCTTAATAATTCAAAGTACAATTTGTTTTTACCTAAAAATTTAGGAGTATTTAACTAGAGATTTACCAAATTTACCACCCAAAAAGTTGCGCATTGCCGACATCATCTCGGCTCTTTGCTCCATGGTTACAGGTTTTTCCCCATTAGGTAATGGCATTTCTTGTAATCTCTGTGCGTATTCTTTCGCTGATTGAGATGATTCAATTCCTTTCTGAATAGGATTTATCATTTTCTCTTTTCCCTTGTCTAAATCAGTGTTTTCTGAGGGTAATAATGTTTGAGCAATAACAGGTTTAAATTCAACCATTTTGTCAGTTGATCTCACGTCTTCTGGTAAAACTTGAAATGCTGATTTGATTGACTCTAATTTTTCAACATCCGTGTGTTTAATCTGTCCAGTTGATTTTGTATAGGCTTGTATATTAGCTGCTACATTTAAAGCTGTTTGATGATATTCTTCCCAATCGATCGCCAATCTCTCGACATCATTCCGATAATATTTGATGGTTTTCGAGATTGCTTCGGGAAGTTCATCTCCCCAATTTTTCACAAAGAACTTTTTGGCACGGTACTCTACAAAACTATGATCTAAATATCTTCGGCCCTTGTCATTAGTTTTTAACCATGGCCCATCGGGTATCCAATCTCCAAACTGATTTTGTTGCCTTTTATTTTGTCCAAAATAAGGATCAACCCTTTTACAGTTATCAGTTATCAGTAAACAGTTATCAGTTGTTTTATTATTTTGATTATCTGTAAAATCAACTTGCGGGGATAATTGATCTTTACCGGAATCTGTTGGTTTCATAGTTAACCCTTGGTCTTTTTCGGTCAAGGAAGATTGATTAAGTGAATCATGGTTAATAGATTTAATCTCGCTAGAGATTAAATCGGATACCTCAACGACTCCTAAATTCAAATCGGAAGCATTGCTTCCATTTTGATTTAATTCAATTTCTTGGTTTTTTTGTTCTGGTTCGGATTCATTAATAAATATTGGGCGAGAATCGAGCGGTCTGTTACCAGACCTACCCTCTCTTCCGAAACCGTGCGTGCGACTTTCACCGCACACGGCTACTCATTTTTCCTTCGTGTGTCAACTAATAATGATTGCATGTCATTATCCTAGATATGTTCGTTCGCCCTTGAGATTAAGTGTTTAGGTTGTAGTTTTTGTCACGAAGGATTGCGCCTCCTACCTATTCCTCTCTCGACCACACTCGACATCCTTGGTTATTTACTCGCTGGTTAGAGGTTTTGCTTTCCCATTTCGACTAGGCAGTTATAGTCTCCAGTTTTCTGTCACTGTAATCATCGGTGTACTAGCCATGTTAGGATTTACCATCCTCTGTTAGGTTACTAGCTTGTATCTAGCGGAAAAACGCGAGGTAAGTCTGCATATCTCGGAAGTTACTCCATCTCTTTTTCAGCATTACTCGTTGATTCGAGTTGAGCTTTAGCTTTTTTACCCTATCCCTCCTAACTTAATCATCTTGCTGATTGCTTACCATTGGTGGTTTTTATGTCACATCTAATGGAGACTAGGTTAGGTTACTTCGTTCCTGTTAACTATTTACTTACCTTTAGGTGGTGTCTATACTACGGGGGTCTGGTTGATGTAACATCTCAGATATAAGAACTTGATGTAACCTACCCTTGTAACCTGTTTGTTACGCTGGGTCTCTAATCGTATTGATTAGACTGCTTATTGACCCAACTTATATTTAACGTAGCCTCAACGACACTTTGCTTGCTCTCACCATGGGTAATTGGCTGGCGGCGTTTTATCTTTTCAGCAATTATGATACAACCGCTTTTACACCCGCTTCATGGTTTTTGATAATCAGTCTTGACCATGGGGTAAACCTTCCTCAGTTTTTAACTCTGTATGGTTAGGTTCTCTGTATGCCATCACATTTACATCGAATGGGTAGGATTTCTGATATTATGAGATTTATCAATTTTGATAACTACCTTGGTTTTTTCCTTGGTATTTTATCTTTTTCCCTAGCTCTGGGTTCAGTCACCTACATAGTTAACAAGTTATTGCTAATCTTACTTTTGATTGGTTTGCGAGACCTTTCAGATTAACTCCTTTGCTTATAGGTTGTGTTGACACTTCCCCTTCACAAAGAACGAATCGCACTTATTTTTATATATAAGGAGAGACTCGTCGGATAGTCCGTTATTTGTGACTATTGTCTCTGAATAGTCCGCTATTTGTGACAGTCCGCTATTTGTGACAGTCCGTATATTGTGACAGTCCGTTATTTGTGACTGTTCTTTTTGACAAGTTTGAGAAGTTTGGGCAAATTTGTCTTCATTAAGGGTAAATTTATTAGTTACAAAAATCGACTTAGCATTTTTTTTGCCAGTAAGTTGAATGAGGAAAAACCCGCTATTGTTTAATTCTTTGATTGCAGGATAAATTCTTTGTTTGGGAAAATCGAGTAATTGACTAATTTCTTGATAGGAGATTTCAATAGTTTTGTTGCGAAAAGGACAGTAAGCGACAAAAAGATGAAGCAAACTACTGGCATATTTACTAAAACCCGCTTTGGAGATCGCCAAAGAAACGTTTGAACTAACTGTATAATAAGTAGAACTATTCATGATATCCTCAAAAATGTGTAGTTAATAAGCGTTTTCTTGGTGCATTTGACAGGTACAGACAAAATGCACACATCCGTTATTTGACTAAACAGAAGCGCTGTTAATTAAGTCATAATTTAAGGTGTATATTTTTCGCTTATTAGGTAAAGTTTGAGAAATAATTAAACCTTTTTGCTCTAGTAATTTGATATTTCTGGCGATTGTTTTGTAAGAAAAATCATAATCTAATTCAGCTTGTATTTGCTTGTAATCAATTTGTAACCAGGGAATTTCTTTATTAGACAAAATGCTATCAAATAAATCTAAAATTAAAGTGCCACAAACTGAACCGGCTAAATATTTAGCTCTACGAGTAGCTAATAAAAACCCGTTGTCAATAATTCGTCTATTCATAGTAACCTCGAAGTATAAATCTGTTCTTAACGGCTGTTAAAGTCGTTATTTTCTTAAGACATTTCCGAAAATTAATAAAACCTTTCTAATACTTGATCAGAGCCGATAATTGCTAGATAGGTGTATTTAAACAACTTTAGCTCAAAATAAGCATTTCAGCTATTTACTATTAATATATAAACATTTTCTATCTTTAATTCTTTGTTAATTTGTTGATTACATCTATGAGTTAAACTAATATAAAACTGCCGATTCTTAATCTAACCAAACCACAGACTGTTAAAATTATTTTTTCATAATTATTTTTGGCTAATCTAAATCTTTCTCTGGCTATAGAAAATATTTTTATTAGTCTAATAATATGTTCGATAAATATTCTTTTTTTAGCTTTTTGTCGATTTTCTAACTTGATTTCGGACGGCATTTCTTTTTTGTTTGGTTTTTTTTGTGGTGTTATAATTCGGGACTCACCTTGATAAGCTTTATCACCAATAAATTTTTGTTGTTTATCAAAATTTTTGACTTCTTTTCGCCAAATATTAATATCACTTTCTGGTCCTC
>JAABRE010000142.1 GCA_011391125.1 Synechococcales cyanobacterium S06
ATAAAAGACAAAAATTAATAAATAAAAATTATACTTATTTTTTATTTATTAATTTATCAAAACTGTTTGTTTTTTCATTCACTTATTCAGCAAGCCCTACTTACAAAAATTAGATTATTTACGTTTATTACTTTTAAATGTAGTCTAATTTTTAGAAAAAATAACTAAAAAATAAATTTAGGAAAGCTAACACAAATGAAAATCACTTATTCTGGTATTATTCCCCAATTCAGACCTGAATTCGGCAAAAACACGACCAGTTTTGATTGTAAAATTGGATTATAGGTTAAACAAAATTAATTGTATAAATCTAAAAAGCTCGTTGTTGCGCTTTAGCGCTAAAGTGCAACAATAAACCATTTTTGATTTTTTTCAATCTTGATTATTTATGTACATTCAGACAAGGTTCACCCTGGCAGTGGTTAACTTCAACAAGGACATGACTGAGGGAGGGAATCTGACGAAGTAGATTTTTATAGTATTCCGGAGGTTGGGGATAATGGGTAACAACCGCAATGGTAGCAGCTAAATGCTCTTGACCAATATGCCAAATGTGCAAATCGGTAATGCGATTATCGGAGTCCTCTTCAATGGCAGTGACGATCGCCAACTTAATCTTTTTATCTACACCACCATCTAGCAAAATTGTACCAGTTTCCCGCAACAGACCATAGGCCCACTCACTAATGACGAGCATTCCAACCAAGCCAATTAGAGCATCTAGCCAAACTAAACCGAAGAATTTGCCAGCAAACAAAGCCACGATCGCCAACATCGAAGTTAAAGCATCGGCCAAAACGTGAAAATAGGCAGCTTTGAGATTATGATCATGGTGGTGATGATGATCGTGGTCATGGTGGTCATGGTGATCATCTAACAATAAAGCACTGACTAAGTTGACAATCAAACCGAGAACAGCAACAGCAATGGCTTGATTAAACTCAATGGTATGGGGATTAAAAAGCCGAGTAATTGATTCAATACCCACAACCATAGCAATGACACCAAGAGCAACAGCGCTGGCGAAACCTCCAAGGACACTAACTTTACCTGTACCAAAGGTATATTGGGGATTATTGACGTGATTGCGCGCATATTGATAGGCAAAAACCGTAATGGCGAAAGCTCCAACGTGTGTAGCCATGTGCCAACCATCGGCCAATAAAGCCATTGAACCGAAAATCGTTCCCGCCGCAACTTCAACAACCATCGTAATTGCTGTAATCAACATAACAATTTTGGTATTTTTTTCGGCCCGATCTTGATTAACTAAAAAATTGTGAGAATGTTGCCATTCTTCAAGGGTGTGAATGTGCATATTTCCAATTATTAATTATGAGTTTTTTCAATTACTAAAATTAGTTAATTATCCATTGTTAATTATAAATTGTTAATGGTCAATAGTTGCCATTTCTTCTAGGTCACGCAAGGTTTGTTGCGCCTCTTCTTCATCTAAAATACTTAAAGCAAAACCCACATGAACTATTACATAATCTCCTAATTTTGCTTCGGGAACATAAGCTAAATTTACGTCTTTTATGACACCACCAAAACTCACTTTACCAATGATATTTAAGGGATCATTGTTATCAATTATTCTGGTTATTTGTCCGGGTACTGCTAAACACATAAGTTGTAATTTATCTATTATTAATTATGATTTGTCCTAGGGCAATTCCACCGTCATTGGGAGGAATATTTTTATGCCAAAATGGGGTAAAATTGGCCTGTTTTAAACTTAAAATTGTCCGCTCTGTCAAATACTTATTTTGAAAACAACCTCCTGTTAATAAAACTTGTTTAATGGCAATTTTTTGCGCAATTTCTACTATTATATCGGCTAAAGTATTATGGAATTTAGCTGAAATAATAGACCGATCTAAATTAATTTTAATATCATCAAGAATACCTAAAATAATAGGTTCAAAATCGACAATTAAAGGGTTAGTATCCCTTATTATAAACGAATATTTTTGATTAATATTATTTCTTAACAAAAATTCTAATTCCATTGCTCCTTGACCTTCAAAACTTACCTGCTGACGGATACCTAAAAGGGATACCACCCCATCAAAAAAACGTCCTATACTCGATGTTTTTGGTGTATTTATACCATTGTTTAACATTTTTTGATAAATTTGACCTGCGGAAGCGGACATATCCTTAAATGGAGCTAAATAAGTTCTTACTACTCCCGATCTAAGGGGGGGTGGGGGGGATCGAAACAACTCATCGCCGAAAATTTCATACAAAATTCCCATCGCACTTCTGCGGGGCTCTTTGACGGCTTTTTCACCACCGGGCTGAGAAAATTGGCGTAAGTGAGCAACCCGTGGGCAATCCGTGTCAGTAACGAGGAAAAATTCACCACCCCAGATCGTCCCGTCTTCTCCGTACCCTGTGCCGTCCCAAGCAACCCCCAAAACGGGCGGTTTTATGTCATTATCAGCGATACAAGCGAAAACGTGTGCCTTATGATGTTGTACTCTAGTAAGTGGTAAATTCAACTTGGCTGCCCATTGACTAGAAATATAGTCAGGGTGGAGGTCACAAACAACGCTGTCGGGTTTTAAGTCATAAATACTGCTTAATTTGGCAATTGCTTCCTCAAATGCTTGTAATGACTGAGTTGTAGCTAAATCGCCGATGTGTTGACTCAGGAAAACTTGGTTATGTTGGGCGATGGCAATGGTATTTTTAAAGTGGCCTCCCACTGCAAGCATGGGGGGAAAATCATAGTTTGTCAATGTCGGCAAAGGTGCGTAACCCCGCGCGCGTCGCAAAATTAGGGGGCGATCGCCAACTACCCTGACAATGGAATCATCTACCGCACGAACAATGGGTCTATTATGAATTAAAAAGAGGTCTGCTATATCTTTTAGTCGAATTAAAGCCTCATTTTCATCAATACAAATAGGTTCATCGGCAAGGTTTGCGCTCGTTGCAATTATGGGAAAGCCCAATTTTTTCATTAATAAATGATGCAAAGGAGTATAGGGCAACATGACTCCTAAATAGGGATTATTGGGACTGATCGATTCAGCAATATGACCGCGATTATGACAGAATAAAAGGACAATGGGAGCTTGGGGAGAGAGTAAAAGTTGCTTTTCTAAGTCGGATACTTGACAATGGTTGTTTACCGTTTCCATATTAGGAAACATCAGTGCGAAAGGTTTATCTGGCCGATGTTTGCGGTGTCTGAGGGTAGTGACAGCGTCATTATTGCTTGCGTCAGCGACTAAATGAAAACCTCCTAAACCTTTAATCGCAACAATTTGCCCATTTTTTATGGCATTTACTGTTAGTTTCAAAGCAGAATTATGGCTACTTATAAGATTACCTGAAACATCCCATAATTCCAAGTGAGGACCACATTTTGAACAAGCATTTGGTTGTGCATGAAAACGTCTATTTAGCGGGTTTTCGTATTCTTTTTGACAGTCACTACACATGGTAAAATTGCTCATAGTAGTGTTATTTCTGTCGTAGGGTAAACTGTTAATTATGGTGTATCTCGGACCACAATTTGTGCAGTTAGTAAAGGGATATTCAAAGCGACGATTTTTAGGATTAAATATGTCTTGAATGCAGTCATTACAAGTGGCAATTTCTGGTAAAACAATAGCAGTTTTTGCTCCAGAAACGCTTTTTTTGATCTCAAATTTGCTGTAATTTAGAGGAGCTAAATATTTATAATTAAGATTATTAATAATAGAAATTGCTGGTTTTTCGGTGTTAATTTTGCTTAAAAACTGCTCTAAATTTTCCCTACTTCCTTCCACTTCAATAAAAACTCCTTCCGAGGAATTATTCACCCAACCGTTTAGGTTTAATTCCGTTGCAATCCGATAGATAAAAGGCCGAAAACCGACTCCTTGAACTGCTCCTTCTATCTTAATTTTTAAACGAGTTTTGTTATTAATATTAGACATTTTTTATATTTAGAAATATTTTTGTAATCCTGCTTGTTTTAAAACTGCATTAGCTGTATGTTTTGATTTTATAGCATTGTCAACTACAAATTTTTTATTATTAATTGGACTATACCAAACTTCATGATCTCCTTTTCCCTGTCTTTCAAAATAACAACCTTTTGTACTAAAATTTTCTTTAATTGAGGGGTTAAAGATTTACTCATTTAATTTCCTACTGTAATTAATTCTTGACGGTGAGTAATAATTTCAAATTTAATAATTCCCTGATAATTAGGGTTAATGACTTCATTTGCAATTAACAATTCAGGAATCATTTGTTTAATTTTAGCAGTTAAAATTTCCATGGTTTTTGCTTCTGTTGCTAATCCGGGTACATCATCACTTGTCGCAACCCATACCCCTACTTCTGTATCCCAAAAAGCTTCTATTTGATAATTATTATTTGTCATTTTCTTTGTCATGTTTATAATTTAACATCCTTTAAATTTATAGTAATTCCAAATAAAAATTAAACAAAAGTTTTTAGTTTGTTGTTGGACTTTAGTCCTAAGAAGCGCTAAAGCGCAACTACGAACCTATTTTTC
>JAABRE010000143.1 GCA_011391125.1 Synechococcales cyanobacterium S06
TATAGCATTTTTAGTTGACATTTTACCTCTCTTTCCCCCTCTCCCTTTGGGATGAGGGGGGTAGGGGGGTGAGGGGTAGATAACATTTAATCAGAAAATGCTATAGTTAATAATTGATAGTTAATAATTAATTATCAATTAATTTGGTAATCAAACATACAAGATGAATGAAAAATAGTTCGTTATTGCACTTTAGCGCTCTCTAATAGACTTCTTGCAGAAGTCAGGTAATAGCTAATAGGTAATAGGTAAAGAAATTGACGCTTTCTGTAGGAAAAGTGATTTTATTCTTAGTTTTCCAAGAGGTCTAATGATAATGCTTCCTTGTTATTGCCCGATCCGCTACTTATTTCAGTACGGGAATATTACTTATTTTTAGCTGAATCTTTTGCTCAGGATAATCAGTTAAACTTAAGGATAATTTTTCTGAATCTGTTAATAAGGAAATTGGGATTCTCACTGTACCAGAAAAGTTACTACCATTCGCTGGTAATTCTCCCGGAAGTCCATCCACCACGGCACTCAAGAAATTGCTTTTATCATCTTTGACTTCTAAAAAACTATAAACAAAACTGGCCGATTTATTGCCGTTATTCCTTAAATTAAGACTGATTAATAATGAACCGTCTTCCTCTTCTACCTTAACAGCTGATAAGACAATTGCTTGAGATTCGGTTTTTAAATTAAGGATTTTTTCGGATTTATTTTCAGATTTATTTTCAGATTTATTTTCGGATTTATTTTCGGTTTTATTTTCGGATTTATTTTCGGTTTTATTTTCAGTTTTGTTGGAGTTAGTGGGAGCTGCTTTCTTGTTTTTATTATTTTGAATATAATCGTAATTTTTGATTAAAAGAGTTTTTTCATTTACTAATGTTAAACCTTTTTCATTCGCAGATGCTTTGGCCGTATTTCTTAGCTTTCTCGTTGGATTCACATCAGGTTGAGACACCCCTTTGAGGGATTGATAACCAAGATTGTAGCCCAAAAAGGCGCTCACCGAACCAGCACCCATCATCATAAATAAAAATAGAGAAGTTAAAACTATTGTTGGATTAATTTTCATTATAAAAAAGTTAAGTAAGTCTGTTGAAAAATAAATAGCAAAATTTTTTAGAAAAAACTCTGGTTATTTTTTCCCCCTCATGTTATAATAGCTCATGTGCGTTTTTATAACCAGGGTTGGCCGAGCGGTTGAGGCAGCAAACTCAGTGCGACCGTGTCAATTGCTAATTATATAGGTGAAAATCCTATCTTCGCGCCAAGCGATGACTCCAGATCTCGGTTCCTAGTCTAGCAAATTAGGGATTAACAAGCCAGAGATAAAATCTAATCAAAATCAAAAGTCCAGTTGAATGATTAGAGAGGGAGACAATATGGTGAACGAAAGTGAATCCACATTCGAACTTCGGTTAGATGCACCAGTGAAACGGACTGAGACACTGGGAACAAAATGTTCAATACGTCAGGTGGGAAAATCTCATGTTGAGTAATGAGAAACTTGGCTCCCCAGAACGTACCGAAGAAAGTGGACACCTAAGTTGTCAATTATGATTAGCGAAAAGAACGGGGAACTTCAGCTATCCTTAGTCCTGAAACCTATATAGATTAGGCAAGAAGGAAGTTTGCTAAAACTCGATAGCGAGGGAAGGAATCTATCTCAAGCAAAAGCCTAGCTGTAATGGAGAGGATAGGCCCAAAGATAGATGGTTATACCAGAATAAATCGGAGATGGTCAGTTATGCCCAAAGCTCAAGAAGCGGGATGGTCAAAACTAGATTGGAGTAAAATCCAATCGAAAGTGACAAAACTACAATCAAAGATTTATCAAGCATCTTGTAACGGTGACAAACCCACGGTTGTTAAATATCAACAGATGTTGGTAAACTCTTATACAGCTAAATTATTAGCAGTAAAAAGGGTGACACAAGATAGTAGAGGTAAAGCTACGGCCGGAGTAGATGGCGAAAAGTCATTGAGTCCAGAACCAAGAATAACTTTGGCGAATCAGTTAGAGTTAGATGAAAAAGCCGAGCCGTTAGTAAGGGTAGAAATACCAAAACCAGACGGTAGTAAAACACCTCTAGGAATCCCAACTCTAAAGGAGAGAGCGAAACAAGCATTAGCGAAATTAGCTTTAGAACCTGAGTGGGAAGCTTTATTCGAGCCAAATTCCTACGGATTCAGACCTGGCCGAAGTGGCCATGATGCCGTCGGAGCTATTGAATTGGCCGTAAGAATAAAAGCTACCTATATCTTGGCTGCTGACATCAAATATTGCTTTGATAATCTAAACCATGAGTACCTGATCAGAAAAATTAATACATACCCAAACATGGAGAAACAAATCAGAGCTTGGCTCAGAGTTGGAATCCTGACAGGAGATGTTTTTTTTGAGACAGAAAAAGGTACACCCGAGGGTAGTGTAATTTCGTCTTTGTTGGCGAATATTGCCTTACACGGACTAGAAACCTATATCAGTAATAAATTTCCCCAAAGAACTACCAAAATTGGTATCCCGGAAGGGAAAATTGAGGAGATAGGTGAAGCTAGACTGATCAGATATGCTGATAATTTTGTGGTCATACATGAAGATTGCGAAGTTATCAATCAATGTAAAGAGGAGATCGAAAACTGGTTTCAGGAAGTAGGATTATTTTTACATCCGAGGAAAACTAGAATCTGTCACACTTTAAATGAGTACAAAGAAGAAGGGCCTGGGTTTGATTTTCTGGGATTTAATATAAGAACCTATCCAGCTAGTAAGTATCAATCTAATACTGAAAGCAATGGGGAAGGACTTATGATGATCACGAAAGTAAAACCAAGCGAAAAGTCTGAGAGAGAATTCCTGGATCAAATAAAGGGAATATTAGCTCAAGGACATGACAAAAAACCCGAATTAATGATTAAACGATTAAATTGGTTAATCAGAGAATGGGGTAACTATTTCAAAAGTGGTAGTCATTCCCTCGAAAGCTTTGGAAAATTGCAAAATACTCTTTACAAAATATATTTGAACTGGGGTAAAAAGAGATTCTCAAAAAGAGGTCTCGGTTATATTATTAAAAAAATCTTCCATAAAGGTAAATATTCAAATTGGACTTTTGGATGGCAAGACGGAACTAAACTCACCTTGAGTGTAACTTTATCTGAGTTTAGATACGAAAAATACATCAAAGTACCAGGGGTAAGAACACCTTACGATGGTGATTGGTTATATTGGGTCAGGAGAAGAGGAGAAAATCCCGAAACTCCAAAAGACCTGAAAATCGGGATCAAGAAACAAGAGGGCAAGTGTTTTGCTTGTAAGATGATCTTTCAGGTAGATAATATAATCGAAATCCATCATGTTGATCAAAACAGGAAGAATAATAAGAGCAACAATAAGGTATTAGTTCACAATCATTGTCACGATAAGTTACAGCAGATGAGTGCCGGTCTAGGTGAAACTAGGGATGGTACAGTATAACTTAGAGCCGTATGCGTTGAAAGATGCACGTACGGTTCGGCAGCCGAGTTAATTAAGTAATTAATTAATTTAGGTAACTAATTTGCCCAAGGCAGGTTCAACTCCTGCACCCTGGATTTAACCATTAAGAATTAACGGTTAGAGCTGCTCTGTCAACTATGGCAAAGGCTCTATTTTTTTTTTTTGTGCTGCTCAAGCCGTTTTCGGTTGATAATCGACCAGAATCCCCGTTCTTTTAAGACGGGGAGATGTCAAACCGACTTAATGCTGTATTGGGCCATGGCAAACAGTCAGAAAATCACCATTTTAGATGAAAAAGATGTCTCCGAACTTCCACCAATACCCGAAGGGGCGATCGCCTAAAGTTTAATTTTTCGAGATAATCCCGAACCTTTGAGCAGTAAGCCTTCGATCGCCTTATCTACTGATGCCAAGGGTTCGCAATCCTTGTCAAAGTATAGTAATTCCAAATAAAAATCAAACAAAAGTTTTTAGTTTGTTGTTGGACTTTAGTCGTAAGAAGCGCTAAAGCGCAACTACGAACCTATTTTTTAACTGTTCTAATCTTAATTGGAATCACTATATCTTTGGACGGTATCCTCTACCTCCTGAAGATGGAGTAGATCATTGTCACTAAGATAATCCCTCTTAGCAACAGCATAGCAGTGGTGGCGATCGCCTGTGGTCACTTTGTACTGGGAAATAAATGGCAACTGATCGCTTTACCGTTGGGTCATCTCCTTGCCTGCTTCTCAGATTGTTTTACTAAGCAGGGAGTCCAACTCTTTTGGCCTGAACCAGTTTGGGCAGTAAATGGGGCGTTGCACCTATGCAAGATGATTTGATATTTATTTTCAATGTAGGGGTAGGGCTTGTCCCTACCCTATCAGCGTTTCGGGGGCAACCACAAGGGATTGCCCCTACAATTTCATCTCAGAGTCATGCAACGCCG
>JAABRE010000144.1 GCA_011391125.1 Synechococcales cyanobacterium S06
GATGGCTATATTTTATTATCTCATTTAAGTTGGGATAATTTTAATGAAGCTTTGTGGTTAGAAACCCAAATAGAAAATTATAAAGACTTAACAGGATTCGATCCAGAATCCGTCCATGTGGACAAAATTTATCGCAATAGAAACAATCGAAAATTCTGTAAAGATAAAGGTATCAGAATGAGTGGCCCTCCCCTAGGAAGACCACCTAAAAATATTACCAAAGAAATGAAACAACAATCTCAAAGAGATGAAAGAATTAGAAATGAAATTGAAGGAAAATTTGGACAAGGAAAACGTAGATTTGGTTTAAACCAAATCATGTCCAAATTATCAGAAACCGCTGAAACTGAAATTGCTATTGCTTTTTTAGTAATGAATCTTAATACCCTGTTAAAAAGGGGTTATTATCTTCTCTTTTATGTTTTTTTTCAACATCAAAGCTTTTTTGCCAATTTAGATTATCAATACTTATATAAAAGATAAAATCTGATAAATAAAAATTATACTTATTTTTTATTTATTAATTTATCAAAACTGTTTGTTTTTTCGTTCACTTATTCAGCAAGCCCTAAATATTCTATTATTATATTTTCAATTAGAATAAGGTAAATTATTGGATATTTAATAAATTTATAAGAACTTTTCACTATAATTTATCATAATATTGGTATTGATAATTGTTTAGGTTTAGTAATTTTAGATGTCTTTAAATAAGTATTGTCAATTAAAGTAATATTATCTAATAATTGTTCCTTAATAGAAACAGCTAAATTATAAATTAGGGGAATACAAACCGAATTACCAATTTGTTTATAACATTCAGATAAATTACTGTGTAATTTAAAATGATCAGGAAAACCCATAATGCGATAACATTCATTAATCGTAAGTTTTCTCACCGCATTTTCATTGGGTAAATAGATAAAAAATCGCCCCGAAGTTTCCTGAGAAGGTATGGTAGGATGAACACCTAAAACCGAGTAAATTCGATTAGGTTGACGATGAACCCTGGAGAGATGTTCAGTATTAGGATTAACTCCTTTTTTCCAAATACTTTTATTCGTACGATAACCAACAAAAATTAAACCAGATTCTTGTTGTTTCGCATTATCAATTAAAGTATATTCCTCCTTTGGTAAATATTCAAAATTATCATCTTTGGATAAAAAATCTTGTAACTTAGGAGTCGGATATATTTTCCTAATTAAATTTAGATTAAATTGCCGATTTAAAGAAGCAACAATAACAACACGTTCTCTGTTTTGAGGTAATCCAAAATCCTTAGCATTTAAAAGAGCATAACTACAAAAATAACCTAAATCCTCCAAAGAATATAAAATAGTTTCTAACGTTTTTCCTTGGTCATGGTGAAGCAGAAACTTAACATTTTCCAGTACAATAACAGAAGGTTTTTTAATAGCAATAATTTCACAAATTCTAAAAAATAAAGTTCCTCTAGTGTCTTCAAAACCCCTTCTTTTTCCACAAATACTAAAAGGTTGGCAAGGAAAACCCGCAGTTAAAACATTAAAATCAGGAAGAGAATTAATCTCAATTTGGTTAATATCACCGCTAGGAAAGTCACCAAAATTATCAGCATAAACCCGTTGACAAGCAGTATTTATTTCCGAGGAAAAAACACATTGAAAACCGGCTTTTTCAAAACCAAACCTAAAACCGCCAATACCAGCAAATAAATCAAGAAACTTATAAACTCGATCGCCCATAATAACAAAATAAGAGCACAGCTTAACAATTATAGCAGGAATTTGTAGGGTAGAAAGTATCTGATAAATTTTGGTAAAAAACGATAATTTATCTTAACTGCTCACCTGATCTTATACTACTAAAAATAGATTTATACTAGCAGAATTAACGATCTCCTTAGCAATACCAGCAATAATATCCCACCTAAAAATTAGGCCCTTTTATTAATATTAAATGCTTAATGATTGATTATACACTGTCAATTGTATTTAAGCGCTAAAATATTTATTAAGTGACTTTGCGTGAGACAAAAACCCAGGCCTATGACACCAACCGAAAACCCCCTTAGCGCCTTAGCGCCTTTGCGTGAGACAAAAACCCAGGCCTATGACACCAACCGAAAACCCCCTTAGCGCCAAGCGCGACTTTGCGTGAGACAAAAACCCAGGCCTATTGTACCAACCGAAAAAAAGCAGGCAAGATGCCTGCTCCACAGGAATTAAGCACCTTCGCGCAACTTATCTAAGACACCGCGATCCTCTAATGTTGAAGTATCACCTGCAACATCCTGTCCCGCCGCCAAATTCCGCAACAAACGCCGCATAATTTTACCAGAGCGGGTTTTGGGCATTGCATCAGTAAAGCGGATTTCCCCTGGACGGGCGATCGCCCCGATTTCATGAACAACATGATTTTTTAACTCTTTAACCAAGTCATCACTAGGGGAATAAGTGTTTTCCAGAGTAACAAAAGCAAAGATTTCCTCACCCTTAATTTCATCTGGAGTGCCAACTACCGCAGCTTCAGCCACCGCTGGGTGAGACACTAAAGCTGATTCAATCTCCATCGTACCCAATCTGTGACCAGAAATATTAATCACGTCATCAACTCGACCCATCACCCAATAATAGCCATCCTTGTCCCTTCTCGCACCATCTCCAGCAAAATAGAGGTAATTTCCATTTACAGGGGCAATATGCTCCCAATAAGTGCGTCTAAAGCGATCATCATCACCATATACCGTCCTCATCATACCCGGCCATGGGTGTGTTACCACTAAGTAACCACCCTCGTTATCACCAGCAGGATGACCGTCTAAATCAACGACATCGGCCATAATTCCGGGGAAAGGAAATGTACAAGACCCTGGTTTGGTGGGAGTTGCACCTGGTAAGGGTGTCATCATGAAACCACCGGTTTCGGTTTGCCACCATGTGTCAACAATGGGGCATTTTTCTTTACCAATCACTTTGTGATACCACATCCACGCTTCGGGGTTGATAGGTTCGCCCACTGTCCCTAACAAACGCAATGATGACAAGTTCCGCGCATTGGGGTGGTGTTCACCCATTTTGATAAAGGCGCGAATGGCCGTGGGTGCGGTATAAAAGATATTAACGCCGTATTTTTCGATTACGTCCCAAAAACAACCCTGATTTGACGGCCGAGGTACTCCTTCATACATTAAAGCGGTGGCACCGTTGGACAATGGTCCATAAACTATGTAGCTATGACCTGTAATCCAACCAACATCAGCAGTACACCAATAAACGTCGGTTTCTTTGATGTCAAAGGTCCATTTAAAGGTCATGTGTGTGTATAAATTGTAACCTCCACTGGTGTGTACGACTCCTTTCGGTTTCCCTGTTGTACCACTGGTGTAGAGGATAAACAACATATCTTCGCTGTCTAATGGTTCAGCAGGACAGTCGGCTGAAACTCCCGCTTGTAGATCGTGCCACCAATGATCCCGACCTAATTCCATGTGCACTTTTTCTTTGGTTCTTTGTACCACTAGCACATTATCGACACAAGGTACGTGGTTGTCTGCTAAGGCCAAATCTACTTCGGCTTTCAGGGGAACAACTTTGTCTTTGCGGAATCCACCATCGGCGGTGACAACTAATTTGGCTTCTGCATCATTTAAACGCGTTCTTAATGCTTCTGCGCTAAAACCACCGAAAATAACCGTGTGAGGTGCGCCAATTCTCGCACAGGCTAACATGGCGATCGCCGCTTCGGGTATCATGGGCATATAAATCCCTACTTTGTCCCCTTTTTTCACCCCTAATTGTTTGAAAACGTTGGCCATTTGACACACTTCCCTGTGTAGTTGACCATAGGTCAAGGTGCGACTGTCTCCGGGTTCTCCTTCCCAGATAATCGCCGCTTTGTTGCGTCTTGCGGTGGTTAAGTGGCGATCGAGACAGTTATGGGTAATATTAATTTTGCCATTAACAAACCATTTTGCAAAGGGAGGTTGCCAATCTAAAGTTTGATCCCATTTTTGAAACCAGTCTAACTCGGTTTCCGCTAAATTGCCCCAAAAAGCAGTTGGATCAGCTTTGGCCTGATCATAAAGTTGCTGGTATTCTGCTAAACTTTTAATACTTGCTTGCGCTGAAAATTCAGGAGAAGGTGCAAAAGTCCGTCCTTCTTGTAAAATAGATTCAATGGTGGGTTGAGACATATTTTGAAATTATTATAATTACTGTTAACTATTTTTAAGCTAAACGTGGCGCTGGAAGCTTAAATTTTGTTAAGCAGTAAAAGGGGATATTTTTTAAGTTAGTGTAGGTGAATTTTTATCGTACCTGCTGAGAATACCCCTCCTTCGGACAGCTAAACTCGGTAGAGTTTAGGTAGGACAAGGAGGGGATGAGAAGCAGACGATATATACAAG
>JAABRE010000145.1 GCA_011391125.1 Synechococcales cyanobacterium S06
ATTTTTGCCTGAATATAGCCCTGACTATAACTTAATTGAATTGGTATGGCATTCAGCGAAAGAGCATATTGCTAATCGTCTTTTTACATCTATTGAAGACTTAGAATTTTTGTTACATAGACTTTTAAATGAAGGGGAACTAATTATTAACTGGGAGCGTAAACTTAAAAACAAAGGCAATTTTATTAATGTCGTTTAAATGCGTAACAGCTTAGATATATATATATGTATTTGCTAGACAGACATTTGAACCTGAAAAGAGAGATCGCACTTTAACTCCAACTTCCGAGAAGGAAAAAGCATTCTTAGGATTTCACAAAATTGGTCAGATTAAGCTGTCAATTAAATCTTAATAGTTAAACCGCTTTTGCCAACGTTGATAATGATAATTAATGGTAGAAGCGGTCACATTAGACCCCGCTGCGAAAGTGAATTAGATACGAGTGTCATAGTTCACGAAACGTAAGTGTAACCTTGATCCTTCGCACTGCTCAGGACTGAGTGAGATAAGTTGACAACAAAAACCTAGTGGAGACCGGCATCTTGCCGGTCAAATATATTTAACGGGTGAGAACGCCCGTTTCCACAGGTGTAATTAGATCGAAGGTTCGCGTCTCAAGGGAGTTCTTCGCATTACTTGTGAATGACAGTTTTTCGTAGTTTCGCGGCGGGGTCTAATGTCCAATAGAAATTTGAACTATAAAAGTTTAATACTATAATCCTATAATACTATAAAGGTATTAAACCTTTATAGTATTATAGGTAAAAAATGTTAAAAGTAGCGATTTTTAATTTTAAGGGGGGTACAGGGAAAAGTACCACGACAGTAAATCTGGCCGAAGGTTTAGCTCTGGAGGGAAACCGAGTGATTGTGCTGGATTTGGATGGTCAACGAACCAGTAGTTTTATTCTCGGAGTTGATGGTAATAAACCTTCGATTGTCGATTTTTTACAGGGAAGAGAAATCGATCTTACTCCCATTGGTGTGATAACTTTATCCATTATTCCCGGTGATCTTGATTTATTCAGTTTGCCCATTTCTGAAGATATTTTAACACCGGCCTTAGCTCGCTTAGATTGTGACTATTGTTTGCTGGACTGTTCTCCTGGATTAGCTCCTATTTCCGTACAAGCTTTATTAACCAGCGATCTTATTCTCATCCCTGTGCTGTGTGAACCGGCCGCATTGAAGGGATTAGCAGAAGCTTTGGATTTAATTCGCGATGAACGTCCCCAAGTTCCTATTTATGTGTTGCGATGTCGTTATAAATCCCGTTTGAAACTAACCAAGGAATCTGATGAAATTTTAAGGGAATCCGCTTCTGATTTGAACTACACTCTTTTAGATACAGTCATCCCCGATAACATTGCTGTAGCTTCCAGTATTGGACATCATCAGACGATTAGACAATATTCAGAACGGTCTGTAGGTGCTAAAGCCTATCAAAAATTGACTCAAGAATTTTTACAACTTCACCCTAGAAAATAATTATCATGACAAAACTAAGAAACTTTTCTGGTGTCAAAAAACCAGATTCTATTTCAGAACCCATTGAAACAAAAGCGATCTCAACTCAAACTGAATCTCCTCCTTCATTGGCTACTATACCTTCACTTACAAAATCAAAAACTTCACAAGTCAATATCAATATCAAAATTGATAAAGAACAAAAAGATTGGCTGAGTGAACGGGCCACACAAATTCGGGCTAATAACCACCAACCTGTATCCCCAGGTAATCGGGTTTACCCCCAACATCTGATCCAAGTGGCGATCTCTCTTTTACAAACTACCGATGTCGATTGGACTACCATTACTAGCATCAACGATTTGCAAAAACATCTTAAACTGTGATCCTTTTATCTCGCAAGGGTTTCCGCAATTTGCCATAAAATTAGCGCTTTTATTTCCCGCAGGTAGTTTATGAACTGCGGGAGAAAAGAAAGGCATTGTAGGCGATTCTCAGTCCGTCGATTTTCAAGCTCAAGTTTAATTAATATTAATGTCCATATTCTTTATGATTAGACTCAAATTATTGATAAAATTACTATAAAATTATTAATTATCCATTATACTTATGAGTATTTGTCTTCAACCTGAATGTTTAAATATTAATAATTCTGAACATAAATTCTGTCAAAAATGTGGTAAGAAATTACTTTTATCTGAACGTTATCGTGCCATTAAAAAAATAGGTGAAGGAGGTTTTGGCGTTACTTTTTATGCTCTTGATGAACACCGTTGGGATACTCCCTGTGTAGTTAAACAATTTATTCCTTTACAATCAGGAACTGGTGCTTTAAATAAGTGTATTGAGTTATTTAAACAGGAATCAAAATTATTAAAAGAGTTAGGAAAACATCCCCAAATACCAGATTTATTAGCTTTTTTTGAACAGGAAGGTAAAATATATTTAATTCAAGAATTTATTAATGGTCAAGATTTATCTAAACAATTACAAATTAAAAAAAGATATTCTGAAGCTGAAGTTAAACAATTTTTAGTTAGTTTATTGTCAATAATTGAGTTTGTTCATAGTAAAAATATTTTACACCGAGATCTTAAATTAGATAACATTATTCAGCGACAAGATGGTATTTTAATGTTAATTGATTTCGGAATTTCTAAACAAATAACTACGACAATTACTACTACTATCCAAATGGGCACAATGGCCGGTACTCCAGGTTACGCACCACCCGAACAAATGCGGGGTTTTGCACATCCCACTAGCGATTTATATAGTTTAGCAGTAACGGCGGTGAGAATGTTAACAGGTTCTGTACCAGAGGTAAAAAATGGTTCTACTGTTGATGAACTTTTTGATATTTTAAATTTGGAATGGATTTGGAAACCGTACTTAAGCAAAAAGGGAATTTCTATTAGTAAGGAATTAGCCGAAATTTTGGATAAAATGTTAGAAGATAAAGTTAATAATCGCTTTCAATCAGCAACAGAAATTTTACAAGTTCTTAATTCTCAAACTTCAGAACTCGCTCCACCAATAGTTATTTCAAATCCTGAACCGGCTCAACCAACAATTTTATCAGCTCCACCAATAAAGCCGGCAGAATCGGCAACATCTTTCTATAATCAGGGACTTGCTTTTTTCAATGAAAAAAAATACCAAGAGGCGATCTCCGATTATACCAAAACTATTGAGATTAATCCCCAATATGCGGATGCCTACATGGGGCGGGGTATTACCTACAATGAGTTTCAAAAATATCAGGAGGCGATCTCCGATTTGACCCAAGCTATTAAGCTTAATCCCCTATTAGCTAGGGCATACAATGGTCGGGGTCTTACCTACCATCACTTACAAAAATACCAAGAGGCGATCTCCGATTTTACCCAAGCTATTAAGCTTAATCCCCAATATGCGGATGCCTACATGGGTCGGGGTATTACCTACAATGAGTTACAAAGATACCCAGAGGCGATCTCCGATTTAACCAAAGCTATTAAACTTGATCCCCAAGATACTTATACCTACTGTTTTCGGGGTAATACCTACTCAAAGTTACAAAGATACCAGGAGGCAATCTCCGATTATACCCAAGCTATTAAACTTAATCCCCAATTTGCTGAGGCTTACAATGGTCGGGGTTTAACCTACTATAACTTACAAAAATACCAGGAGGC
Source organism: Synechococcales cyanobacterium S06 (assembly GCA_011391125.1). GTDB lineage: Bacteria > Cyanobacteriota > Cyanobacteriia > Cyanobacteriales > JAABRE01 > JAABRE01. The sequence goes on from JAABRE010000145.1 coordinate 3,646, forward strand.
GATCTCCGATTTAACCAAAGCTATTGCTATTAATCCCCAATATGCGGATGCCTACATTGGTCGGGGTAAGATCTACTGTGAGTTACAAAAATATCAGGAGGCGATCGCCGATTATACCAAAGCTATTGAGATTAATCCCCAATATGTGGATGCCTACAATAATCGAGGCAATACCTACTCAACGTTAGAAAAATACCAAGAAGCGATCGCCGATTATACCAAGGCCATTGAGCTTAATCCCCAATATGTGGATGCCTACATTGGTCGGGGTGGTATAGTAATTCCAATTTAAAAAAAAACAGAATATGGTAAAATTAGAGAGGAAAAAAAATATTCATTAGTAAACTTATGTCTTATAGTCTTGATTTAAGA
>JAABRE010000146.1 GCA_011391125.1 Synechococcales cyanobacterium S06
TGCTAACAATTTTTTCTCGAATATCTTTGGATAAAGGGCGCATTTGAACCTCTCAAAAGTTTTCTCTATTGTCCCATACTGTCTTGCATTACGCTGTATTTATGTTTATGGTGATGGTGACACTCAACTTACTGTTTTAGCTGATCTCGACAGTAATAATCCTCTTTCGAGCCTTGAAGTTAATCAAGTCTTAACTGACCAAAAACTTTCTACACTTTCTCAAAAATCTTATCAAGAATATTACGCTTTTTCTGTCGATTATAAAAACCGTGTTGTTTACGGAGTTGATCTTTTAACTAATTTTCTTCTTGATAATCCTCAACTAAAATATTCTCAGCTATTTTCTACTTCTCTAATCTCCTTTTTGGATTCCCCCTGACACATTACACCATTACTATTAGTTCCAAAATAGCTTTTTATTTGATTAAAAATAGTACAATGTGGATTATTTAAGGTGAAGTCTAAATTAAGCAAACTTGATTAATTTTTGTGTTTAAATTAACTAAGATTTTTGTTAATATTTCTAACTATTTTTGTTAATTAAGTTAAAAAATTAATTAAGTTTTTTAACTTTAATAATCATCACTAGAATAGTCGTCTTCTGGTTCAATATCGGAAGTATCGGAGTAAATTGGTAAAGGTGGAGCTATATAATCAGGATCAACGCTGCTATCGAAGAACAAAGCAAAGAGACTTCGTAAATTACATTCAATATTTTCTGATTCATTTTCAGGAAATCGGCTATGTATTCGATTTAATAAGAAGTCACCGGTATCTCCGTGTTCTTTCATATCTGCGGGTAAATTATCCCAATAATCTTGTTCTAATTTGTCTATTAATTCGTATAATTCATTATCAGACGGAAATTTATGTCTCTGGTCAATCTTTAAATTATTATCATTGAAAAATTCATTAATGTTTAAATTCGTTCTCATTGTTTTCGACTATGATTTATGTGATTATCATTTGATTATAGATGATTAGATTATTTGTGAGGCCTAATAGGTAACTTAATCATCTTAATCAAATAAATCATGAGAATCATGGTCCGGTTTAATATTTATAATAAGATGATAAATCTTCGGGTGAAAGTGAATATTTTTGCATTAGGGAATCTGAATCATAACCAAACATGATGTCATCTTCTAAATCTAATTCTCTCTTACTTTCCCAATCAATTATTTGGCTTTCTATCATATTCATATTTAATTGACCTCCATGAACATATTTTTCTAAAAAGTCGTTCAATTTTATCTTTTGATTCGGGTTTCGTAAAATGAATTCTTTTTCTGATTCTAAAAATTCAATTACTTCTTGTATTTCTGATTTTACTAATAATAATTTTTCTCTTTTAATTACCCAATTTTCTGGTAATGGAGTTTGAGGATAAAAAGTATTATTTATAACTTGACCAGTTTTTTGTTCATGATTATCGAAATAATCTAAAGTTAAATCTATTTTCTGAAGCTCGATTTTTAACAATTTTAAAATGTTATAACTCATCTGGGACTATGATTTATGTGATTATCATTTGATTATAGATGATTAAGTTACCTGTTAGGCCTAACAAGTTATCTAATTATCTTTAATCACACAAATTATTTAATCATAGTCCATGGTTAAAATCAAGAAAATCAGGAAAATCATAGTCTCTTTTAGTTTTTAATTATCAAGATAAATAGTTAAAAGCTTAAACTGATAACAGTAAAAGATAACACTTCCTCTTAACAACTTATCTAATCATTATGAAATTACCCTCTAATAATTTAGTTTATCCCTCTACACCAATTACTACACATTTTACTTGGTCCGAAGCTACTAACAATTGCACCCGAATCCCTCTTACTCTGGCGATCGAACATAATATTATTAATACCGCCATTAATTTAGAAAAAATTAGACATCTTTTAGGCGATCGCCCTCTCATTATCACTTCTTGGTATCGTACACCATCTGTTAACAACAATACTCACGATGCTGTTAAAAATTCTTTACACTTAACTGGTTTAGCTATTGATTTTAAATCTTTACAGCTAACTCCTTTACAAATTTATCAAATTCTTGATCCTATTCACCCCGGCGGTTTAGGTCTCTATTCTACTTTCTGTCATCTTGATTACCGTAATTGGTTAGGCAAACCTCAAGCTAGATGGTCCAAATTATGATTTACCTTTTTTCCCAAATTCACTTTTTTTATTCTTTAGTTTCGTGTTTTTCCATTACTTAAATACAAGAAAAATGCACTTTTAATTATTACGAAAAGACAGATATACTTTAAGTAAACTTAACTTTAATTATTAAGAAAATAGCCGACTAAACTATTAAATTACTTTTAATTATTTGAGCAATTATTAACTAAAATAAGTTAATTTATTTAGATACAAAAACTTATAAGTATCACTAAAATATTACACACCGATCGCAACGCGCCACTCTTAGTGATCGGCTAACGCCGGCACGGGTACGTGATCGCTAAAAGCGGCTCTTCGAGATCGCTAAAAGCGGCTCTTCGAGATCGCTAAAAGCGGCTCTTCGAGATCGCAATTGCTTACGAACGAGTTTATAACCTTTTGAGAAAAGTAGTTTTTTTCTTACCGTGGAGGTAAATATGATTTTTGAAAGTTATAGTCAGTTTGTATTTTTTGGCTTGTATAGCGGAAAAGCTGGCATGATCGAGGTTAAAGTAACTGAAATTGTGTTTGGCCGTTTAAGTTTAAAAGGACAAATTAAAGCTTTAGAATTGGGATTTAGTCCCGCTTTAAATATAAATTGTAATTCTCCAGATTGTTTTGGGGGAAAAGTAGCTGACTCCGAAACAGCTAATTGCCTTTGGATTAGAAACTAATTAATTTAAAAGAAAGTAGGGGTAGGCCTTGTGCCTACCCTTTTTTATTCCATCATCGATCGCTTATAACGAAAAGTTGCTATTGATGATCGCCTTTTCTAATCTTCTTCTATTTTTCTATCTGTTACGAAAAGTTGTTATTGATCGCGCCTTTTCTAATCTTCTTCTTCTAAGTTTACCTGCCTACGAACGAGTTTATAACCTTTTGAGAGGGGTAGTTTTTTATTACCCTGGAGGTAAAAATCATGATTCATTTACTACATATTGACCAAATTAGTTTGAAAAGAACTTTTGGCTGCGGAACTTCTCTCTCTTTTTCCTATCGTGATCTTCATTTTCATAGTCAAGATTATAAAAACCTTGATAACTGGTTTGTCAGTTTTACTGAGTCTGAAAAAACAGTCCAAAGTCAATTACGCACTTATACTCCTATCAATAGCAAAAGAGATTTATGGGACTGTTATAAATACAGTTTAACTAGGAAAAACTGGTTTGATACTGATTACGCAGCTAAAAGAAACAACTTAAATTCTGAATGGCTCTACTTAGCACAAATCGCTCTAAACCTTAAAGATTACCCCCACCTTTTCCTACTCTATGATGACAATACCAAACAAGTAGCTAACATTTATTACGATTATTTGACTTGGTATTTCGCTCAATAAAACCACTTTAACCTCTCGTAAAAAGAGGTTTTTTTTATTCCATCTGCTTAGGTTTGGGTTTTATAACCTTTTGGGAGAAATAGTTTTTTATTACCCTGGAGGTAAACATGGACATTTCTGCATTAGAAGCCGCAATTTTCTTTGCAAATAGCGAAGGATTCATTATTGAAACTATTGATGAACTCGATAACCAGAACCAAATTCTTTATGTATCTCTGTCAGATGGCCGACAAGGATTTATTGCTTTCGGATTCGGTTGCGAACTTTACATCGAAGAAGAAATTTAATTAATTCACCAAACCCCTAAAAATAGGTAGTGTATTTTATGTAGTGAAAACTTATTTTTGGCCCTTATTTCCTATTAAAATAAGTGAATTACATCAAAAAAACAGTTAAAACGAGTAATTAAATTAACATATAATATGTTATTATGTTTGATAAATTACAGTTTAAAATAATAACATATTATGGATAATAAAGAAATAAAAT
>JAABRE010000147.1 GCA_011391125.1 Synechococcales cyanobacterium S06
TTAATGCTTTTTGTAGTTTTTCTTTTTGTTCTGCTTTAAGATAATTCTTGGCGGGCATTTTCCTTTAAACTCCTTTTATTCTGATTTCCATTATACGTCCTTTAAACGCTGAACAGCTTACCATAACGATGATTATAAATAAAAAACATTTTCGCTTCATATAAAGGTAATAAATTAGCCCCTTTTTCATCTTTAAATAAATGACTATCATTAGCCATATCAAACATTCTCAGAAAAGAAATACCCCACGCATTTTCTCCTGTAGATTCATTTTCTAAAACAGGAAAATTTTGATAAATTTTCTTAGTAATTTCTGCATCAGGATTACTACGAAAAACTGGACAAGTAAATGTATTAGGATTAATTAAAGCAATATCATCTTTTGATAAAGTAAAATATCTTTTTTTATCATTGAGATCATTAACAGAATGACAATGAAAAGTAAAAATAGATTGTTTATTTTTTATATTTTTTCCTGATAATGTTAATAAACAAAAAGCAAATCTATCACCTACATCTGGAAAAATAAAAGCCCAATTAGTAAAACCTAATAAACTAACTAAAGATTCTTGTTTTATTAAATTAGCAAAATAATCTTTTGTTGTGTCATTTGTAGCAATTCCTATAGGTAAAACTACACCACAACGCCCATAAATATTAATAATTTCCCTCACAGTTTCGGCAAAAATAGCATAAGTATTAATATCACCCTTAGCAGTTAAAGGAAACCGCCCCGACTCTCGAATAAACTTACTTTGAGCCTCAGCAAAATGCTTTTCATCCTCAAATTCTTGTAATAAACTAGGATTTGTTTGCGCTAACTTTTTAATTAATTTTGTCCTTTCTGCCTTATTTTTAGCATTAGCAATAGAGTCATCTTTACTCGCAAAAAACTCTTTTTCTTGTAACTTAATGCGTTCCCACGGCGGATTACCTAATACGCAACTAAAACCATCTTCTGCAAACACTTCAGGAAACTCCAAACACCAATGAAAAAAGCGATATTTTTGCGCCAAACTATTAGCATTTTCCACCATTTGCACCACAGAAAAGGGCGTATTTTTCGCAGTTTCTCCCTCCGCAAATAAGGAAGTTTGCCCCGAATTGGAGCGTTTTTCTCTCTTTTCCGCTTCCCTTAATAACCGTTTTAAAGCTTCAGTTGTGGGTAATAACTGTAAATTTTGCTCAGTTAAACCCAGAAAAAAAGCAGCGGTATAAAGATTACAGGCTGAAAAATCCTGCCACCATTGATCATCCTTTCTTAACTGTTGATAACGTCTTTGTTTTTCCCTGTAACCATCAGGAGTAGATTCATCAATCGCATCTAAAACCGTGGCATTTTTACTATAATTTTCTTGTCTTAATTGTAAATCAATATCAAATAAAGATAGTTGGTCTTTTTGTTCTCTTTCCTTTTTATTCTGTTTTTTCAAATTATTAGCAATGGTTTTTAGATCACCCGTCACAGCCGTAAAAGCATTATCGGGAATACCCTCCTTTAATACTTCTAAATCCATTACCCCTACTAAAGAATTACCACATTTGATGCGATGATCTAAAAAGTTGAGAGGTTTCCCTTTACAAAAACCCTCAATCCATAAGGCAACCTTGCATAAATCCACAGCTAAAGGATTAAGATCAACCCCATAAATACAATGTTGAATGACATCTCGAATAGCCCCCCGTAACGCTTCGGGAGAAGGCGAAAATTCCCCTGTCCTAACTTTGGCCAACTCCTTACCAATTCTTCGGGCTGCTGCCAAGAGAAAATGACCACTTCCACAAGCCGGGTCACAAATTTTTAGGGATAATAGGGCTGTTTCTTTTTCCCTCACTCCTTGGGTAACACATCCTTTTAACTTATCTTCAATGACAGGCTCTAAAGCCGATTTAATTAACTGCCCCACTAACTCAGGAGGAGTATAGTATGAACCCGTAGTCTTACGCTCGCTCCCTGTCACCAAACGAAAATGATAAATTCCCTCAATAATCGTTACTTTAGGGGTATAGTCAAGCAAACTTTCATAGACACTGCCCAATTCTTCCACATCCAAAGCAGTATAATTAACTCGACGCCATAAGCCCTTATTTTCGTATAAAGAAAGGTGTCGAATCGCCGTCAATAAATCATGGTTATCTATAGCACATTTATCCAAAATTGTCAAGGTATTAGAGCCAAATAAATCCCCATTGAGAGGCGATAAACCTAATAATTGCCCTCGCCAACTCTCATCAAATAAACTGAATGTTACCCGTAACCCTTGCCAAAGGTCTTGAAAACCCTCTCGACGATAGCTAGGACGTTCTGCCAAGGCTCTGAGGCGATTAAGACTATAATATTCTTGGTAAATGCGGGCTTTGTCCTCGTCTTCCCCCGCCAAGAGTAAATTACGGGATTCAGCCACCATTAAAAACAATAAACGGTAAATTAAGAGCAATAACTGACGATAAAACTCAGTTTCTGTCAATTTCTTCCCCTTTTCCGTAGTTGGGAGGGGTAAAGTCGGTGTGAGAGCTTCCCGTAAACTATTATTACTCCGATGTCGTAAAAAGCCATCCCCCAGTAATTTTAAAGCTTCCTCAACACCATCCCGTAGCTGATTTCGTACTCTACCCCCCTGTTGTAAAGCCTCTTGATGATAATATTCTAATATACATTCATCAATGTTTTCGCTACTTACAGGCAAGCGGGAACGGTGGAATAAGCGATAAAATAGACTAAATTCGGCGAAATTCTCCCCATTAAGGATTTGTTCAAGGTCAAATTCAAGGTAACTTAACCGTGTCATTAAAGAACAATCCCTAAGTAACCGCCAACATAAACCATTAGTAACAAGGCCCCATAAATGCTCGGTTTTATTCAAGTATTCCTGTAAAAGAGCATGGGCCGACAAACGAGAAGCTCCCGCCGGTGGTTTTTTATCCAAACTGAGACGTGAACCAATAATATGTATGGGGGGAGAGGGGTGAATTTCCTCGGTTATTAGCCCTTGATTAGAACGATGGGAAATAGCAAAGGGTTGACCATCAATTATTTCTGTTTTGGCCTGATAAACTGGCTCATAACCTAGTAATTTTAATAAGGGTACTGCCCAATATTCCCTTGTTTCACTGGTTGCTGTATCTGTTTCCTTGAGGCGTTCTAAACGTCGTTGATAAATACGCCACTGATCTTTCGCTTCACCCCATGCAAAGGCAATTTCATCCTCTAATTTAATAGATTTATCTAAGCCAAAATCAATATTATTTTGACCCCTAATGTCTCCTGCACTAATATCAGCAGTCATATCAGGGGCGATTAAATTTCCTTCAATGTGAATAGCGGTAATGTTCATTTTAGTTATCAGTAAACAGTTATCAGGGAAATTTGGAAAATAATAGTGTGAGCAGGAGGCTCACTTATTCCTAATTAGTATTTAGGGCTTGCTGAATAAGTGAACGAAAAAACAAACAGTTTTGATAAATTAATAAATAAAAAATAAGTATAATTTTTATTTATCAAATTTTATCTTTTATATAAGTATTGATAATCTAAATTGGCAAAAAAGCTTTGATGTTGAAAAAAACATAAAAGAGAAGATAATAACCCCTTTTTAACAGGGTATTAAGATTCATTACTAAAAAAGCAATAGCAATTTCAGTTTCAGCGGTTTCTGATAATTTGGACATGATTTGGTTTAAACCAAATCTACGTTTTCCTTGTCCAAATTTTCCTTCAATTTCATTTCTAATTCTTTCATCTCTTTGAGATTGTTGTTTCATTTCTTTGGTAATATTTTTAGGTGGTCTTCCTAGGGGAGGGCCACTCATTCTGATACCTTTATCTTTACAGAATTTTCGATTGTTTCTATTGCGATAAATTTTGTCCACATGGACGGATTCTGGATCGAATCCTGTTAAGTCTTTATAATTTTCTATTTGGGTTTCTAACCACAAAGCTTCATTAAAATTATCCCAACTTAAATGAGATAATAAAATATAGCCATC
>JAABRE010000148.1 GCA_011391125.1 Synechococcales cyanobacterium S06
ATCTTATTGTAATAAAGGCAATAGGAGTGTTTTTGCTGTCAAAAATTAGTAAATAATAGCAGATGACAAATAATTAATAATGTTGATCGTTTAAAAATCGAAAAAAGAGCTAATAAAGATAAAAGTTTTGCTCTTTCTTTCGTTTAAATTTTGAGAATGAAAACACCCTGTTTAGTAAGGGGGGGCTGGGGGGGGTTCAAATCTGTATTCAGGGGAGTGGGGGGGGATCAACATCTCAGCAAATACTTCCCCTTCGTCCCACACAGGATCAACGGTGTTTATTTGTGCATCGAAGTAATGGCCGATTTCTTCAGTGAGGACCTTGGCAATGCGATATTCTGAACTATTAGCCAAGAAGTAGTCCGCAACGTAAATAGTATTAGTGGAAATGGCATAACCCGCATTTGCACCGTTTAAGATAGTTCCGTCAATGATTTGGATAGTGGGGATTTGGCTGAAATCGCCGTTATTCCATGCACTTAGGATGGTGGAAGCAGCAAGGCGATCATATTCCTCCCCGAAGGCGATCGTTAGGATATCCTCGCCAATTATTAAGTTTTGTAAAGAATACTTGACAAGGTCGAGACTTTGTGCTAGTAGATTGGGGAGGTTTTCGTAGCTATTCATGATATTTTTGCCCCTATTTAATAAATAATGATTTGATTATATTTAAAAAGGGCCGCACAAAAAGCAAATTAGCGCAATATTGTTTACAAAAATTAACATTATATTCATCAATAAAAACTCAAATGGGCTACACTGAAAAAGTAGTTTCGAGGAGTAGGAATCATGGTAAAAACAGCAACAGTAAGAGCAAGAATAGAACCACAATTAAAAGATAAAGTAGAGGCAATATTTCAGGAATTAGGATTAAGTACCACAGAAGCAATTACTATTTTTTATAAACAAGTGGAATTACAAAAAGGATTACCTTTTGAAGTGAAAATCCCTAATCAATTAACTCAAGAAACTTTTGCAAAAACCGATCGCCAAGAAGAGATAATTAGTTGCTCCAATGTGGAAGATTTATTGGAAAAATTAGGTATTTAGTAATGATTCCTTCCTATACAAAAAGATTTGAAAAAGATGTAAAAACTATGAATAAGAGGGGAAAAAATCTTACAAAACTAAAAAATATAATCCAAAAATTAGTTAATGAAGAAACATTAGAAGCCAAATATAAAGAGCATAAATTAATTGGTAATTATGGTGGTCGTCGAGAATGTCATATTGAACCTGATTGGTTATTAATTTATAAAATTATTCCCGAAGAATATGTAATTATTTTTGAAAGAACTGGCACTCATGCTGACTTATTTGATTAAAAACAGTAATTATAGAGGATAATTGGGGGATTAATTGACGCGATAAGCGCTAAATTCCCGTTTAGCCCCACCCTACCAATCATTTTATTATATTTTCAAGACACACAGGAAATTAAAGCAAGGTTATTGACAAAAATTGACAAAGGCGATCATTCCTACGGGTGGGGCGATCGCCGCTTCGGCGCCAACAAGAGCGATCGCCTACTTGACAAATTAACGTTTTTATGTATATATTGTGAATTAAGAAAAAATGGGGAACTAATTTCCCTGTTTTTCTTTATAAAATTAATAATTAGGAGTTTACCTTATATCTGTAATGATCGAACAGGATTTGAAAGAATATTTAGACCAGCAATTTAAGCAATTCAACCAGCAATTTGAAAAAATTGATCAGCGTTTTGACAAAATTGATCAGCGATTTGAGAAGATTGACCAAAGGTTAGAGAGAATTGAAAACGAGATTACTGATTTAAAAATTGGTCAAGTTCGTTTGGAAAGTGAATTAAAGGGTGAACTTAAACGAGTTGAAGAAAAGATTGACGGTTTAGATAAGCGCTTGGGTTTTCAAGAGTTTATTAATCGTGGTGTTTTAATCGGTTTTATTATGGCTATTTTAGGAGGGTTGGCCAAGTTATTCGGATTAGTTGGTAATCCTTAGTTTGTAGGGTGGGTAAGGTTGCGATTAATTGAGGGGATAAGTTTTAAATTTGTTTCGCTATTGCCCACCTCTTCTTGGTTGGCGGTGGGCATAACGGATAATTATTCAAGGGTTTGATGGCGCAATTTATGGCTGTTTTGCCCCACCCTACGAAGCTAATCTAAAGGGATTGAATTTATGGACGTAACAGGATTCGAACCTTACTACATTTTTAGAAAACGGTTTTTTGACGTTTTTAGTACATTTCTAGCCTACATATAAATATAAAATGAGTAAAATTAGAGTAAGATTTGAGTAAACTATTAGGGTATATTTTTGTTTATACCAGAATAAAACAATGAGTAACGAAAAATTAGTCAGTTTTGAGTATTTGTTGCAGGCATACAAGGAAACTCAAAAATCAATTGTCTCTAGCTATCGTGGTATTAGTTTAACCAAAAAAGCTAAAAATATTCTTTACTTGCAATTCAAGACTAACGATAGGACACGTAAGCAATACTCGACTGACCTCAGATTAGATCAAAGAGGATTAGTACAAATAGTCGAATACGCAAGGTTAGTTTACGAAAAATTAAGAAATTATGAAAGCGAGTTAGAATTTGATAATTGGTATAACGAAACAATTAGGGGAATTAATAATACAAATAAAACAAAAGTTAGTGATAATGGCATAACGTTTAAGCAAGCTATTGATAACCTTTATGACTGGTTTATGTCACACACAGATCGCCGTGGCTATAAACGTAAAGATAATTTAGTTAGTAGTAATAATAGTTTTGATGCCACTTATTTGGGGTACTTAAAAAACCTACCATTAGACAATTTGGTTAACCTAGATGACTGTTTAGCTGTGGTTAATAGGTACTATCCTGAACATCCAAAAAGTTACCGCGAGAGTATAACTGCGGTTAGGAAACTATTAGAAATTAACGAGTTATATCATCTTAAGGATCAGTGGGATAAACAGCGTTTTCACAAGACTAATAACCGTAATAAAAAAGAGAGAGTAAGTAAAAAACAAATTATTACTGAGGATCAAATTATTACGCTACATAACTCAGTAATTGAGAACATTGATCAGTTAACAAAAAATGGTTTTAAAGAGGTTAGACTTTGGTTAAATGCTATTATGATCGGTTTTATTTACGGTATAAGACCAATAGAAACCTTTGCCATAAAAAACCTTGATTCTGATTATAAAGATAGTTATGGAAACTATTATCCCGCTATTAGTAAAAACAATTCATTTAACGCTGATAATCCTTATTCTATTATCTATATCGGTACACATACAAGAATAGGTACAACCGTTAAAACAGGTGATAGACAAGCACGTCCATTATGTACTTTAACTAGCAATTTATGGACTACTTTTGACATTGTTCAAAATTACCAATTACCTAGTTATGATCCTAGTCCGAATAGTAAAGAACAAACTCAAGTAAAAGCTTATAGTAAAGCAATGTGTGATAGGTTAAAACCATGGTCAAAACGTTTTTTAGAACTAGAAATAACCCAATCTTACAGTTTAAGACGCGGTGGTAATGTTAACGGTGCTAGTTATGGTATCCCTAGCGAAATCAGAGCGCAATCAATGGGTCATTCTAGGCTATTAAATGAAACTACTTATCTCGAAAGTATGACTTCAGAACAGCAACGAAAAATACTCATGTCTCAAGTTAATCCTATTAGTTTGGATCATGCTTTACGGTTAATAAATGAGTTAGATTTTGCCGATAAAAAAGATAAGGCAATTAAGTTAATTGAGTTAATTTACCAGATTAAAAAACTAGATTAATTCCTAATAATAAATAAATTTGTTATTGGTTTATCAGCAATCCTTAATTAAGATTAATTTTTAAAGTTAACCTTATCTTACTTAATAGTTGTATAAATATTGTCTAAGTACGGGACAAAAGACTTAAAAACTATACTATAAAGGGGTTTCAGAGAAGATGCACGTAATCTACATCAGTTTACGTTCAAACCCACCACAAAA
>JAABRE010000149.1 GCA_011391125.1 Synechococcales cyanobacterium S06
CTACTCCATCCCGAACTAGATAGTGAAACGTGATTGCGGCGAAGATACTTGGGGGGTAGCCCCCTGGGAAAATAGTTCGATGCCAGGCTTAATACTCAACACACAAAGCCTCCCCTCTTTTCGGGAGGCTTTGTTGTTTTTAGAAAATGGCTTGACAAATGGTGTTAGGTATGCTATGTTTCACGCAAAGGGGTTTGTCGGTGGGCGGCTTAATCTTTGGTTTTTGTCTCACGCAAAGACGCAAAGGGGGGTATCTGTTGGTGTCCTGCGTTTTGGGTTTTTAGCTCACGCAAAGTCGCAAAGGCGCAAAGAAGAACGCAATAAGCTATAATGTTGGTCAAGTTATGCTAGGATGCTAAAAGCAAGTATATTTGGGTGACTTTTATGGGCTTTTTTGGTTTTCTCGGTGGGATGGCTTCGGCGGTGGGTGGTTTTGTGGCGGATGCGGCTGGTAGGTTGGTTTCGGGGTTTTTTGGTAAGGAGAAAAAGAAGGACAGTTTACCTGTGGTGGTGCAGCAAATCCGTGATGATGACAGGGTTAGACAGGCGGAAATTGATTATTTTCATCGCAAGGAAGCACGGGAGTTAGAAATAGTTAAAATTCAGGAGTTACGTCTGAAAACTGATTTGGAACTTGCCAAGTTTAATGCTAAAAATGAGGAAAAAGCGCTACAATTACGGGAAAAAGAGGTTGAAATTGCTAAGGGGTTAAAGGAACAAGAGTTACAATTATTAAGGCAAGAATTAGAGGATAGACAGAAGTTAAGTGCTGTTTATTTGGAGATTATTCGAGAACATAATGCGGAAGAAATTGAGCTTAAAAGAGAGGAAATTCAAGCTTTATTTGATCAGCAAAAATGGCCGGGGGTTTTAAGTCGTGATGAAGCGGAACGAATTTTTGTCGATGGCCAGCAAAAAGCCCGTTTATTAATGTTAGTTCCACCTCCGGATATTAGTGATGATTTTCCTTTGTCTTTTCGTGATAGTTTAAAGAAGGAAATTCGTAATCAATTAAAGTTATTTTTGGAGAAATATTACTCTTTAGATGAGTCTTTATCACCGGTGGAATTTTATGGAAAATATTTCGATCGCTCGGTTTTTGATGCGGAAGTAAAGCAGTTAGAAACGATTTTATCTGCTGTTCCCACTGCGGTTATTTATACGGATATAACAGACCATGAGGTCTATTTTAATGTGAGATTTTGGGGTTTACAAGATACGATTTCCCTTTCTTTTGAACCATGGAATTGGGAGGAAACCTACGAAAGTTTAGTCGCGAATGGTACGGAGGAAGCTAAAAGTTTGCGGGTAATTCGTCAGATAATTGTCACTTTACATAAACTTTATGCGAGTTTTCTTGCCGATTTTTATTATCTAAATATTGATCCGAATTATGAGCCTAAATTGTTTAATTTAGCCGAGGAAATTCCCGAAGAATGGTCAGCTTTTATCATTAATAATCTCAGGGAAATTAAAACTAAATACTCTAAACTTTACGGTGAAGAATTACAATTATTGGTGGAATTGGATGAACTTAAAAAGTTAGATTGGACTTTAAAACATACCATTACTGCAGGGTCAATTGTAAGATCAATTGCCATTCATCCCGATGGAAAAACTTTTGCTTCGGGTTCAGATTTTCTCCCAAATGACAACCCTTTAAAAATTTGGAACTTAGAAACAGGAGAAAATATTACTAGCTTTTCTGGTCATTCTAAGGATGTTAAATCTGTTACTTTTAATTATGATGGGACAATTTTAGCTAGTGGTAGTTCTGATCAGACTATAAAATTATGGTATTCCAAAACAGGTGTTACTTTTACTGAGCATTCTGGTTACATTTACTCGGTTAATTTTAGTCCTAATGGGGAATTATTGGCTAGTAGTAGTGGTGATAACACGATTAAAATTTGGAATATTGCTAATAATGAATTAGTTTGTACTTTAACTGGCCATGAAGCATGGGTAAATACTGTTTTATTTCTGGATAATAATACTTTGATTAGTGGAAGTTATGATAACACAATTAAAGTTTGGTCTCTTCATAATCAAAGTGCAATTCACACAATTTCTGAACATACAAAAAGTATTACTTCCCTGACAATTTGTCCTCAGAAAAATATGTTTGCCAGTGGTAGTTCAGATGGTACTGTGAAATTATGGGACTTAAATTCCTATCAATTAATTGCTAGTTTAAATAATGAAAATGCAGTTAATACGATCGCCTTTTCTCCTGATGGTAAACTATTAGTAAGTGCTGGAATTAATAGTATAAAATTTTGGCATTTAGGAACGAAAAAATTAATTAAAACTCTAACATTTACAGGAGCAATTTTCTCAATTGCTTTTTCACCTGATGGAAAAACTTTAATTCGTGGAGGTGATGATAAAATAATTAAAATTTGGCAGGTAAATAAATAGGGTTATTTGCAATCACTCCCAACTCCAGACTACTGGAGATCGGGGAGTTTTTAAGATTATTCTGGGAATTCAAGATAATTTCTACTATAAATCAAGTATAATTTTTAGTTAAGTTCTATCTTTGTTTTGAAGTGAGAGTAAAAAAAATGAAAACCCAAACCTTTGAATTGAAATTTGAAAATGGAACTTTAATTATTCCCACAAATATTCAAAATTATTTCAATAATTCTCAAGAAAAAATTAAAGTTTCTCTTACTATTGAAAGTTCTTCTCAGGAAACAAACAATTTAAAAGAGGAATGGGAAAAATGGTTTGAAGAAGTTGATAAACTAAAGCCAACAGATGCTCAAATTGAAATTGATGACTATCAACAATTATTAATAGATAAATATAGAAAAGAAGGTTTAGATTTATGATGTTAATAGATACTTCGCCTTTATTTTGTTTAGTTGATAAATCTCAAACTAGACATAAAAATGTTAGAGATTTTATACTGAATAATCAGAATTTATTATTAATAACTACATGGTCTTGTTTTACTGAAGCAATGTATCTCTCTTTACATCGTGGAGGTTGGAATATGCAAAATCAATTAGGTAAATTACTGTTAAATAATATCATTAAAATACATCCCATTGTTAATGAAGATTATCCCCGTTTATTTAGGTTAATTGAACAATATAAAGATCGTCCCATGGATTTAGCAGATGCAACTTTAGTGGTTACTGCTGAATCTTTAAAAATTAAAAAAATTCTAACTTTTGACTCAGATTTTTTCTTTTATTTAATTAATGATAAACAACCCTTTGAAGTAATTAATTTGATTTCAGCAATTAACAATTAACAATTACGGATACTTGAAAAGGAGAAGATTGATTAAAAGCAATCAATTTTCTTTTTTTTCCCTTGAAAGTTCTGGGACTCATACCCAATTTCTTTGGTAAATCAATGATAAAAATGGTTTCAAGAAATAACATCAATTTTAATACTTAAACCTAGTTTATTAATAAAATCAATGAAGGTATAAATTTCTTTACCTCCTGTTTCTTGCCAAATATTTGCTATTTCTTGAAAAGAATATTCTAATTCATCAGAAGAATAATTTAACTGTTGATTAGCTTTCATTAAATCTTTAATTATTTCTAATAAAAATTCTTTTTCTGGTTGTTTTTCTTCTAAAGCTGATTCTAAATAGGGCTTGCTGAATAAGGGTCTGAAAAAACAAACAGTTTTGATAAATTAATAAATAAAAAATAAGTATAATTTTTATTTATTAATTTTGATCTTTTATATAAGTATTGATAATCTAAATTGGCAAAAAAGCTTGAATGTTGAACAAAACCATGAAAAAGAAGATAATAACCCCTTTTTAACAGGGTGTTAAGATTCATTACTAAAAAAGCAATAGCAATTTCAGTTTCAGCGGTTTCTGATAATTTGGACATGATTTGGTTTAAACCAAATCGACGTTTTCCTTGCCCAAATTTACCCTCGATTTCATTTCTAATTCTTTCATCTCTTTGA
>JAABRE010000014.1 GCA_011391125.1 Synechococcales cyanobacterium S06
AGACTTTGATCTAAAATAAATCCTAACCAACAAGAGACAAATAAATGAGTATTTAAAACCGGATAATCATTTTTAGGTAAATTATTTAAAATTTCTGCTCTTATTTTAGGGAAATTTGTAAACATGGCAAAAGAATATTTACTAAAGTTCTTTTGCTATTTTATCATAAAAATTACCCCAATTTTTACTTTTTTTTTTACCTTTCACCATTTCTGAGAAAATCCCTATCCCCATATACAAATAACAGCAACAATTCCTGATAGTAATAATTATATTTTAGTCGATACAATTAATCAGATTACTTTAAATAATAACTTTTCACCTGAATTTATCTGGGGAATTTTACATTCTAAATTAATTAATTGGTATGTCTATAGATTTATTTTTTGTAAAGCAATTAGGACCATGCAATTTGACAATCCTACTACCTCAAAAATACCAATTCCTAATAATATTTTTACCAAAATAAGAGATTTATTAATACATTTAGTTACTCAGATTATCACTCTAAAAAAAGAAAATCCTCAGACAAATACCAGTGAATTAGAGAGAGAAATAGACTTATTAATTTATGAATTATACGGGTTAACTGAGGAGGAACTTGCTATTATTGAAAATAACTCATAGTTCTGGTAAATTTTTTAGCTATAATCTATCATAATAGTTATCCGAATTAGATAAATAGATAAAATGACCAATAATCTTAAAGAAGAAGCAAAAAAATTAATCGAAAATCTCCCTGAAGATTCAACTTGGGATGATTTAATGTATCAAATTTATATTAGACAAGCAATTGAATCTGGACTACAAGATAGTCAAGAGGGTAAAGTTATTTCTATAGAACAATTACAAGAAAAATTTGGGATCAAACAGTGAAAATTTTGAAAGACAGAAACTGCGGTTGAACATTTATCCGCTATTTATAATTATATTGCTCGAAATTCTCCCCAATATGCTCAAAGATTGGTAGAAAAAATTACCAAACGTTCTCAACAAATTGCTCAATTTCCCTTTTCTGGTCGAACTGTTTCTGAATTTAAAACTCAGCAAATTAGAGAAGTAATTGAAGGGAATTATCGTATTATTTATTATCTTAAATCAGATGATCAAATTGATATTATTGCCGTAATTCATGGTAAAGAAAATATTTAATCCTCAAGTTTATGGATGATTATTGGCCGAATTTCAACCCCAAGTAATTACTACTGAAATGGAAAATGAAAGGGCGATCGCTTTAGCTGAAAAAATGTCCAATCAGCACTTTTAAACTCCTGAAGAAGAGCAATTATTAGACTTATTAATTACTTTAATTGAAAAATTTGAATCGGAAAATTACTGTTTAGGTGAAGTTTCAAATTCCCTATCTCGTTTACGATTTTTAATCGAGGAAAATCACTTATCTCCAGAAGAATTAATTGAGATATTTGGTTCAGAAGAAATTTTGTCTAATGTGCTTAATAATCAGTTAAAAATCACTCAAGAATTAGCGAACAAACTAGGCCAAAGATTTAAAGTTGATCCGACAACTTTTACCTCTTATTAAATTAAAATACACTTATTAGTGTCTGACTTATTGGACTTAACTGACGAGAAAATTGCTATCATTGAAACCGAACATTTATCAATTTTTTCTGCTAAAATACAAGTTAATTAAATTAACAGGAGTAACATTATGAACTCAACATTACACCTTAAAACAAAGGTATTAGAAGGTAACAAAATCGAAATCAAAGATGCTAATTTAGTAGTAGGTGAAACCGTGGAAATTTTCGTGGTTTTACCAGAAAAACAGGAAAAATCAACCAGCAATATTTTAGAAACCATCGAAACAATACGCAATCATCGTTCTTGTTTTAAAACAAATGAAGAAATTGACCAATATTTGGGTCAGGAGAGAGATTCATGGAACTAAATTTTGCACCATCAAGCCTGATTTATGCTGATACTTCCGTTTTTATTTATACCATGGAATCTCATCCCGATTACTGGTCAATTTTACAACCTCTTTGGCAACAATTCAGCGAAGGTAAAATAAGCATAATTACCAGTGAATTAACTTTAATGGAAGTCTTAGTTTTGCCAATTAGAAATAATGAGACTGATTTAATCAATGATTATGAAATACTTCTCTCATTGCCTAATATTAAGCTTAAAACCATTAATAAATCTATTCTCAAAAAGGCCGCTGAAATTAGGGCAAATTTTAATTTAAAAACTCCAGATGCAATCCATGCTGCTACCGCCATCTTAACTAATTGTACAGTTTTTTTAACCAATGATCTAGGCTTTGGTAAGCTATCTGATTTACCTGTCATGATCATCAATGATGTTTTGCAAGGCAATCAGGATTGGTTATTGCACGGGTAAAAGAAGTGCTAAAAACCAATAAGTCGCAATAAAAAATCAAAAAAATAAAGATTGATAATTATTTAATTTTTGTAACACCCCGTGATATGATTTTTCGTGGCTGACGGTTTACCCTTTGGGAACAACATTCAGTTCATGAGGAGGTCTGAATTAGGTATTTAAACTGAATTCAGCTCGCTTTACTGAAAATTTTAGTAAACTAACCTTGTGTAAAAAACCATAAATCAGGATTAGTCTGTTACCGAGAAGCGTGAATTCATCAAACCAACAACTCGAAGAAGCCAAATTACCAGCCCCTGAAGACTCTCAAGAAGCTTCAGAAAGTAACTCCATGGAGGACTATTACCAACTCAAAAAAACTTTGTTGTTGGTGACATTGGCCTTGACTGGCATAATTTTTAGCTCAGTTTGGTGGAAATTTTCGATCAATACAGCCTTGAATTATTTACTTGGTGCAGGTACTGGGTTATTCTATTTGAGATTGTTAGCTAAAGATGTGGAACGCATCGGCGTAGAAGGACAGCGTACTAGCCCAAATCGACTAGCGCTTTTTGCCGGACTAATAATTGTCGCTACCCAGTGGCAACAATTACAAGTTTTGCCGATCTTCCTCGGATTTATAACTTATAAAGGCTCATTAATCGTCTATACTCTGCTAACTCTATTTAGGGAAACGCTGAAAAAATAGTCTGATTTTTGCAGTTCTCAATCCTTGATTGGCATTTCATACGAATCTGGGGAAAGATCACAGCATGACCGTTATTAATGCTTTAAACCTAACCAATTCAATCCCCTTAGCCTCCCTAGAAGTGGGTAAGCACTTCTACTGGTATTTGGGTCCACTTAGAGTTCATGGTCAAGTGTTTTTAACATCTTGGTTCGTGATCGCAATCTTGGTAACTGCTTCTATTTTAGCCAGTCGCAATGTCCAAAGAATTCCTAGTGGTCTCCAAAACCTGATGGAATATGTGCTGGAATTTCTCCGCGATTTAGCCAGAAATCAGCTAGGGGAGAAAGAATATCGACCTTGGTTACCGTTTATTGGTACCTTGTTCTTATTTATCTTTGTGTCTAACTGGTCCGGTGCCCTACTTCCTTGGAAAATCATTGAAATTCCCAATACGGAATTAGCCGCTCCTACCAACGACATTAATACAACTGTCGCTTTGGCGTTGTTAACTTCTTTGGCATACTTTTATGCTGGTTTTAAGAAAAAAGGATTGGGTTATTTCGCCAATTATGTCGAACCGATTCCCATCTTATTACCCATTAAAATTTTAGAAGATTTCACTAAACCTCTTTCCCTGAGCTTCCGTCTCTTTGGTAACATATTGGCGGATGAGTTAGTGGTAGCGGTGCTGGTTTTCTTGGTCCCTCTGTTTATACCACTTCCTTTAATGGCTTTAGGTCTATTTACCAGTGCGATTCAAGCCCTTGTATTTGCTACTTTGGCCGGTGCTTATATTCACGAGGCGATCGAAAGTCACGGTGAAGAGGAACATTAAATCTGAATCCTCGGTTGGGGAAAAGTTATTTTAAACTTAACTCAACATCTTAAATAATACTTTGTTTTTTCTGTAATTCACTCACAATAGGTAAAATCATCATGGATGTTAATTCTGCTTCAGTTATTGCTGCTGCTTTAGCGGTTGGTTTAGCGGCTATCGGCCCTGGTATCGGTCAAGGTAATGCTTCTGGTCAAGCTGTGGCCGGTATCGCTCGTCAACCTGAAGCTGAAGGTAAAATTCGCGGTACTTTACTCTTAACCTTAGCGTTCATGGAATCTTTGACCATTTACGGCTTAGTAGTTGCTTTAGTATTACTATTTGCTAACCCTTTGATCAAATAGGATTGTTATATTTAGGAGCTAGGGTAGGGGTAGGCCTCGCGCCTATCCTTATCAAAAGTGACCAAATTTGACCGCAATTTAAAGTTAAAAAATTTCAAAATTAGCTATCTCTTGGAGCTAATTAGGGTAAAAAACAAATGACATACTGGACAATTTTGCTGGCAACAAAAGCCGTCGAAAAAACGGCCGAAGGGGGATTATTTGATTTTGATGCCACTTTACCATTAATGGCCTTGCAATTCTTGGTCCTAGTAGCTTTACTCAATGCGGTTTTTTATAAACCTTTGAATAAATCTCTGGATGATCGAGCTGAGTATATTCGTCAAAACTTAGCTCAGGCCAAGGAAAGAAAGCAAAAATCAGAAAATCTCGCCAAACAATACGAACAAGAATTAAGAGAAGTTCGTCGTCAAGCTCAAGAAATTATTGCGAGTGCGCAAACCGAAGCACAAGGTATTGTAGCGGGGCAAATTAAAGAAGCACAACAAGGTTTGCTCGCTGAGAGACAAAAAGCGGCGGCCGAAATTGAAGCTCAAAAAGCTCAAGCAATACTCGCTTTAGAAGCACAAGCGGAATCTCTGAGCGGACAGATTGTGCAGAAGCTTTTGGCAAATGTAGCTTAGTTAAATAATAAAACAACTATTCTCCGCCGCCCATAAGCTTGTTTTCCTGACCAATCTAACAAGGTGGGCATCGGGCCTGCCATCATAACATCAAATTTTTAGCAGGGTGGCTATCATGGGGATTTTCTCATACTTAGCGTCATCTCACGGTGGCCTAGGTTTGAACTTAAACATATTTGAAACTAACTTAATTAACCTATCAATTATTCTTGGCTTGGTAGTTGTTTATGGTAGTAAACTCGTAGGCAACATCCTCAATGACAGAAAAGGCAGAATTGAAGAGGAAATTAAGGATGCCGAAACCCGCGCCTCTATTGCTGCTAAAGCTTTAGAACAAGCAAACCAAAATTTAGCCCAAGCTAAGGCCAAAGCTGAGAAAATTAAGGCCGAGGCTCAGGTTGATGCAACTCGTGCTGCTGAAGCGATTAAAGCTCAAGGAGCTAAAGAGCTGGAAAAACTCAAAGAGGCTGCTGGTAAGGAATTAGATTCTGAACAGGCTAAGGTGATGGCGGAATTAAAACAACGCATTGCTGTATTAGCGCTGGAGCGAGTAGAGTCGGAACTTAAGCAACGTCTTGATGGTTCGACCCAAACAAGATTAATTGATCACTCGATCGCCCAGCTAGGAGGTAAGTAATGGCAAGTAATTTAATTAGTGCCGGAGTTGGTGATCCTTACGCCGAAGCTTTAATGTCGATCGCCCAAGCGAATGGTTTAGAAGACCATTTTGGCGACGAGTTAAAGGGATTTTTATGGTTATTGGGAGAATCCAAGGATTTTGAAGCTTTTTTAGCTAATCCTCTCCTGAAACCTCAAGATAAAAAAGCCATCATTAGACAGATTGCTGGTGAGGGAGTAAATCCTTTGCTGGTAAACTTTTTACTGTTCTTGGTTGATCGCCGCCGCATTATCTTTTTGTCAGCAATTGCCCAGAAATATCTGGAATTATTGCGCAAACTGAGAAATGCGGTCTTGGCCGATGTAACTTCTGCTTCGGAACTTAGTGACGAGCAGAAAAATGCGATCGCCGAGAAAGTGAAAACCATGACTGGAGCTGCTTCCGTTGAAATCAGTACCAAAATTGACCCTAGTTTAATCGGTGGCGTAATTGTCAAAGTAGGTGATCAGGTCTTAGATGCTAGTTTAAGAGGGCAATTGCGCCGTCTTAGCATCAATTTGATGAGTAACCGTTAAAAAAAACAACTAAGCAAACATAAACAACAGATATGATCAGCATCAGACCAGACGAAATTAGCAATATTATTCGTCAGCAAATCGAATCTTATGATCAAGACGTACAGATTTCTAATGTTGGTACTGTACTCCAAGTAGGTGACGGAATTGCTCGGATCTATGGCTTAGAACAAGCTATGTCCGGCGAACTGCTAGAATTTGAAGATGGAACCATCGGTATTGCACTGAACTTAGAACAAGATAACGTTGGTGCAGTATTAATGGGTGATGGCCGTCAAATCCAAGAAGGTAGCAGCGTAAAAGCAACCGGCAAAATTGCTTCCATCCCGGTGGGAGACGCAACAGTCGGTCGTGTCGTTGACGCTTTAGCCCGTCCCATTGATGGTAAAGGCGAAATGGCTTCCACTGAGAGCCGTTTAATTGAATTTATGGCCCCCGGTATTATCGCTCGTCGTTCCGTTCACGAACCCATGCAAACTGGTATTACCGCGATTGACGCGATGATTCCCGTAGGTCGTGGTCAACGTGAGTTGATTATTGGTGACAGACAAACTGGTAAAACTGCGGTCGCTGTTGACACCATCATTAACCAAAAAGGTGAAGATGTCATTTGCGTTTATGTCGCTATTGGTCAAAAAGCTTCCACTGTTGCCCAAGTAGTGGGTACTTTGGAAGAAAAAGGCGCAATGGATTACACCATCGTGGTAGCGGCAAATGCTAACGATCCTGCTACTCTCCAATATCTCGCTCCTTATACCGGTGCAGCATTGGCAGAATACTTCATGTATCAAGGTAAAGCAACTCTGATCATTTATGATGACTTGTCCAAACAAGCACAAGCATACCGTCAGATGTCTCTCTTACTCCGTCGTCCACCCGGTCGTGAAGCTTACCCCGGCGACGTTTTCTATCTTCACTCCCGTTTATTGGAACGTGCCGCTAAATTGAGTGATGCTTTAGGTGGCGGTAGTATGACGGCTTTACCCATCATTGAGACCCAAGCGGGTGACGTTTCTGCCTATATTCCTACCAACGTAATTTCCATTACTGACGGTCAAATCTTCTTATCCACTGACTTGTTCAACGCTGGTTTCCGTCCAGCCATCAACGCAGGTATTTCTGTATCTAGGGTTGGTTCTGCGGCTCAAACTAAAGCGATGAAACAAGTTGCTGGTAAATTGAAATTGGAATTGGCTCAGTTTGCTGAATTGGAAGCTTTCTCTCAGTTTGCTTCTGATTTAGACGCTGCGACCCAAGCACAATTAGCTCGTGGTCAACGTTTGCGCCAAATTCTTAAGCAGCCCCAAAATTCGCCTTTATCTGTGGGTGAACAGGTTGCTGTTGTTTATGCCGGCTTAAATGGCTTTTTAGACGAAATTCCTGTCCTTAAAGTAACGGCTTTCGTGGCTAGTTTATTGACCTATCTCAAAACCAGCAAGGCTAAATATGGCGAAATTTTGGCTTCTGAGAAAAAATTAACTGACGAAGCTGAAAGCCTCCTCAAAGAAGCTATTGCTGAAACCAAACAAAGTTTCTCGGCCTAATCAGACCAAGCAGGCAAGATGCCTACTTCCACTGTGGGGCAGGCATCTTGCCTGCCTAATTTATAGTAATTGAGATTTACAACAGATGGCTAATCTTAAGGATATTCGCGATCGCATTGAATCGGTAAAAAATACCAAAAAAATTACCGAAGCGATGCGTCTTGTGGCAGCGGCCAAAGTACGTCGCGCCCAAGAACAAGTAAATGCTACTCGCCCTTTTGCTGATACTTTGGCACAAGTCCTTTATGGCCTGCAAAATCGCTTAAAGTTTGAGGAAGCAGACCTTCCTCTCCTCAAACAGAGAGAGGTTAAATGTGTCGGATTATTGGTCGTTTCGGGCGATCGTGGTTTATGCGGTGGTTATAATGCCAACGTGATCCGTCGCGCTGAACAACGTGCCAAGGAATTGAAAGCTGAAGGTTTAGATTATAAGTTTGTAATCGTTGGCCGTAAAGCAACCCAGTATTTTGAGCGTCGTAATGAACCGATTGACAAAAATTATACTGGTTTAGAGCAAATTCCTTCGGCTGCTGAAGCAGGGGAAATTGCTGATGAATTACTCTCTTTGTTCCTCTCGGAAACAGTGGATCGGGTTGAGTTAATTTACAGTAAGTTCCTCTCTTTGATTAGTTCTAAACCGGTTATTCAAACTTTGTTACCTTTGACAACCCAAGGTTTAGAGCCTCAAGATGATGAAATTTTCCGCTTAACAACTAAAGGCGGCCAGTTTCAAGTTGAACGGGAAAAAGTTGCTAATGAGGTGGCTAGTCTTCCCCAAGATATGATTTTTGAACAGGACCCAGCGCAAATTTTAGATGCACTTTTGCCACTGTACCTGAATAATCAATTGTTGAGGGCTTTACAGGAAGCCGCAGCTAGTGAATTGGCAGCTCGGATGACTGCCATGAACAACGCTAGTGACAACGCTTCTGATTTGATGAAATCTCTGACTTTATCTTACAATAAGGCGCGTCAAGCTGCGATTACCCAAGAACTTCTTGAAGTTGTTGCCGGTGCAAACGCAATTTAATTAATGTTAATTGATAATTGGCGGTTGATAGTTTTTCGTAAATTATTGACCGTCAATTATTTTTTAAAACTTGTTTATTCCCAAGGATTATATATTTTTACAGCGCTATTTTTCATGTCTTTAATATTTCTAGTAACTAAAGTCTTATGATAAATAATAGCTGTCGCTACAATTAAACTATCAATAGCCGGCATTTTATTTCCTTGTTTTTCAGTAGTTGCTATAATTTCGCCCCATGTTAAAGCTATATCAATATCAATATTTAATATTCTTGTTTGAAAACGGGGAATTAGCTCTTGATTTAACCACTTATTAAGTGTATTTCTCTTTTGAGAATCAGGTAATTTAGATATTCCTTTTTGGATTTCACCAATAGTTATGGCTGATAAAAATAGGGTCTCTTCTGAACAGGAATTTATCCAATTAATAACTTGAGAATTTGGTTTTATTTTAGTTAATTCTGAAATTACACAAGTATCTAATAAAAAAGTCAAAACTCAACCTCCCTACCAAAATCGTCTTCTCTTTCTAAGTCTAATTCCACTCCATATAAGGGCGATTTTTGAAAAAACTCGACCAATCCATTTTTAGGTTTAGTTAATTTTTGATAGTCATTTATAGACAGTATAACTACTGTTTCTGTACTATTTTTTATGACTATTTGTGGACCGTTTTGAATTGCGTTTTCTACTACTTCATTAAACTTATTTTTTAGGTCTTGTAATTGCCATGTCTTCATAATTTTACTCAGATTATTTTACTAACTAGATTATAACTTAAATAGAAATCTTTTTTTTTGATGTCAATATGTAAACCAGTTGTATAGTTTTGTAGGGTGGGCAATTGGCTCATATTTGAGTTACGATAGCTTAAAATTTAATTAATTGCCCACCTTAAAATTTATCTAAAATTGGAGCAATGGACTGATGAAAACTCAAGATAAATTAACAACTTTACCAGATTATTTAAACCTTAATTATCCGATTACTTTTTATCCCGAAACTGAGGGAGGTTATACTATAATTATTCAAGATTTAGTTTAACCTATTTAAAATTAGGGTTAGAATATCCCCAAGGATTGCCAGATTTTTTGACCAGATGGTGTCAGAAACCCTTGCAAAAATGGAAGATTGAAAATGATTTTCCTAAAGATTGGAAAGATAAACAATTAAAAGAAGATAAACGATCAATTAATTGATAATCGGGTTGCATTTCTACAAAAATAAAACGTCTTCTTACCGCAAAATCTACTAGAGCAATACTTCTATCAGCAGAATTCATCGTACCAATAATATGTAAATTAGGAGGTAATTGAATTGTGAATTTTTCATTATCATCATCACTTAAACTAATATCAATGCTTTTATCCCTATCTAAAACATATAATAATTCACCAAAAATTGCGCTGATATTACCTCTATTTATTTCATCTATAACCAGTAAATATTTTTTATTTTGGTTGCTATTTGTATCTACATTTTGCAAAAATTTAATTAACACACCTGGAACGTATTTTATACTATTATTTTCAATGGTTTTACCATAAATAAACTCTTGATAAGTATAATTTTGGTGAAATTGAACTTTAAGAATATTATTATATTTTTCAGATATTCTATCAATTATAAATGATTTTCCTGTACCCGGTACTCCTGTTAAAATTAGTTGTTTATATTTATTCAGTAAATGCCAAAGTTTATTTTCTGTAAGCATCATATATTTGTTTAAATAAGTTTTTTCTGATGAAAATAAGATAGAAAATTTAGTAGTTAAGTCAGAATTTGACTGCTGATAATCAAGATCAACTAAATTATCTATTTCTAAATATTCTCTAGATTCTTGAGCTTTAATTTTTTGTTCACTAAATTTTATCTTAATTGAATCTTGAACATCAAATAATTGTTTAACTTGATTATAATTTAACTTATAGTCTTGATAAAAATATTCTTTTAAATCGTCAAAATTAGTAAAATTTTCTAAAGAATGACATCTATATAACCAAATAATTAATGCTGATAAAGAAAATTTCTGGTCATACATTTCTAATCTAGTTCTTATAGATGTACTTTTTAAACGATAAGTTTTATCTTTCCCTTTTTCTAAAAGATGATCACTAATACTATTATCAATAGTATCTTTAACACGGGAAAAAATGCTATTAAAATTAGTTTTAGGATTATAAAATTGTTTATTTTTGTCAGAAAATCGAGTTAAAAAAAGACACCAATTAGAGTTTCCTATTTCATTTTCGAGATCAAACATTCCTCCCAATTCATAAATACTTAATTTTCCTAATTCTTGATCTTGATACAATTCTGAATGGGTTATCCACTTACTTGAACTAATCCCTAATTTTGATAAAAAGAGATAAATTGGCAATGTATCAATATTACCTTTTTTCCCAGCAATATATTTAACATTTGCTAAGTTCGTAATCACTTGAAAAATTGTTTCTTTAGCAAAATAAGACATAATTCTTTAAGAAAAATATTGTAATTTAATACTTTTAGCTAAATGAAAAGCTAACTGAGAAGGTACTGCATTCCCAATCATTTTATACTTTTGCATAACCGAACAACCCAAAAATTTAAAATGATCAGGAAAAGACTGAAATCTTGCTATTTCACGGACAGAATAACGTCTATTTTCTAACGGATGAATAATTCCTGAATTTTCTGGAGTAGCTGCTGCTGTAATAGTTCCCATTATTTCCTGAAGAGAAAATCGACGATAAAAATTGGGCGATCGATATTCCTTAATATTATTTCTCATTTTTTTCAATCTTTCTGGTAATTCCTGATAGGGAATATCTTTCCAAGAACCTCCTTCGGGGATAAATTTTGTTAAATGTAATGATTGTGGTGATAAATTCCACATTTCTATTTCTTCATCTTCTGGTAATGGTTTTTCGATAACTTTTTTTATTACTAATTCTTCTTGATCTAAGAGAGGTTCAGGAAAGATAAAAGGAGAAGTTAAATCATCACGAACTCCGACTAAAAAAACCCTATATCTATTTTGAGGTACTTCATAATCGGCCGCATTAAGTAATTTATAGGATAAATTATAACCTACATTTTTTAGCTCTAAAGTTATTCTCTCAGGCATTGTTAAACCATTTTCATCTTTAGCAGATAAAAAACCTCTCACATTTTCAAAGATAACAATTTTAGGCTTTTTTAACTTTAAAATTTCTATTACTTGTCCAAACAAAACACCTCGATCATCATGGGTTGAATTTCGATTCCCCGCACTAGAAAAAGGTTGGCAAGGTATTCCAGCCAAAATAATATCACCTTCTGGTAAACTTTTTTTATCTATTTCCTGAATATCTTTAATCAAAATATCACCAAGATTATATTTATAAGTCTTTTCTACTGATGATTCAATATCATTAGCAAATACAATTTCATAACCAGCTTTATTAAAGCCATAATCAAAACCTCCACAACCACTAAAAAGACTGATAACTTTAGGTTGTGTATCTGGTAATTCTTTTAAGTTATTTTGCCAAGAAAATAAATTAAATTGAGTCGTTGCTGTCATTTTACAAATTTTAATTAGTATAGATGATTAAGATTTTTATATTTTAGTCAAAACTAAATAATATTTACAAATATAAAAATCTATTCTATCAATACAATTTAAGTATTGTCAAGCAGAAAATATTAGGACTCATTTTACTTGGTTAAAGGATAGTAATGTTAACAGTAATGGTATCAAATTCTCTGATAATAAATCCCCAGAAAATTACCAAGAATTGCGGGTAATTCGCGTTAGTTATCTAGGGTGGGCAATTGGCTTATATTTGAGTTACGATAGCTAAAAATTTAATTAATTGCCCACCTTAATTTTAGTCATTATTCTAAGTTGCGCTTTTGCCAATAATTTGGCCGACGTTTTCCATGGGCGATCGCCACAACCCAGATAAAAGCTTCTAATTCTGTATAAAAAATGAGGTAGGGAAAACGGCGAATTACACAGTAACGTAAGCTTTTAATTGTATAAGATTTGCCTAGATTCGGATTAATTTTAATCTTTTCGAGAACTTGTTCAATTTCAGAGAGCAAATCTAGTCCTAATCCTCTCTTTTGCTTTTCATAATATTCCATGGCCTTGTCAAGCTCTCGTTTGGCTTCACTATGAATAACAATAGATTTCATGAATATTTCGCTCTCAATTCTGATAATACTTGATCTGCTGATTCACTATTAGCAAATCCTTCCTGAATTTCTGCTAATCTTTGGGTTAATTCCTGCTCCCAGACCGAGAAAATATTGTCATCTACATCTTCATCTAGGGAATGGATGAGAAAATAAGCTAATTCGGCGCGATCTTGCACAGGAAGTTGAGCAAGTTCTCTTTTGAAGTTTTCTGCTGTTTTAGTCATGGTAAAAACTTTTATAACCAGTCATCTTAAATTATAGTGTATTACTAATTAACAGTGAATAACAAGCTAAAATGTGGGTTGCTGATGAATCTTGGCTACCCTACCTTAATTATGAAACTGAAATTCAAGCTGAGTTTTTGATTTGGTATAATCAAGGGCTTGATTATTTCAGTTTCAATAATTATTAATAATTATTAATTATCCTTGTCCATGGTTAATGAAAGTTGATTTACAATTTCTTCTAATATTTTTTCTGGTGTATTTTCTCCGTTAATTGTTAATAGTTTGTGACGGCGATCGTAGTATTCTAAAATGGGAATCGTACGCTCTTCAAACATCTCAATTTTACGTTTAATAATGTCGGCTTGATCATCCTCTCGATTGCGGGATTGAGATCGCCTGATCATCACTGACTCTTTAACCTCCAAATAAATCGCCCAATTCAGACGTTGATTTACTTCTTCGAGTAAAAAATCCAACTCCTCCGCTTGAAAAGCCCTTCGAGGATAACCCTGCAAAAGCCAACCCTTGCTTAAATCCGGTTTCAGAAGACGTTCCCGCATAAATTCGATTAATATTTCATCAGGCACAAAATCTCCCTTGGCGACAAAATCCTGAGCTTTGAGACCTAAAAAAGATTGGGTGGCGATCGCCTCCCGCAAAATATCCCCCGTGGCAATTTTGGTAATCTGAAGATGTTCGGCCAATAAATCCGATTGTGTAGCTTTACCGGCCTCTGGTCCACCTAAAATAATCAATTTCATGAACGTAATCCTCAACTTTAAAAATTTAATAA
Organism: Synechococcales cyanobacterium S06; assembly: GCA_011391125.1. Lineage (GTDB taxonomy): Bacteria > Cyanobacteriota > Cyanobacteriia > Cyanobacteriales > JAABRE01 > JAABRE01. The sequence continues at coordinate 13,794 of JAABRE010000014.1, forward strand.
AATTTTAACTTTCCAGCAGAACGAATCTGGGTTATTTGAGTAAATATATCATTAATGAATCTTAAAGTTTCATCTATATTTAGTGTTTAATTCGAGCTATAATCGAATAACTACACTATATATTGTATATATTGGTGTTGTGGTTTAATACCCAATCCCGACAAATTTAGATTATATGATTGCACAGCTAACAACGACTCTGGACACTTCCTTGTCTTCAAAACCCCACAAAATTGAGGGAATGATACAAGTATTTACGAGCACTCAGCGTAATTTTTATACCGATGTCATGGTCCAAGCTTTAATTTGCGCAGGTCATGGTACACCCGTGTTAGTGGTACAGTTTCTTAAAGGTGGAATTAACCAGGGTCCGAATCAACCCGTACAATTAGGCGAAAATTTAGATTGGTTAAGATGTAATTTACCCCGTTCTGTGTATAATTCCCAGTTAGAACCTGCTGAAATACAAGCTTTAAACTTGTTATGGGAACATACGCAAAAAGTCGTTTTAGAAGGGCGTTATTCTCTGATTATTTTAGAGGAATTAAGTTTAGCAATTAATTATGGTTTAATTCCTGAAACTGAGGTAATTAATCTGATTCAAAAGCGTCCGACTCATGTAGATTTAATTCTTACTGGTCCAGAAATGCCAGAATCTATCTTAAATATAGCCGATCAAATTACCCAAATTCGCCGTAGTTGCCACGATTAATAATTGACAATTAACAATTGTTTTAGTTAACAGTGGATAGTTGAGAATTGACAGTTATTTTAGTTATAGCGGTTAGTTATCAGCTATTAGCTACCCGCTTTTTTAAAACCATTATTTAGCAATGGATTTAAGGTTACATTTGTGGTTTATCCACTTGACAACCGCTAGATCAACTATTAACTATCAACTATCAACTATCAACTATCAACTATTAACTATTAACTATTAACTATTTTCCGAATCCTTTACCCCGATTATCTGAAGGAAGACACACACATTTTTCTAGTTGTTGTAATAGTTTTTCGTGATCTAAATTTTGACCGATTAAAACTAATTGATTTTTCTTTTCTCTACCATTCCACTCCTCATCTTCGATGGTGAAACGTTTACCACTTAAATGGAAGACATGACGGGAGGGACTTTCGTCAAACCACATAATCCCTTTTGCCCGAAATACATTGTCAGAAATTTGGTTGTCCAGAAAATATTGAAATTTTCGAATATTCAAGGGGCGATCGCACTGGAAAGAAACCGAGGTAAACCCATCATTTTCTAAGTGGTTGGAGTGCTCATGGTGATGGTGGTGGTGATGTTCATCAGTACAATGGGGATCGTGACAGTCATGGTCATGGTCATGATGTTCATGGTGGTCATGGTGTGATTCGTGACTATCAAAATATTTATCAGACTCAAATAAACCGACACTTAAAATTAAAGGTAAAGGAACTTCTGATTTAGTTGTGCGTAAAATTCGCGATCCTTTTTTCAGGTCCCTAATTCTAATTTCTAAAGCATCAACGTCCGCTTCATCGACTAAATCAGTCTTATTTAAAACGATAATATCACCATACGCAATCTGACTATTCGCAGCTTCACTATTAAATAAATCGAGGCTAAAATTAGCACAGTCAACCATGGTAACGATGGAATCTAAACGGGTTAAGTCCCTTAATTCTGTGCCTAAAAAAGTTAAAGCAACGGGAAGAGGATCAGCTAATCCAGTAGTTTCAACTACTAAGTAATCGATCTTATCTTCTCTTTCTAATACTTTATAAACCGCATTAACTAAATCATCGTTAATCGTACAACAAATACAACCATTATTTAACTCCACCATGGAGTCATCAGTTTTAATAATCAGTTCATTGTCAATGCCAATTTCGCCAAATTCATTCACCAAAACCGCAGTTTTTACACCTTGTTGGTTGGTTAAAATATGATTTAAAAGGGTAGTTTTACCACTACCAAGGAAACCTGTAATAATTGTCACTGGTAGGCCATGTTTCACCGTATCAAGGGTTTCTGAATTGTGAACCGGAGTTTGTGTTGTGGTCATAGAATAGGGAAAATTTTAAAATAAACGTCTGATTAAACTATTATTACTTATTCTCTGTCTTAATTACGATGAAAGCCCAAATAGGGCATTGCTGTATTTTTAAATCGAGGTAGCAATCCTCTCTACAAAACAGTTTAAAAACTGGTTTTCATCCATTTTTACCATGTTTAAAGTATCTGACCTTATGTTATGTCAAAAAGTCTGTTTTTTAGCCCCAGAATTTAATTTGTTCCTTGGTACTGTAATTGGGGAATATTTGGGCAAGATTGGCCGAACTTGACCGAAAGTGCGTTGATAAAAGGGACAGCAACACATCGCGAAAATCAGTGGTGATATTTAAGTCACGTCCTTGAAATAAATCCCCTTCTTCTAATCCTGGCCAGTCTCCATAAACCTTACCACCTTGAATACCACCACCTAAAAGCCAGATCACGTTTCCATGACCATGATCTGTCCCTAAATTACCATTTTCCCGTACAGTGCGCCCAAATTCCGACATCACCACAATGGCGGTATCTTTGTAGGTAGAACCCAATCCCTTGACCAGAGCGCTTAATCCCTCTCCTAGGGGTTTCAAATTGCGATTTAACAGATTATTTTCGTTTATATGAGTATCCCAACCACCCACAGACATAAAACCTAACTGGGTTTTGGCATCCCCCACCATTAATTTAGCCAAATTTTGCGCATCCGTGGCAAAGTTAACCGGAGAAGGAGCTCCTTGGTTGGCCATGTTCATCTCCTGATCTAGTTCTTGGAGCAGGATTTCTCGGGCCTGTTGTCCTTCTTTGTAGCTCATACTCAGGTCATCTTTACCTGTGTAAAGGCGATCGAATGCCGTATTTACGGGAAGTTCATCAATAGCCAAATGGCGATTAGCGGCCTTCCCGATGGGCAAATTAGCCACCGGATTTGAACCAACAAGAATTCTTGGCGTAGTCGTTCCTAAATTGACGGCCTGTACCGGGTTATCTTGATTTACAATACCTAAAAGTCGATTCATCCAACCCGTGGTAGTGGTTTTTACTCCTGGTGTTCCCGTTTCCATATATTCTTGAGCGTCGAAATGGGACCGAGTATGATCAGGAGAACCAACTGCGTGAACAAACGCGAGACTACGCTGCTGCCATAATGGCATTAATTCGGCTAAAGCGGGATGCAGTCCGAATTTTTCATTGAGCTTGAGAACACCCCCTTCTTTACCCGGAGAGGGTAAAGCAATGGTGGGACGAGCAGTGTAGTAACTTGACTCCTGATAGGGAACAACGATATTTAAACCATCTACAGCACCACGAAGGAAAATAACGATCAATTTTTTCTGGGTGTTGCTTGGAGTAACAGCCCTAGCTACCCAGCCATTTAAACCAACGGGTATTATTATTGATCCAGTAAGCAAGGCAAGAGATTGGATAAGTTTTCTACGTTTCATGTGACCTCTTAATTAACGATTCATCATTTCTGGACTACCCAACATTAAACTTGCTTGTAGGTTGGGAGGACTGCTATTAAGAACAGATTGAGTATGAGGGGAAAAATTATCGCCCAAGGTTTGGCTTAATTGATTGGCATTAACGGCCTGTTTTTGGTTGAAAGAACCTCGACTAAAAGCTGTCGCTAAACTGACACGACGCATCATTGCATCTGGACTCAACCAAGCTTCTCTGGTGTTTTTGTAACCATCGGGAGTGCTACAACCAAAAATGGGCATTCCCATCTGAGCAATAGTACCTGAGACTTGGCGTATATTAACATTATTGATCCCCACAGCTCGCACTAAGGAAACCACATATTCGTAGGGAGTTTTAAATTTACTGTCGTAAAATTGAGAGTTGAGAAATTCTGGACTTTGAAAAAGGGTTTCTAAAACTGCTTTGAGATTGCCATCGGTTTGGGAAAATTTTTGAGCCAGGTTTTTCACTAGGCTGACTGGAGGTTCATCGTTGACAAAATATTGTGCTAATTTATAACTGAGATGACGAGCTGTACTCGGATGACGAGCTAGTAAATCAAGAGCTTGCTCCACCTCGTCAGCTCCACTACCCTTGATAGTTTGCCCCAATAGCACTTTGTCACTAAAATCATGGCGTTTGGGGTTGAAATAGAAACCAGTACCATCTCCTTGCTTACCGTTAGGAGAAACTCCCCAACCAGTGAGGATATGAGCAAGATTTACCACATCCTCCTGACCATAACCTCCGTCAACTCCGAGGGTGTGTAATTCTAGTAATTCCCGGGCATAATTTTCATTAATACCTTTAAATTGTCCTTTCGCTTCGGGGCTATTCGGATCGGTATTGCGCCAGTTATCAAGATACTCTAACATGGCTGGATGGCGAGCGACAGCTCCTAATAAATCACGAAATTTACCCATAGTATAGGGTCGAATGGCTTGTTCCTCGTAATTGCCAATCCACATTTGGGTCATTCTGTTCTTTCTGACAAAAACATTGAAGTGATTAAACCAAAAGTTAGTCAGCACTTCCTGAAGTTGTTTTTTACTGGCGATCGCCCTGACTAAATGAGCTTCAATGGCCTGATCTCTCATTTTGTTACGATATTCACGCGCGATGACTGTTTCTTTTTTATCCTGTTTATTTTCCTTGAAGTTGAGACGTTCATATTCGCGATAAATGGCCGCAGGGGTTTCCTTGAAAGTGGAAAATTCCCTTAATTTAGTGCTTAATTCTGGCGATTCCTTGATTGATTGGTATGCCAATTGACTAGCAATATAATTTTTGATTCCCTGTGACTTGACTAAGTCAATAGATCCCTGAGTTTGACCGAAAGTGAGACGATCAAGAATATGAATGAGTTGGGGATCATTAGAAGCACTGTGAGCAAAATCAAAGGGTAAAATCTTAAACCAGCAAACGATAGCGATAATGGGGATTAATAAATATACAATAAATTTTTTTCTCATAAATCTTTAAATATTTTTAACCAAATTATAGCTATTTACTGGATGAACCAAAACTGACCAGAAAAGCAAGGTGTAGGGGTTAACGTAACTATGATCAGTTATAGTGATTCCAATTAAGATTAAAACAGTTGAAAAATAGGTTCGTAGTTGCGCTTTAGCGCTTCTTAGGACTAAAGTCCAACAACAAACTAAAAACTTTTGTTTAATTTTTATTTGGAATTACTATAACTGATTACTGTGATTCTAGCTTGTGTCATAATTGTTTCTTAATCGGTAATTACCTGAATTAATACTCTTTTTGTAGTATTGTTAAGATTATCAATCTTTCCCAATTTATAGATATTTATATGTCAATCACTGTTTATAACACCTTAAGTCGTCAAAAAGAAGCCTTTTCTCCTATTGAAACTGACAAAATCAGAATGTATTGTTGCGGAATGACTGTTTATGATTATTGTCATATTGGTCATGCGAGAACTTGTTTAATTTGGGATGTTGTCAGAAGTTACCTACAATGGCGGGGTTATCAAGTTAATTATATCCAAAATTTTACTGATATTGATGACAAAATCCTGAACCGCGCCCGTCAGGAAAATACCACCATGGAGGCAGTTTCTGAGCGTTTTATTGCCGCTTATTTTGAAGATATGGCAAATTTGGGGGTAAAAAAAGCAGACGCTTATCCTCGCGCTACACATAGCTTAGACGGGATTAAACGTTTGGTTTATGAGTTGGAGCAAAAAGGCTTTGCTTATCCCAGCGAGGGGGATGTTTACTATTCCGTCCGTAATTTTCCGGATTATGGTAAGCTTTCTGGGCGCAAATTAGAGGATTTGCAAGTGGGGGCCAGTGGCAGAGTTGAAGTGGAAGACCCAGAAGCAGCCAAGAAAAAATATCCCTTTGATTTTGCTTTGTGGAAAGCGTCAAAACCCGGTGAACCGTCTTGGGAGTCAAATTGGGGAGCAGGGAGGCCTGGTTGGCACATTGAATGTTCCGCCATGGTACGCGAGAGATTGGGGGAGACCATTGATTTTCACGTCGGAGGCAGTGACTTGATTTTTCCCCACCATGAAAATGAAATTGCCCAATCGGAAGCAGTGACAGGGAAACCTCTGGCCAATTATTGGTTACATAATGGGATGGTGAAGGTGGGAGGCGAAAAAATGTCCAAATCTTTGGGCAATTTTACCACTATTCGCGATTTATTGGCGAAATTTGAACCCGAAGCAGTTAGATTATTTATTTTGCAGGCACATTATCGCAAACCCATTGACTTTACCGACGAAGCATTGCAGGCTGCCACCAATGGTTGGCATACCCTGCGACAAGGCTTATTATTTGGCCAGCAATATGGCGCAAAATTAAACTGGGATAAGGAGTTAAATTTCGATAAAAATATTGCCTTAGAATTTGAAAAAGTGGTGGATGAAGACTTTAATTTTAGTGGTGGTTTAGCAGTTTTATTTGAGGTAGCGAAAAATTTAATCAAGGAAGGCAATATTTTAGTACATCAAGGGAAAACAGAAACTTTAAGTAATGAGTTACAAAAACAATGGCAAACTTTGGTAAAATTAGCAGAAGTTTTAGGTTTTGAAGCCAAAATTGACCAGGAAGTTAAGATTAGTAATAACGGGTTAACAGATGAAGCAATTGAGACTTTAATTAGCCGAAGAAGTGAGGCTAAAAAAGCGAAAAATTTTGCGGAAGCTGATCGTATTCGCAATGAATTACAGTCCCAAGGAATCAATTTAATTGATCAATCCGGTGGTGTAACAAAATGGCACAGAAATAGTTGATAATTGACAATTATAGCATTTTCAGATTAAAGGAGAAACATCCCTTACCCCCAACCAAAGGAAGAGGGGGAAGAAGATTCCTCATAAATTTTATAAGTGCTATAACAATTAACAATTAGGAAGTGTGAGCATCTTGCTCACGAATTGATCAAGTATCAATGGTAAAATAAATGAATGAATCAGTTTAATTTTTCAGATCAAAAATTTATACCGTTAATTATTCTAACTTTGTTGGGATATTTGGGAAATTATTATCATCTCTCTGTCTTTTTTGGGGTAGATTTCCTTTTTGGTAGTATCTTTGTCTTTTTAACTATCTATTATTACGGTATTATTCCTGGTACAATTGTCGGTTTTATTGCTTCCGTTTATACTTATCAACTTTGGGGACATCCATTTGCCATTATTATTTATACCTTAGAATCTGTATTTATTGCTTGGCAATTATATTATAAAAAACAAGAAAATATAGTTTTTTGGGCTGGCTTTTATTGGCTTTTAATTGGGATTCCTTTGGTCTTATTATTTTATGGTTTACTTTTAGAAGTACCACCTAATGGGACATTATTAATTGCTTTAAAACAATCCGTTAATGGTATATTTAATGCTTTGTTAGCCAGTTTAATAATTAATTATTTACCTGTCTATAAATGGTTGAAAAATAACAAATATAAAAACAAGTTATCTTTACAGCAAACTATTTTTAACTTATTAGTTAGTTTTGTCTTTATTCCTGCTTTAATTATTACCATTTTAAATGGTAATCAAATTATGAATACCATCAAAAGTCAAATAAATATTGAGTTAAATTCCATCGCTCAACCCCTGTCAGCTAATCTTAACCTATGGTATAATCAACATTTCTATGCTGTTAATCAATTAAATAAAATTGCTTCGGAAACTACGACTCTTGCCACTTTACAAAATAGCACCGAGTTAATCAAAAAAGCTTCGCCGGATTTTTTGAAAATGTATGTTACTGATGTTAATGGTAAGATTATTAGTGCCGAACCCAATCTTAATGAAAAAGGGCAACCAATGCTTCGTTTAAATATAGCTGATCAACCAGAATTTAAACTAGCTAAAACTATTTTAAATCCCCTGATTACTGATGTTCATATTGATCAAGCTTATCCTTTTCCCCATCTGGGAATTATGATTCCTATTATTAAGAATAATAGCTTTCAAGGAGTTACTTATGGTTCTTTAGATTTAAAAGAAATTAACCAAGTATTTAAGGATAGTTCCCGAAAAAGACAATTAAAAATAACTTTAATTGATCGACAAAATAAAGTTATTACCAGTACAGATTTAGACACCAAAAATCAGAATTTATTCCTACCAGACAAAGAGCGGGAAATCCAGCATCTTGATGATAATATTTATCAATCTTTACCGATTGCTAAAGGTATGCCAATTATGGTACGTTGGCGGAAATCTTTTCATGTTAAACAAATTGCGGTATCCTCAGATATTCCTTGGACTTTAGTCGTTGAACTGCCTACTAGTCCTTATATAGATTATATTGAAAGATTATATATTAAAAGTTTAGCTTTAATGCTATTAATTACAATTTTAGCCTTAATTTCAGCCATTATTTTAAGTACAAAATTAGTTAAACCGCTATTAATTCTGGCTTCTTTAACAACTAATTTACCAGAGAAATTAGAAAATAATTTAATTGCCACGGATTTACCAGATAGTGATATTAAAGAAATTGAAACCTTGAGTTATAATTTTCAATTAATGCTTCTCGCACTTAATGAGAAATTTCAAGAAATTAAACAAGTTAATAATAACCTCGAAACAATCGTAGAAGAAAGAACCCAAGAATTGTTAGAATTAAATCAAGAATTAGAGGAAGAAATTAAAGAAAGGGAACAAATTCAGCACATATTAATTGAAAAAAAGGAACGTTATGATTTAGCGGTTTCCGGTACAAATGATGGCATTTGGGATTGGCATTTAAACACCAATGAGGTTTATTTTTCTCCGTCATGGATGCGAATTTTAGGTTATGAAGATTCCCCTTTACCTAATCATATTTTAAGTTGGATAGATAATGTGCATCCAGATGATTTAGAACAGACTATTAAAGCTATTAATAATCATCTCGAAGGTAAAACACCACTTTATGAAAATAGCCATCGTCTTAAACATAAAAATGGTGATTATATTTGGATTGCAGCTAAGGCCAAATGTATTTATGATCAGGAAGGAAAACCCTATCGTTTAGTTGGTACAAATTCGGATATTACTGACAGAAAATTAGCCGAAGAACAACTACAAATTACTAAAGAAGAAGCAGAATCTGCTAATCTTAGTAAGAGTGAATTTCTCGCCACTATGAGTCATGAAATTCGTACTCCCATGAATGCTGTGATCGGAATGACTGGCTTACTTTTAGATACAAATTTGACGAGACAACAACGAGATTTTGTGGAAATTATTAGAAATAGCGGCGATAGTTTATTAACAATTATTAATGATATTCTTGATTTTTCTAAAATTGAATCTGGTAATTTAGAGTTAGAAGAACAACCTTTTAACCTTCGCATTTGTATTGAAGAATCTTTAGATTTACTCGCATCTAAAGCTCGGGATAAAAATATTGAATTGGCTTATTTAATGACTCCTAATACTCCTGAATTAATTATGGGAGATGTGACAAGATTAAGACAAATTTTGGTTAATCTTCTCGGTAATGCGATTAAATTTACTAATTCTGGTGAAGTGGTTGTATCAGCGGATTCAACTATTATTGAGGGTGATAATTTACCTTTGTGTTTAATACAATTTGCTGTTCGTGATAGCGGTATTGGTATTGCACCTCAACGTATGCATCGACTATTTAAAGCTTTTAGTCAAGTCGATTCTTCCACCACTAGAATTTACGGAGGCACCGGATTGGGGTTAGTAATTAGTCAAAAATTAACCGATTTAATGGAAGGTCAAATGTGGGTAGAAAGTGGGGGCTTTGTTGGTGGCAATGTTCCGGTTAATTGGACTTTTGAACCGAGGCCAATTGGTTCTACTTTTTATTTTACCATTGTTACTAATCCTGTCTATTATTCCTGTTTATTAGATCAGAAGAATAATGATAATTTCTTGAAAGATAAAGAATTATTAATAGTTGATGATAATATGACCAATCGTCAAGTTTTAACGATGCAAACTCAATCTTTTGGCATGATTCCTTTAGCTGTAACTTCAGGAAAGGAGGCTTTAAATATTTTAAAAAAGGGAAAAACTTTTGATTTGGCCATTCTTGATATGCAAATGCCAGAAATGGACGGAGTTATGTTAGCTCATCAAATTCGTCAAGCTGATTATGGGAAAAATTTACCTTTAGTTATGTTAACTTCTCTTGGTAAAACTGAATTGAATCAAGCTAATGAAATCGATTGGGCTGCTTATTTGAATAAGCCAATTAAACAATCTTATCTTTATAATGTTTTAGTTAATATTTTTGAAAAGTCGCCCATACCTCAGATTAATTATCCCTTAGCTGAGACTAATTATGACTCAGAAATGGCCACTAAATTACCTTTAAAAATTCTCTTAGCTGAAGATAATGTCGTTAATCAAAAAGTGGCTCTTAATATTTTAAAACGTTTGGGCTATCGGGCAGATATTGCCGCTAATGGTTTAGAAGTTCTTGATTCTTTGGAACGTCAATTTTATCATGTAATTTTAATGGATGTACAAATGCCAGAAATGGATGGTTTAACTGCCACTAAGAAAATTAAACAACTATATTCACCGGAAAATTGTCCCCGCATTATTGCAATGACGGCTAATGCAATGCAAGGCGATCGAGAAATTTGTTTACAATCTGGTATGGATGATTATATTAGTAAACCTATTCATATTAAAGAGTTAATTAGTGCTTTATATCAGTGCGAATCCACTATTTATCCCCTTAAAAAAACGCCTCAAAATCAGCAAGAAAAAATGACAGATAATCAGATTATTGCTCCTAATATTTTAGATCAAGCAGCTTGGGATGAATTAATCACTATTGTGGCCGATGGTGATAATGAATTATTAATTGAATTAATTAATTCCTATTTAGAAGATGCCGCTAAATTAGTACAATCTATCCAAGAATCCATCGAAAAATCAGACGCTCTTTTATTACAAAGAGCAGCTCACACTCTTAAATCTAGTAGTGCTTCTTTAGGAGCAAAAACTTTCTCTTTATTGTGCAAAGAATTAGAATTAATTGGCCGTAGTGGTGATATTTCTCAAGCTGAACCTCTGTTAGATAATTTCATCATTGAATATCAAAAAGCCATCATGGCCTTGACTTTAGAATTAGAGAAACTCAATTAATAATTATTAATTAATCACCTAGTAAAGTGTAGGGTGGGTTAGCAGCGAGATTAATTTTGATGAAAAACCAATAACTTTTGATTCGCAGCGTAACCCACCATTTTCACGAACTAATAAGTAATAAATAATAAGTTTGACCTCTCGATGAATCAATGAGGATTGAATAAGGAAAAAATTTTGTCGTTTTTCCCATTCTAAGCTGTCGGTCGCAAGTTCTAGCCGTACCCGTTATTTTAAATGATGTTTTATTCACATTGAAACGGCTATCATTGGTTTGAGACGATCCATCTTTAATTTTTACCAGATGTCAATTGTATTTTTTTGGTAAAGTTGCGTTCTTTTTGGGGCAGTTATGGTTAAAATGTGGCTAATTTAGTTATTTTTTTACGATGCTTGCTCCTATTCAAGTTAATACACTGATTGATTTATTGCAATTGAGAGCCGAAACTCAACCCCATCAACACGCTTACACTTTTTTGATTGATGGTAAAAAGGAGTCAGCCCCTTTAACCTACGCTGACTTACAACGTCAAGCTAAGGCGATCGCCGCCACTTTACAAGAAAGTCAAGTAAAAGGGGAAAGAGCTTTACTGCTGTATCCCCAAGGGTTAGAAGTAGTTGCGGCTTTTTGCGCTTGTTTATATGCTGGTGTAATCGCCATCCCAGTGCCACCTCCGGAATCGGGAAGATTAAAACGCACGTTGCCGCGCTTGAGGGCAATAGTCAAAGATGCCCAAGCATCCCTAGTTTTAACCAATGGCTCAATTTTGGAATTAGTCGCCAATGTGGAAGCGGAATTTCCTGAATTTGCCCAAATGAGGTGGATTGACACGGAAAAAATCGACTTAAATTTAGCCGAAAAATGGCAAAATCCCCAGATTTCTCAGGATACTTTGGCCTACTTGCAATATACGTCAGGTTCGACAGCCACCCCCAAAGGCGTAATGTTGACCCACCATAACTTGATCCACCATTGTCGATACTTGCAACGTGCCGGCGGTTACAACGAAAAAAGCGTCACTCTAACCTGGATGCCCTATTTTCACGATTATGGCTTAGTGGAAGGAATTATGGTTCCCCTTTACAACGGCCACCCTTGCTATTTAATGTCACCATTTGCCTTTATTAAACGCCCTTTACAGTGGTTAATTAATATTACTAAATATGGGATTTCCCACTCCCAAGCGCCTAATTTTGCCTACGATTTATGCGTCAGAAAAATTAAAGACAAGCAAATTAGTGACTTAGATTTAAGTCATTGGGAAGCAGCCGGCAATGCGGCAGAACCCATCAATCCCAGGGTAATGTTAGAATTTGCTGACAAATTCGCTCCGACTGGTTTTCAGTGGACCACCTTTGCACCAGCTTACGGATTGGCGGAATACACCTTGTTGGTTTCCAATAAACCCAAGGGTACAAAACCCGTATTTTGCGCCGTGAAAAGCGCCAGTTTAGAACAGGATCACGTCGTCATCGCCGCTCCTGACCAAGAAGAAGGGGTTAAAATTATTCCTAGTTGTGGTCAATTAGTCTGCGAAACCGAAGTGGCCATTGTGCATCCTGACACCTTAACCCGTTGTACAGACAGCGAAGTGGGCGAAGTTTGGGTTAAAGACCAAAGTGTCGCCCAAGGCTATTGGCAACGTGCCGAAGAAACCGACAAAACCTTCCGCGCTTATCTTAAAGATACGGGAGAGGGACCGTTTTTAAGGACAGGAGACTTGGGCTTTTTGCGGGAAAATGAATTGTATATCAATGGTAGAATTAAAGATTTAATCATTGTTAGAGGAAGTAATCACTATCCCCAGGATTTAGAGTGGAGTGTCCAAAACCTAGACCCAGCCTTGCGTTCCGACTATGGCGCTGCTTTTTCCGTCGAAATTGACGAAGAGGAAAGACTCGTAATCGTCCAAGAAATCGAGAGAAAAGCCGAAAACCTAGACACGGAGAAACTTATTGCTGATATTCGCCAAGAAATCGCCGAAGAGCACGAATTGCAGGTCTATGCGATCGTGTTGGCTAAACCGGGGACAATCTTAAAAACGGCCAGCGGAAAAATTCAGCGTCGTGCGATTCAAGCTAATTTTTTGGCGGGAAAAATCGATGCCCACGATGACTGGTGTGAAAACATCAAACAAAGTTTGAAATATAAAAACCTCGAACAACAAGTCGAAAACCTAGAACAACAAGTAAAAACAGGAGTTTAGAAATCCGGTTCGTAGTTGCGCTCGTTGCGCACTAAAATTGTCAATTCTTGAGAGTTTGTTTAGGGCGATCGCCTCGACAACTAAACTACAAATAATTAGAAATCCAATTTTATATTATGAAAAAATTACTCCAATATAACCTAGCAGAAACCGTCGAAAAAGACTTAGGAAATCCAGAAATTCCTAACAGTATCCTATCCTATCAAAGAGTAATTGAAATCGACGAAAGCGAGCAGTTTCCCCACGAGGAAGTTGCTTGGCTTTATAACCAGAAATACCAACATTATTATATACCTGAAAATTGCGGCGGAAAATTTACTTCCTTTGAGGACTTTGTCGCATTTGTCAGGGTATTAACGAGAAGGGATTTAACCACAGGAATCGCTTTTACCACCATGTTTTGGTCCTTTTTAACTTGGATGGCGGGAAATGACGAACAAAAACGCATTTTATCCCATTACATGAGGGAAGAAAATGGAGCAATGTGTTTAGGTTACTCTGAAAAAGAGCATGGAGCAGACTTAGTTGGTGGTGATTTAACAGCGACTAAAGTTGAAGGTGGTTATCTTTTAAATGGCGAAAAATGGCCAATTAATCGAGCGACAATTTCCGGGGTTGCTTACATTTTGGCGAAAACAAATAGCGAAGGTGGTGCAAGATGTTTGTCCTTATTTATGGTAGAAAAAAGTAAGATTGATGGCAATAATTACTATAATTTGCCTAAGATTTTAACCCATGGAATCCGCGCTTCTGACATGAGTGGTATTGGGTTTAAGGATTGTTTTGTCCCGGATTCCATGTTAATTGGAAAAGAAGGAGAAGGGTTAGAAATTGCCCTGAAAGGGTTTCAAATTACCCGTACTTTATGCTCAGGTTTTTCCCATGGAACAGCAGATACGGCCTTAAGAACCACTTTAAAATTTGCCATTAATCGCCGACTTTATGATAAGAATGTCTTTGATCTTCCGCAACCAAGAAAGGTTTTAAGTGACGCTTTTTTAGATTTGTTAATTTGTGATTGTGAAACGATTTCATCAGCTCGGGGTTTTCATGTCGTGCCCGAACAATTTAGTGTTTGGTCCGCAGTGGTTAAATATTTTGTTACTGTTCAATTAGAAAGGATGGTTAATGATATTTCTGCGGTGTTAGGAGCGCGTTATTATTTCCGCGAAGAACATGATTTTGGCATTTTTCAAAAAATATTGAGAGATAATGCTATTGTTAGTGTGTTTGATGGAAGTACCGTGGTTAATTTACACGCTTTAATCCTACAATTCCGCCAATTAACTAAATATCGTGGCAAAAGAAATGAGCAAATTCTTAACAGTATTGAAGATCGTTTACAAACTATTTTTAGTTTAGATCAAACATTACCAACTTTTGCTCCTGAAAAGTTAGCCTTATTTGGTCGAGGTGCTGATGATGTGTTACAAGGTTTAGAAATTGCCTTACACAAATTAGAGGAATTAAAAAATAATTCTGAAATTAATCCAGAGGTATTAAATCATGTAATTAATTTGGGTAATATGGTGTTAACCGAGTTAAATGAACATGATCAATTGATCGCAAAATCTAGCTTTGAATATGGTCACAATCAATCCCCAGAAATGTTTGAAATTGCGAAAAAATACTGCACTTTACATACTGCTACAAGTTGTTTATTTATGTGGCTTTATAATCGTCAAAATTTAGGGGACTTTTTCGCCCAAGGTGAATGGTTAGTATTAGCTTTACATCGGCTTTTACGCACTTTTAAACCTTTACCTTATACAATTTCTGAACTTTATGAAAGCAATCTTACTCAAGAAATGGTTAAACTATACCAAGATGAGAAAATGTTTTCAATTGTACCTTTTCAATTAGCAAAAATTAACCCCTAAAAGGAGCAAAAACATGACAGTGACCCAATCCAATTCCCAGTTAGAAACCGTCCAAAATTGGCTGATTAATAAATTAGCGGAACAACTTTCTTTAGAGTCCGAAACTATCAATATTATTGAACCGTTAACCCGTTATGGTTTAGATTCCATTGATGCTGTCACCATGGTTGGTGATTTAGAAGACTGGCTAGATCTAGAATTACCTTCAACCCTATTTTGGGACTATCCAACCATCGAAAAATCCTCCCAATATTTAGCCGAAAATTTTGATTTATCAGGTGCTATAAATGGGGATAAAACTGATAGTAAACCCGCAGCAAAAACCCCCGAACCAGTTGCAGCTGGTAAAGAAAAAACAGGTTTATTTGGTCGTTTAATGGGTCGGTAATTCCCTCACTCCCTCTTCCTAGAGGAGAGGGAAGATGAATTTTTAAATATTATTAAATCATAGAAATAAGGCCTTGAATTACTCAGATTTTTCTTTTTGGTGGATATTAATCCTATTTTGTATTCCCTTTTTTAGCGTTCGTTTCCTTGCCAACAAACTTAATCTTTGGCGAGGTGTTTTTGATACAATTGGGATTATTTCCTTATCATTAATTCTGTTTTATAAGGCCAGTCCTTCTAGTTTTTTAGTCTTTATATTTGAGTTAATTGTTAACTATTTAATGGTGCAATATATGCTCAAAAAAGAAGGAGCGCAAGCCAAATTAATTGCCACAATTATTATTATTTTTGATGTGGCAATTTTAGCGTATTTTAAATACTTGATATTTTCAGTAGAAAATGTAATTGGCTTAGTTTTTTCGATACCAGAAAACTGGCAAACAAATTTTATTATTCCTGTTAGTAATAAGATTCCTCCGGGAGTTTCTTTTTATACTTTTCAAATGATATCTTTTGTCGTTGATTCCCTTAATCTAAGAAAAAAGAAACCGATTGCTTTCCTAGATTACGTCAATTTCATCGCCTTTTTCCCGCAAATTGTCGCTGGTCCCATCGAAAGACGCATAGATTTATTACCGCAGATTACCAATTTTAGGTTTAAATTTACGGTGGAAAATTTTGAGGAGGGTTTTCGTTGGATATCTTTGGGAATGTTTATGAAATTTGTATTAGCAGATAATATTTCCCCTTATATTAAGTTAGAAGAAAGCGGTAATCCTTGGGTAATTTGGTTTTTTGCTTTTCTGTTTACTTTAAGAATTTATTTTGATTTTGCTGGTTACAGTTTTGTCGCAATGGGTTTAGGTAAAATTCTAGGGATAAGATTAACGGTGAATTTTTTAGCTCCCTATACTTCCCAAAGTATTAATGAATTTTGGCGCAGATGGCACATTACCTTAAGTACATGGTTTAGGGATTATGTTTTTATACCATTAATGGGCTCACAAAAACAATTAGCACCCACATTTTTATTTATTACCTTTACCCTATCAGGTTTTTGGCATGGAGCAGCCTGGAATTTTATTATTTGGGGTGCATATCACGGTAGTTTATTGTTAGTATTACGCTATCTAGGAAGACCTTTTCAAAGATTAGTAGGTAAATATTTCAAACAATCAGAATTTATTAGTTGGGGTTTAACTTTTGGTTCAGTAGTTTTCGGCTGTTTATTCTTTATGGAAAGTAACACGGGGAGACTTTTAACTAAGTTGAAAACCATTGCCCTACCTTGGCATTATTCTCTTACAAATTTAACTGATTTTGTAAGTTCCTATAGTATTAATGAAATAGCAGCTTTATTAATAATTTTAGGCTTATCAATCGGCACTTTATTGTTAGAATTTATGGCAGTATGGAAGGGGAAATTTGAATATGAATTATTGCTTAACCCAAAAATATCTCCTTTCCTTTTAGGCTTAGTATTTCTGTTAGCTTCTAATGAAACTTCCAAATTTATTTATTTTGAGTTTTAATTATCAGTATGAAACCAGTCAAATTACTTCCTTGGTTAATTAGTATTAGTGTAGCGTGGTCATCCGGTTTTGTTTATAATGTTTATTTCGGCGGGCTGATTGGTTGGCATCGAAAAACCTATAATAATAAAGTAGCTTTAGCTGCTAATATTCAAGCCGAAAAACGATTAATTTTCGTTGGAGGTTCTGGTGTTCATTATACTCCTAATTCTGAATATATGGAGGAAAAACTTGGCTTTCCTGTGTTTAATATGGGTTTAGATGGTAAGCTAGGTTTAGATGTGATTCTTCCTTTAGCTTTGGAACAAATAAAAAAAGGTGATCTTGTCTTATTAATTCCCGAATATTTACTACTTTTAGATGACGATGGAATTGGGACAATTTCTTTTCAACTTGCTTTAGCAACTAATCATTTAAACTTAGTAAAACTTTCGCCAAAAGAGTTTTTTGAAAACATTTGGATGTTAGGAATACCCGGTTTAAAACCTTTAGTAAAATCAGGGGTAGATTTAGCGACAAAAGGATATTTTGATGAATACTTTTCTGATCCTATTACCGAAAGGGGAGAGCCAACAAAAACTTGGGTGAGAAAGAGTAAATGGTGGCCCATGACAGTGGATCAACCTGTATCAGAATACTCTTTAAAAAGTATTGCTAAATTTAAACAAGATGTGGAAGCAAAAGGCGGAACTTTGATTTTATCTTTACCGATTATTTATGGTAGTAATGATGAAAAAACTAAGGAAAATGTCCAAAAAACTGCTGAGCAACTTGCCAAAATTGCTCCTTTAATTTATGATCAAGAAACTTTAAATATTTGGACAGATTCTAATTTATTTGCTGATACTCATTATCATCTCAAACCAGAAGGGAGACTGATTAGATCTCAAGAAATAATTAAGGAATTACAACCTATACTTCAAAAAATAAATCCCTAATAGTTCGCCAAAATAATCACAAAGGAGCATTTTTGTTTGTGAACCCAAATAAATGCTAACCTATAAAAATAACAAATCATTCATCAAAGGAACTTAAACAGATGTTAGTACAAAAGCTCGATAAATTACAACAATTCTTAAAACAATTTCAAATATATCGTCGTATTCCTGATAGGTTTTGGTCTGAAAAAATTTTAGAAGCTGATCTGAGTTTTCATAAATTAGATTATGACAAAAATACCAAAAAAATCTTAATCAAACCGTTTAATTTTTTGCTTTCTCAAGAGCAAAAACCGTATCATTTTTTACTAAAAGAGACCAATGTTAGATTAGCCGAACTATTAAAGAGAGACTTTAATACTAATTTTGAAACCAATGAAAACCAAGAATTAGTTATTAATTTAGATGGAATTAAAGCGATCATTAAATGTGAACAAGATTTGGAAATTATTCATGAAATATTTATCCAAGGAGTTTATAACTTTATTTACGATCAATCCTTGGTAGTTATTGATATTGGGATGAATACAGGATGGGCCAGTTTATATTTTTCCCTCAGAGATAATGTGAAAGGAGTATATTCTTTTGAACCTTTTCAAAAAACTTATGAAGAAGCGTTAAATAATTTTAGTTTAAATCCTAAACTTACCGATAAAATTCATCCTTTTAACTATGGAATTAGTGGGAAAGAAGAGACCATAAATGTAGAATATGATTATGAGATGAAAGCCAGTATTGGTGTTAAAGGATTACCAAGTAATTTGGCTACAAATAAAGAAAAATCCTTAGAAACTGCCCAGATTTTGCTGAAATCAGCTACCGAGGTTTTAAACCCAATTTTTAGTGAATATCCAGAGGTGGAATTCATGGGAAAAATTGATTGTGAAGGTTCTGAATATGAGATTTTGGAATCTTTGGAAAAAGCTAATCTTCTTAGTCGTTTCAAAATAATTATTATGGAATGGCACGAAAAAGGACCAGATCAATTAGTAGAATATCTAACTAAAGCTAATTTTACAATTTTTTCTCGTCGTCCTAAAAGCAAAACTATTGGCATGATTTATGCGATAAGATGTTAGTTTAAAACTTGTAAACCCTTTAAAAAAGAAGTGGAAAATAAGGATAGAAAATTAATTTTATCCTTACTTTAATTTACAAGATAGTCACCAATTATTTGCTGATATCTAATATCACTTATTACCAGAAGGGAGAAACATTCGGTCTGAACAAATTGTAAAGCAACTGAAAGCTATAGTAGAAAGTAAATAAATTCTTAACTTAATTTATCGGTCAATTCTGATTTATAATAGGAATTGAATTTAATAAATTAAAATCGAAAAATTCTCAAATATAATTAATTTTACCAGAGGTCTAATGTCATTACACGATCGCTATTTAAACCTAATTGATACTATCGTAAATATTTCTTTAGAAGGGAAAATTCGTTCCAAAGAACAAGTTTACCGAATGTTAACAGAAGAAGTCAGTCTTAGTACGGGAGAAATTTTTGAATTATGTTTAGATGAAAATATCAATGTAACTGAATCTCAATTAGAAACTAAACTCAAAGCAACTCGTATTTTGAGGGCGTTACAGACAATTAAGGGAGAATGGGAACGCTATTTAAAAGACCAGCAAATTTCAGCGGTAATAACATCATCAACTCAAGAAATTATTGATGCAGAATCTGAAGAACGTTTAATAACCTTATTGAAAATAATTGACCAGAATCAAGCTAAAATATTAACCTTAGAACAAATACAACAATTAGTTAAATCCCTTAAACAAGAATTAGAAATACAATCAAATTTGACTTTAGCCCAAGAATTACGTCAACTAACTAATGGTATTACTAGAGGTATAGAATCTTGGCAAAAAATTGAACCTTATTTAATTAGTTGGATTTATGAACAAAATAATAATCCTTTAGGATTCGGGGGAATTGCGGAATCAAAAGGACCTTGGATATTATGGTCAAAACAGGTAGATAATCCTTTAGTTCAACAGCTTTTTAAAACCATTGCCAGTAATCAATCTTTAAGTCAATTACCATTAGAAACTTATGGTAAAGATGTCAGTAGTTGGGTAGAATTAGCTATTATTTTTCAGTATTTACAAAGAGGATTAGTAGCCTGGTTTGATCAGCAACCTTATAATGTAAAAATAGGAAAGCAATTATCTATTTCCACCTTTCTTACCTTTGCTGGAATTTGGAGTCAGTTATCTCAATGTTTTAATCTAACTAATTATCAAATATTGGCTAATAGCTGTTTTCAAATAATGTTACAAATTTTGCGAACGTTTGCTCAACGCCCAGATTTTCCCCTTTATGGTGGTATTTTTGCCTCCTTTTCGGGAGCATATTTAAAAAATACTTTAGCCTATTTAGATACACCTTTAAAAAAAGCAGAAAAGACCCAAGAAAAAGCGCGAATTTTAACCTTATTGGGTTATTCTGAACGCACTTTAGGACAATATGAAAAGGCGATTTCTTTCCATGAAGATGCTTTGAAAATTGCCCGTAGTGCTGAAGATAAACTCTGTGAAATTGCTAATTTTAATCATTTATCCCGTATTTTTGTCGCTCAAAAAAATTATGCTGAAGCGATTAATTATAGTCAAAGAGCCTTAATTTTAGCTCGTCAAACTGGTGATAAATTAGGTGAGGCAAATGCCTTAGTAAATTTAGGTTATAGTGAGGTATTTTCCGCTCGCGAAAAAGATAGTATTGAACCAGAAATTTATGAGTCAGCCATTAATTATTTAGAGCAAGGTTTAGCTTTATCAATACGTTTAGAAGATAATCAAAGTAAGGCTCTTTGTTACTCTAGTTTAGGTATTGCTTATCTTATTTTAGAACAACCTCAAACTACGATTAAATATTTAACTGAGGGTTGGAAATCGGCCCAATTTTCCGGTGATTTATATTTGCAAGGACTTAATTTAAGCTATTTAGGTGAAGCTTATTATAGTATTTCTTTGTTACCAGAAACTGTTATTTATGCTGGTTTAGGAATGTATCTTTTAGAGCAAATTGGCGCAAATGAATGGCGACAACCTGCTGGTTTATTAACTGTTTTAAAAGGTAAAGAAGCGGAGTTATTTGAGGTAGCTTTAAAACAAGGGCGATCGCAAATTATCGCCCTAATTGGAGTTGATGGTTATGATTATTTACCAGAATTATTGGCAAAATATCAGCAATAATTTTAAATAATTGCCCTTAACTAAGTAAGTAATCATCAAAGCAAGTATCATAAAAAATAGTTCGTTGTTGCGCTTTAGCGCTCTCTATCTAAATTGCGAAGTTAAATGATAATTTTTCATTTTTACTGATAATTAGGGTTTACGGAAAAAAGCTGAAAGCTATGTAGATCAAGACTTTCAATTTGGTGGGACTTGAATTAAGTGCAAGGATTGCAACAAATAATAGTAAAAAACCTTACATTTACGGGGATTAATCAAGATTTTTGCTCGTCAAAAGACCCGGTCAAACTATCAACTATCAACTATCAACTATCAACTCGCCCTCACCAGCCATTTATTCAGCAAACCCTAATTAGATGTCTTGCAAAACTGAGTTCGTAGTTGTAATTTATTGCCAAAAAAAAGTTTTTATTAACAGAATTAATCGTTTTTCAAACAAATTATTTGAGGACTAAAATCCAACTACAAAGCTAATTTAATAGTTTCGCAAGATGTCTATTTTAACCACCTACTTAGCTCCATGGAGAATTAACTAACTCATCCTGTCAATGGTCCGATATTGGATTGCTTCGGCCAAGTGCTGAATTTGCAAATTATCTGACTCCGCTAAATCTGCAATGGTCCGTGCTACCTTGAGGATACGATCCATCGCCCTAGCTGAAAGACCCAATCTTTTGATCGCACTTTCCAATAAATTATTACTAGCTTGATCCAAATCGCAATGACTGCGCAAATGCCTGGTTTGCATCTGGGCATTGCAGCGAACGATTTTTTCGCCCTGAAAACGTTGAGAAGCCTTGTCACGGGCATTTTTAACCCGTTCTCGCACGTTTTTCGAGTCCTCCCCTGTACTTTGCTTGGTCATTTCTTCTGGTTTTAAGCGGTTGACGGCGACTTGTAAGTCAATGCGATCGAGCAGGGGACCTGATAATTTAGCCCAATATTGTTCTCGTTGGCGAGGGCTACAGGTGCATTGTTGCAGGGTATCGCCATAATAACCGCAGGGACAAGGGTTGGTACTTGCCACAAGGGTAAATTGGGCCGGAAATAGTACGGATTGGCGTGTCCGAGAAATGGTGACGTAACCATCTTCGAGGGGTTGGCGCAAATATTCTAAAACGGTGCGTTTAAATTCGGTTAATTCGTCTAAAAAAAGGATACCTTGATGAGCTAGGGAAATTTCCCCCGGTCGGGGAAAACTTCCTCCTCCCACTAAGGATGGTCCACTGGCCGAATGATGAGGACTTCTAAAAGGGCGCTCGGTGATTAAATGCCCTTGGTTTTTCAATAAACCAGCGACGGAGTGAATTTGGGAAACTTCCAACGCTTCACTAAAATTCAAGGGCGGTAAAATGCTCGGTAATCGCCTTGCTAACATGGTTTTGCCGCTTCCGGGTGGTCCCACGAAAATTAAATTATGGCCCCCGGCTGCGGCAATTTCTAAGGCGCGACGTGCATGATTTTGCCCTTTTACTTCTTTTAAGTCAAGATGTGTCAGGGCAGAATGCTCCAAGTTTTCTTCTAGCTTAAATTCCGTTGCGCTATAGTTGTGGGGTTGATTCAAAAAGTCCGCAACTTCTCCGAGAGATTCAAATCCATAAACAGAGATTCCTTTGACAACTGCCGCTTCGTTGGCGTTGTCTTTGGGAACTACTAAGCTCCGAATGCCTAGTTTTTGGGCAGCGGCGGCGATCGGCAACACCCCTGAAACCGGTCTTAATGCACCGTCTAAGGAGACTTCTCCTAAAAATAGGTGGTCCCCTAAAAGGTCAGTATTCACCTGTTCAGATGCGGCTAAAATGCCGACACTAATGGGTAAATCAAAGCTTGGTCCTTCTTTGCGTAAGTCGGCTGGTGTTAAATTAATCAAAATAGTCCGCAGAGGGAAGGCAAAACCGGCATTTTTTAAGGCTGCTTTGACTCTTTCTCTCGACTCCTGTACTGCCGTATCCGGCAACCCAACAATGATGGTTTTCGGCAAGCCCCCAGCGACATCCACTTCAATGCCGACTTTTACAGCATCGATACCTAATATTGACGCACTCCAAACTCTGGCTAACATGATGTTTTGATAAATAATTGATTTTAATCTTATTGTGGCATAAAAAATAATTATGACAAGTTTTACTACTTTACTCGAAATTTTCCCAAGAAAATTGAGTTAAAAGCCTCCCTCTTTGATTAATAAAAATGAAAAAATTATTCCCAAGTCAATCCTCTCAATAAATTGAGAAGTTTGACTTCTCAATTCTTTTCGTGAAGAGCAGTTATTAGATTAGTTGAATTTATTGCTTTGGAAATTTCAACAATTTGTGACATTTTCTAAGTTCAAATTTTTTTCAGGAATCTTTTTTAAAGGAGGTGTAGTCACAATTATAAATATTTATTCATAAACAAAAGTTATGTCTGATTTTTATATAAAACCATCGACTTCTCATCCTTTAGGCCCTTTTGACGCAGAAATTGCCCCTTTTGAAGAAACAAATGTTCCCGGAGAAATTTTTTCTCCCGACAAAGGCCGTTTAAATACGGATTTAGTTAAGGCCTATTTGCGCGAAATTGGTCGCATTCCTTTATATACTCCCGATCAGGAAGTTTCTGAAGCTAAAAAAATCCAAGCTTATCTTAAATTGCGGACAATTTGTGAACAGGAAGCCAAAAATGGCGATCTCATTTTGCAAAAATATCAAGAATTATTGACAATTCGTAACCAATTAACTGCGAATCTCGGTCATTGTCCCAGTTGGCAACGTTGGGCTAAAGTTCTAGGGATCGAGGTAGCTGAACTTAAAGACAGTTTGATGAAGGGAAAAATCCAATGGGCAAATTTAACTACTTTCACCGTGGAAGAACTCGAAACCATTGAAAAAAAAGGACTGCAAGCTAAACACGACATGATTAAAGCTAATCTTCGGTTGGTGGTTTCCGTCGCCAAAAAGTACCAAAATCGCGGTTTAGAATTATTAGATTTGATTCAAGAAGGAACTCTTGGTTTAGAAAGAGCAGTGGAAAAATTCGATCCCACTAAGGGTTATCGGTTTTCTACCTACGCTTACTGGTGGATTCGTCAAGGTATGACTAGGGCGATCGCCACTTCAAGTCGCACCATTCGCCTTCCGGTTCATATCACGGAAAAACTCAATAAAATCAAAAAAGTGCAACGGGAATTGTCGCAAACTAAAGGTCGAACTGCTAGTTTAGAGGAAATTGGCCAAGAATTAAACATGACCACTTCAGAAATCAGGGAAATGTTCCAGAAAGTACCTCTGTCTATTTCCTTGGATCTGAAAGTCGGTCATGAAAAAGATACTGAATTGATCGATTTATTAGAAACAAATTTGGAAACTCCCGAAACTCTTTTAATTCGTGAAGCTTTACAAAATGACCTGCATAAAATGTTAGCAGAACTTACTAAACGAGAACAAAGTGTTATTGGCCTACGTTTTGGTTTAACTGATGGCAAATGTCATTCTTTAGCTAATATTGGCCGTATTTTGGATTTATCCAGAGAAAGAGTCAGACAAATTGAATCTAAAGCCATGAAAAAATTACGTCATCCTAAATATCGCACTTGTATTAAGGATTATTTGGATCTAATGGGTTAATTATCTCGATTAGCTAATCATTAATTGATAATTATCTCGCAAAATAAGCTAAAGTCTGCATCCCGACTAAACCATCAGTGGCTAAATTATTCGCTCTTTGAAATGCTCTCACCGCCCTTTCCGTCGTGCTACCATAAATACCATCCACACTTCCTTGATAAAAGCCTCGTTTTTGTAACTCCTGTTGTAATAAAGCAACACCTTGATGGCGATCGCCCCGACGAAACATTTGCGAAGAATATAAATAGGATTTGCGGGTATTGCCTAAGTTAACCGTTTGATTAAGGGGACTGGTAGCATTACTCATCGCTACCAGATTCTGATTCGCCGGCTTAACCGTAGTATTATTCTTTAAAGTGGCGGCATTAGTTCCCATATTACCGGGGACATTACCTAAAGGAGGGGCAGCAGGCACTCGAATCGGTCCATTAGAAGGAGGTAATTTAGAATTAGACGCTCCCATATTCAGGTTTGAGCCATTAAACAAAACCGACCGAGTTTGTGCCCCGACAATACCATCAGCGGTCAATCCCTTCGCTTGTTGGAAGTTTTTAACAGCTTTTTCCGTTTCCGCACTAAAAACTCCCGTGGGATTTTCGTTTAAATAGCCTAAACTTTGTAACTTTTCTTGTAATTTTTGTACTTGTTCTCCATTTGTACCTTTTTTTAAAACTGGATTGGCTTTTGCTTCAGATACTACGCCCAAAACACCGACAGCACTGGCTAAAAATAAACAGGATAAGCGATGATTTTTAGCATTATTTAAGGTTTTTAAGCCCGGGGGACGCTTTTCTATACTAACCATAATCTTTAAATCTTTTTTACTCTAGTTTTTTGAACGTCATTTATAATTAACGATCATTTTCCTTAGTTGTATAACAAAAAGCAAGGAAAAAAAAGTAACTAGATCACAATCCTTAACAAAAAAAATCTTTACCAAGCCTGCTGAGAATACCCCTTCTTCGGACAAGTTAACCTGCGACAAGAAGGGGGATGAAAAGCAGACGATATATACAAACAATTCATAGCTACAAACTACTTGACATTTAGGCAAAGAACAATTAACATGACCTCTAACCTAGGTTTTTGCGTAAAACTCTAGCTGAAATTGCTGTACTCAAACAAAAACTTAAGGTTAAATGCGGTGGGACACCCCGTATCTAAAAATGCTTGTGGAGACGGTCTGACGGGGGGCCAGGGAACTTCTGTTTCCTAGTCTAGTTAAGAGTCGATGAGGCAAGAATCTCCTCCCTCGGACTGCTAAACTCGCGCTTAGTTTAGCGCTTGACAGGGAGGAGAGTGTCAAATAACTAAGTTACCAATAACCGTTACAGTAGATCAGGATTAAACTAAAAATATATTTACGGATCAATGACTAATACCTACACTGTTGAGATTATTCACCAAGGAACAACTCATACTATACAAGTACCAGAAGACCAAACCATTCTGCACGCAGCTGATTTAGCCGGCTTAAGTTTACCTACTTCCTGTGGAGCAGGAGTTTGTACCACTTGCGCTGCTAAAATTACCAATGGTGGGCAAGTAGATCAATCTGAAGGGATGGGGGTTTCTCCTGATTTACAAGCACAAGGTTATGTGCTTTTATGTATCGCTTATCCTCGTTCTGATCTTAAAATTATCACCGAACAAGAAGACATCGTTTATCAACATCAATTTGGACTAAACAAATAATAATTGACAATTGATCCAGAACAATTAACAATTAAATTGATTCTTAGTTATGGGTGAAAAATCCGATTTCTTCAATAAATCGGATTTTTGCAACTGTCAACTGTCAACTGTCAACTGTCAACTGTCAACTATTAACTATCAACTGTCCACTATCAACTGTCAACTATTAATTATGACCACCCATTTTATTACTGCTGAAATTGATTTAACCGAAGCTCCCGTTAAACTTCCCCAAGCAATTGAATCCCATTTGCAAAAAAGCGGCCAACCCCTACGCTGGGCAATTACCGAAGTTGACCAAGAAAAGCAAAAAGTCCTCGTCGAAGCTGTTGTCACCCGTGACTAAACCCCTTTTTACCGCAGTTTTGATTGTACCGACGGGCATTGGCGCAACCATTGGAGGTTATGCTGGTGATGCTTTACCTGTGGCTAGAGCTATCAGTCAAGTGTGCGATCGCCTCATAACCCACCCCAATGTCCTCAATGGGGCCCAATTGTATTGGTCAGAGGATCATATCTCTTATGTGGAAGGGTTCGGTTTAGACCAATTCGCCCAAGGTAATTGGGGTTTACGTCCGGTTTCCCAAAATCGAGTCGGTTTGATTTTAGATGCAGGAATTGAGTCGGAATTGCTTTTACGTCATATTCAAGCAGCAGAAGCCACTAAAGCTACTTTAGGCTTAAATATTAGCGATTATATTATTACTGACGCACCTTTACAGGTGGCGTTGCAAAATACATCAGGTGCTAGTTGGGGTACGATTGGTAATACTGCAAGTCTCCTCCGCGCCGCCGAAAAATTGATTAGCCAAGCTAAAGTGGGGGCGATCGCCGTGGTGGCGCGCTTCCCCGATGATCCAGAAAGTCAAGCTTTGGCCGATTATCGCCATGGTAAGGGCATTGATCAATTAGCCGGTGCTGAAGCGGTCATCTCCCATTTGATTGTCAGGAATTTCAAAATACCCTGCGCCCATGCTCCAGCGTTGTCTCCTTTACCAGTTGATCCTGACTTGTCACCGCGAGCGGCCGCTGAAGAATTAGGTTATACTTTTTTGCCCTGTGTTTTAGTTGGTTTAAGTCGTGCGCCGCAATTTATTCTTAATAGAAATAAGACAATTTCTACTGATATTTGGTCAGAGCAAATTGACGCTCTGATTATTCCAGCCAATGCCTGTGGTGGTTGCGCTGTATTGAGTTTAAGTGATTCTAATACTAAGATTATTGTGGTAGAAGAAAATACTACTGCTCTGAATGTTACTCCTGAAATGTTAGGAATTAAGGCTATTAAAGTGAAATCTTATTTAGAGGCGATCGGTTATTTAGTAGCTTTTCGTGCGGGGATCAACCCGAATTCATTAACCCAAAATTCTGCATCATTAAATTTACTTCGTTAAAAATTGTTAAATATTTGTAGTGGAAGCATCTTGCCGGCTAAAATTAGTAGGGTGGACCATTTAAAATAAATTAAAATTTATGGAGACTCTCTCTGGTTAATTGCCCACTCTAACCACCATCAATAACTCATTCTAAAACCTGTGAATAATCCTAATCATAACGAAATTGAAACCTTAACTCGTACCCAAATTTTAGGGGTAATGGCTATTACTGCTTTAATCTTATTAATCATAGCTAAAGTCTGGCAAAAATTAGGATCAGTGCAAATCTTGCCTCTACAATTAGATTTAAAAACGTTAATTTTAGGCTTAATTGTTGCCCTAGGAATTACTATTTGTAGTGCCATTATTTATCGAATTTGGCCTAGTTATCGTCGCAGTGCCAACTATTATTTAGAATTAGTAATTAAACCTTTAATGTGGCCAGATATAATTTGGTTGGGTTTATTACCAGGATTAAGTGAAGAGTTATTATTTCGCGGTGTTATGTTACCAGCGATCGGTTTAAATATGCTTGGTTTAATTGTTTCTAGTTTAGCATTTGGAGTATTACATTTAAGCGGTGAAAATCAGTGGTCCTACGTAGTTTGGGCCACCATTATTGGCGGTATTTTAGGTTATATAGCAATAATAACCGGTAATTTAGCTATTCCTATAATTGCCCATATTTTAACTAATTTTATCTCCGGTTTATTATGGAAATTTGGCAAAAATGTTGGCTTTACCTCTTCCTGACAATTCATCAAATACCGTTACAAACATTAAATTACCAGAATGAAAATAAAATCATGCAATAATTTTCAGTCATAGAATTTGAGATAAAAAAGGAAAAAAATGTTAAAGAATAATACGGAACTTAACTTACTTCAAGAAGCCGAACAATTAATAGAAGAAAATAAATTATCAGAAGCAATTATTTGTTGTCAAAAACTTATTAAAAATGAACCCTTACAACCTATTCAGATAATTTTGATTAAATAAGGATTTAATCCTTTAGACAACCTTAATTTCTTGGATTAAAATTAGATAATTGTTCTAAAATCGCTTGCTGTTTTCGTTCGATCGCCTCTAGTTTTCCTAAAATATTAACATTATTTTGTGCATTATAATAATTATTATTTAATGGTTGATTAACTTTTTTCAAGAAAACAAATTTACTGATTAACCAAGGTGTTCTTAAAATGGAAATCAAAATTTGCTTGAGTAATTCAATAATAAGTTGCCAGAGGGAAAAAATTAATAAAAGACAAACAAAACTAATAATTATCCCGAAAATTGGGTGAGTAAAAAGCCAGTTTAACAAGGGATGTTCTTGAATCCAACCATGAAGAAAAGTATCTAAAGAAAGATTAATTTTTTCGCTTAAATCATGCTTTAAAGTGTCAGCTTTTTCGATGGTTTCATTGAGAGAAGCTTTACTTTTTTCCGTAACTACCGTAATCTGATTAGTTAAATGATCAGTAGTTTCCGTGAGATTAGTTTTAAAAGATTCGGTTGCTTGATTTTTAACATTAGTAATCTCCTGTTTATATTGGGAAACAGTATCTAAACTTTGCTGCTGTAAATCATGAAAAGTAGTCTTTAATTCTTGGGTTTTTTGAGTTAATTTCTCTAAATTTTCCCCGGTAATTGGGTTTTTAAAATTAATTTCTGAGATTAAAATTTGAAAAAAAGTCATAAATAAATCCTCTCTTAACTTGTTAGTATTATACAGTAATAGTAATTGAAAAATCGCCCTTTTAAAACTTAACAAATAAACTTAGCGCACTTCTTTGCACCTCTGCTTCGAGTGCGTGAGATTATGATTGTACTATTATTAAATACGAAAAAACAACAAAAAGGAGAATTTTTCTCACCCGACAACGGAGGCACAATGAAAATTAAGACAAACTGACTGAGTCCGTTCCGGATTTGCAAAAAGAAACTAATCAAGTAACTGAGGCAGTTAAAGAATTGTGTCAGAAATCAAAAAACAATTTTGTATCTTTTCAGCAAAATTGCCCGTGGGAGGTGAATTTAGCCTTTTGGTTTATTAGCCACTGCAAATATTACCACCTGTTAGCCCTATTTTAGGAAGTAAAAGGAAAAATATTTTTAATTACGGAATCAGAGAAAATGGGATTGTAGATAAAAATAAGAACATAAATAATAAAAGAATTATCTTAAGGAGATAGTAATGATTAATCCGATAAATCCAGAGAAAAAGCAGTTAGATCAATATAGAATTGAGTTATTAGATACTATTCTGACAGAAGATAATATTTATCCTTGGGAAATTTCAGTAGAAAGTACAGCAGCTTATTTTAATAACTTAGAATCCCTTAATATTGAGACTGAAATAAATACAGATAATTTTTTTTCTTACTTAGATAATTGTTGGCAATCTTTTGATAATAATAAGTTAGAAACATCTTTACGGGAAAAATTTGGTCAATTAATTCCCCAAGAATTTTATCAAATGATTGTTAATCAAGCTACAAAAATTATTAGCGAAGAATTAACCGCAATAGAACAGTTAATAAAATGTGTACAACCCTTATTAACAAATTGGGGAGAAGAAGATTTACAAACCTTTGCACGTCCTTTTGTTTATGCTACCAGAAGCGGTAAAAAAGCCCATACAGAAGAGATAAACTGGGATAAGCTTTCAGAAGTCAAAAAAGCGCGTTTAACCGTGGAAATCGCCCATTTTGCCCTTAAACAATTGACAATTGACAATTGATTTACTATCAACTATCAACTATCAATTATCAATTATTCTTGATTTGCTTTTCTAGCGTCAGCCACCGCACCAATAAAAGATGCTATGGTCAAAGGGATACTGACCGCTAAAATAATACCCGTTGTCATTGTACCCAATTCCGGCTGTCCCGAACTAATCTCGAATACTGAACCAACAGCGGCGATCGCCGCAATACAAGAAAGCAATAATAAAAGACCGCTTTTTGGGGTCATTGTGATCATATCAACAAACTCTCCTTAATGAATGGGTTTCACAGCTTGAACAGAAAAACCTTGTTTTTTTAATTCCTCAGTTAAAGCTAAACCATTTTCGACGCGATCGACAAATAAAACCCCTTTCAGGTGGTCCATTTCATGTTGAATTACACGAGACAACAAGTCATTGGCCTTGATTTGGCGTGGTTTTCCGTGTTCATCCTTAAAAGTAACTTCTATTTTTTCAGGACGATTGACTTCCATATAAACATTAGGAACACTTAAACAACCTTCTTCCATGGAACACGATTCGCGACCATACTTGGTAATAGAAGGATTAATCATAATCAAAGGTGGATTGGCGGGGTTATCAGGTTGAGTATCAATCACAATTAGTTGCTTATTCACACCGACTTGGGGAGCAGCTAAACCAATACCATTCGCGCTATACATAGTTTGTAGCATTTCGCGAGCCAATTCCCTGATATTATCATCAATTTTAGCAATGCGTTTAGCATCACCACGCAACGCTTTGTCACCCAAATAATGAATTTCTAAAGGGGGTTTAGCTAACTTTTGTTTTTCAACTGCAATTACAGAAGTCATAGAATTAGAAAATAAACACGATAACTGATTTTAATTATATTTTAACAGTTATCGTAGGGGCGCGGTCTTCTAGCCCTATATTATTTATACTGTATGATTAAATATTTATTATTGGTAATTAAATTTATGAATGAAAATCACCAAAATCCGGCAATTTTACAGGAAATATTAACAGAATTAAAAATTGCTCAAGAAGAAAGACAGCAAATTTTAGTTAAATTGCAACAACTAGAAAAAATATTAAAACCAGAGACAGAAATTAAGCTAATTAAGCTAAATATTCCCCAAAAACCTGCCCAAATAGAACCAATTTTTAACATAGACTATCAACCCTTAACAGAAATGTTAAAAAATCATCAATGGAGGAAAGCTGATCAAGAAACAGCGAGAATAATGTTAAGTTTAGGTAATCAAGAAAAGCAAGGTTATTTGAGTGAAACTGACCTATATAAATTACCAAAAAACGAGCTAATTAAATTAGATGAAATGTGGTTAAATGCTAGTAATAATAAATTTGGTTTTAGTGTCCAAAATAAACTCTATCAAAGTTTAGGAGGAAGGAAATTTTTTGAACCAGAAATTTGGCGTAAATTTGGCGAAACCGTTGGTTGGTATGATCGTTCAAACTGGTTAAATTATGAGCAATTAAACTTTAGTGAAAATGCGCCCATCGGTCATTTACCAGTCATGGGAGATGGTTTAATTTGGTTTGTAGGAGGTTGGGAAGGCAGTTTTAATGCGTTTTCCATCCTGTTAGTTAAACTTATCCAATTTAACATTATTTAAAAGTAAAGGTTCGTTGTTGCGCTTTAGCGCTATCTTTGCTTGTGCTAAAGCACAACAACAAACTTTTAATTACTCTTTGTCAAAAGATCACCCTTAATTAAAGTATGTAATTCCCAATTAACATCAGTTTCAGGGTAATCTAAACGGTAATGACCTCCCCTACTTTCCTGACGAAAATTAGCACTTTTCAAAATTAAATAAGCAATATCTAATAAATTAAAAGTTTCCCCATAAAAGCTTAATTTTTCCTCAGAATTTAGCTGAATATTAAGCCCCGGTTGTAACTTATATAAATATTTACTAACCTCGGTTTCTTGTAATTCTAAACGCCATTTTTCTAATTGAGAAAGTCCTTCTTCCATGACTGATTGAGAGCGACAAATACCCGCACTTTTCCACATTAACTTTGGTAAAAGTTCCCGCACCAATTTTAATTTGGCCAACTCTTTTTCCCAAGTTTTAGTATCAATAGAAATAGTCTCAAACTCCTCATTAATTTCCTCAGAATTAACCTCAAGTTTAGACAATTGTGCCGCATAAACAATACATTCTAATAACGAATTACTCGCTAATCTATTCGCTCCATGTACCCCCGTACTGGCAGTTTCACCGATCGCATATAAACCAGAAATAGAACTACAATTGTTCGTATCAACTGCGATACCACCCATCCAATAATGAGCAGCAGGAGTCACCGGAATTGGCTCAGAAAATACATCAATACCCCATTTGGAGCATTTTTTAATAATATTAGGAAAACGATAGCGAATTTGAGAATCGGGAATAGGTCGTAAATCCAAGAAAACACGAGCATTGGCGGGATCAACTTCAGTTTTTAATAAATGATTGAAAATTGCCCGACTTACCACATCTCTTGGCGCTAATTCTCCCTTGGGGTGATAATCAAAAGCAAAACGATGACCTTTTGAGTCAATCAAATGGGCACCTTCCCCCCTGACAGCTTCACTAATCAAAAAATGGGGCGCTCCTGTTTTAGTCAAAGCAGTGGGATGGAATTGGAAAAATTCCAAATCCCGCAACAATGCACCCGCACGATAGGCGATCGCCACCCCATCCCCCGTGCTAACTTGGGGGTTAGTAGTTTGGGCAAACACTTGACCACCACCTCCCGTTGCCAAAATTACCGCACCAGCTTGAATCCAGGTAATTTGATTATCGTATAAAAGACTAATCCCCTTAACTTGGGATTTTTCGGCGTTTAGCCACAAATTTAGGGCAAAAGCGCCTGGTATTACTTGAATATTCTGTTTTTCTAGCACTTTCGCCGTCAGAATGCTCACGATCGCCCTTCCCGTGGTATCGGCCGCATGAAGTACCCGTGGCCTTGAATGTGCGGCCTCCAAAGTCATGGCCAAATGACCATCAGTGCGATCGAAAGCCACTCCCATTTTGACCAGAGAATCTATGGCCGCTGGGGCATTTTCCACCAAAAATTTAACCGCTTCCGAGTCACAAAGACCCGCTCCTGCTTCCATTGTATCCACTAAATGCAGACTAGGAGCGTCATCAGGGGCGATCGCCGCCGCAATGCCGCCCTGAGCCCAATCACTGGCCCCAGTTTGTAAGGTATCCTTAGTAATTAAAGCGACTCGTAGATGTTCCGGTAAACAAAGTGCCGCATATAATCCCGCCGCACCAGCACCAATGACAATAACGTCAAAATGACGAGCCATATTTAAAGAAGGTAAAGAAAGAGGATTCAATTTTAATTAATTCCCAATATTTTTTCAAATTGTAACAGCAAAAATGACAACAAGGCCATAACCAGAAAAAAAGGTTTCAGGTTTCCTCCCCCCCTCCTCAGTTATCAGTGAACAGATAATTAGGGTTTGCTGAATAAATGGCTGGTGAGGGCGAGTTGATAGTTGATAGTTGATAGTTGATAGTTTGACCGGGTCTTTTGACGAGCAAAAATCTTGATTAATCCCCGTAAATGTAAGGTTTTTTACTATTATTTGTTGAAATCCTTGCACTTAATTCAAGTCCCACCAACTTGAAATTCTTGATCGACATGGCTTTGTGCTTTTTTCAGTAAACCCTAATTAATAACTGGTAACTGGTAACTGATAATTGATAACTGATAACTGATAATTGGGTAATTGATTTAATTTAAAAAGATGCTGACAAAATGTATGATTCCCGTCAATAAATCACCTCAAGATTATCGAGCATTTAGGATTAGTCCTGATGATACTAATCGTTTAGCGATTATTTTTGAGCCGAAAATTGCCGACGCTTCTTTAACCCTCTGTGTCGAAATCTTTGATCCCGGAGGAAAAACCCCTCCTAATCGTCATAATATTGCAGTGGAAATGTTTTTTATTCTTAAAGGAAACGGACTTGCTGAATGTGACGGCAAAGAAATTGCCTTTACAGCGGGGGATAGCTTATTAGTACCACCCAAAGGTATTCATCAAATCAGAAATACCGGTCAAGGTCGTTTGTATGCCCTTTGTTTCATGGTACCGAATGAAAATTTTGCCGAATTAATTTTAAGTGGAACACCTGTGGAATTAGACGAAGAGGATTTTCTAGTTTTGCAACGTCAAGATTAAGGAATAAAACATCTTTTCAATCGTAATAAACTGACTAGAAAAATAAGAGAAAAAAGCCCAAAGCTAAGCGCTAAAAGCTAATTGCTAGAGAAATCCGATCGCCGAAAAACCACCGGATTTCCACAAAATTAAACGGTTTTCCCAGACCTTACAGAGGAGCAACTTGAATTTCAACCTTAGCAATAACTTCTGGATGTAACTTAAGTTCCACTTGGTAAAATCCCGTTCTACTAATATCAGGTAAAGTCACACCTTTTCTGTCAATTTCCTGCTTAGTGATTTCCTTAATCACATCAACCACATCTTGACTTGTAACAGTACCAAAAATCGCTTCTCCTTCCCCTACCTGCTTGCGAATGACAAAACGTCCCACAGTTGCCAGAGCTGTTTTTCTCGCATCTGCTTCCTGTTTAATGGCAATTAAACGCTGACGCTCTTTCTCGCGTCTTTGTTCAACTTGTCTTAAAATACCAGGAGTTGCTAAATTAGCGAAACCTTGGGGAATTAAATAATTACGAGCGTATCCAGGAGCCACTTCCACTAAATCTCCGTTTTTGCCCAATTTAGTCACATTTTTGTTTAAAACTACTTGTAATCGTTTAGCCATTTGTTCTCCTAATTTTGTTTTGATACATTTTACCAAATTTACCATTATATGACTAATGGGCGATCGAGGCAAGACTAGAGACCATAAAAATTAGCTTTGATCTTATTAATTGGATTTTAGTTATTATTTGAAAAGCTTAGTTTAAGAGGAAAATAGCAGATGACTTCTTGGAAAAATTTAATTCCGTCAAAAACCCGCTCTTCGGTGAGGGAATTTCGCCAAAAATCAAAAAATTATGCTCAGGAACTCAAGTTGATTTGGCGTGGTTTTCAGTATTCCGGCACTCAAGTTAATTGTCCTTGTTGTGGAGGTCATTTTCGTGAGTTTCTTCCCTTTGGTGTGCAAACTAGAAAAAATGCCCAATGTCCTCGTTGTTTATGTTTAGAAAGACACCGTTTATTATGGCTTTATTTTCAAGAAAAAACTAATTTATTTAGAGATAATCTCAAAGTCTTACATATTGCTCCTGAAAAATGGTTTCAAAAAAAATTAAAATCTTTGTCTAATTTAGATTATCTTAGTGCAGATTTAGACTCATCTTGGGCGATGGAAAATATGGATATTACTGATATTAATTATCCAGATAATACCTTTGATGTTATTTTATGTAATCATGTTTTAGAGCATATTCCTGATGATCATAAAGCAATGCAGGAATTATATCGGGTACTTAAACAAGGAGGATGGGCAATCTTACAAGTACCCATGGATACCACTAAAGAAACTACTTTTGAAGACAAAAATATTACTTCACCCGAAGAAAGATTGCGCTTTTTTGGGCAGCAAGATCATGTTAGAATCTACGGCCAAGACTATAAAAATAGACTGGAAAATGCCGGTTTTAATGTTAAAATAGATCAGTATGTTAAGGATTTAGATGATACCTTAGTTAAGAAATATGGTCTTAGAAAAGACCATGATATTTATTTTTGTTCTAAAGTTAAATAATCCTTAAAACACGTCTTTTTGCCCTCGTAAACGTCCAAAAACCTGCACAGGTTCATCGCTGTTCATCGCTTTTTGCAGTTCGGGGGTATCCCACCTTAAAAAAGGATTTGTGAGCTTTTCTAGCCCTAAAATTGAGGGAATTGTGGCTATTGATTGACTCCTTTGTCGTTGGACTTCCTGATATCTTTCCTGCAAATTTTCATTATTGGCTTCTACCGTCAAAGCAAATTTTAAATTACTCAAAGTGTACTCGTGGGCACACCAAACTCTGGTATGATCGGGCAAATTCCTTAATTTTGTGAGAGATTTGACCATATCAGCTGGAGTTCCCTCAAATAAGCGGCCGCACCCCCCCGCGAACAACGTATCTCCACAAAATAGCTCCCCGGTACTCTCATTCTCAGCAGGTGGGAAATAATAGGCAATATGGGCCTTCGTATGTCCGGGTACAAAGAAGACTTCGGCAATACGCCCAGCAAATTCCACCCTGTCACCATCTTGCAAAAATCTTTCTTGTCCTGGTATTCTACCTCGGTCTTCAGCTCCCCCATAGATACAAAGATCAGGAAAAGCCGCCTTTAATTGATTGTTTGCCCCAATATGATCACCGTGGTGATGAGTATTAAAAATGGCGACTAAATTAAGCTCAAATTCCTGTAAAATTTTAGCCACCGGTTCATACTCAGCCGGATCTACTACGGCCGCAATTTGCTGATTCTGATCATAAAGTAGAAAAATATAATTATCAGATAAGGCCGGAATGCGTAGAATTTCCATTTTTAACTTCTCCCTCAAAAATTAACTATAATTTGCTTGAATTGTGTATTATTTTAATAGTAAAAGGAGAGCAAATGACGACCAACTTTTCACATCAAGCTAAACCAAGCATAGAAAATACCGTATCGCAAATTATGCAAACAGGTAACTTAAATCGTCAAGAACATTTTGATTTAGTTACCCTGTTTCTTTCCGATTTTTTAGTCACCGAAGAAGAAAGAATACAAATAAATCTTGTTTTTGATAATATGTACAAAGGAAAAATCCAATTTATTGATTAATATATATTAAATTAGGGTTAATTAACATCGTGAATTTATCAGGAAATAATCTCAAAATATCCATAGTCGCTAGTGATTTATCCAGTCAAGGTGCAGGAAGATGGGGGGGAGCAAATCGACCTTTTTTATTAGCTCATGCTTTGAAAAAAATAGGCTATTCCGTTGAAATAGTGGGGTTAGCTTTTGATAGTAATTCTCCTACTTTGTATGACCCAGAAATTCCTGTTTCTTCTGTCCCTTGTTCCTATTATTCAGGTATAATTAGTGCATCTCAACAGTTATTACAACAAATTGATGGTGACATTATTTATGCAGTAAAACTGAAACCAACTAGCTTTGGTTTAGCTATTCTGAAAAAATTAATCGGTAATAAACCTTTAATTTTAGATATAGATGATTGGGAATTAAGTTGGTATGGAGGGGAGAATTTTCAATATAAACCGAATTTAAAACAGTTAATTACAGATATTTTACCCAAAGAAGCACCCTTAAGATTTCCAGATCATCCTCTCTATTTATCCTGGTTAGAAAAGTTAACCTCTTACGCCGATCTTATCACAACCCATACTCAATTTTTACAACAACGTTTTGGGGGAATTTATATTCCTAATGGTAAGGATACAAACTTATTTAATCCCGAAAATTATGACCCAGAAGCTAGTAGAATAAAATATGGTTTATCCGATTATAAAGTGTTAATGTTCCCCGGTGCACCGCGTCAATATAAAGGATTAGAAGATGTTTTAACCGCTTTGGAAATACTAAATCAACCTAAACTAAAATTAGTCATTGTTGGCGGTAGTCCCTATGATGATTATGATCAGAAATTAATGGAAAAATGGGGTAAATGGATTATTAAAATCCCTAAATCTCCTGTTAATCTAATGCCAGAAATTGTCGCTGCTGCCCATATAATTGTCGTACCCCAGAAAAATACTCCCGCTACTCAGGCCCAATTTCCTTTAAAATTAACGGATGGAATGGCCATGGCCAAACCAATTTTAGCGACCAAAGTTGGTGATATACCTGATATTTTAGGCGATACTGGTTTCTTGGTTGAACCTGATTCTCCTCAAGAAATTGCCACTACAATTGACTATATTTTTCAGCATTGGGACTTAGCTCAAAAT
This sequence comes from Synechococcales cyanobacterium S06, assembly GCA_011391125.1. Taxonomy (GTDB): domain Bacteria; phylum Cyanobacteriota; class Cyanobacteriia; order Cyanobacteriales; family JAABRE01; genus JAABRE01. The sequence goes on from JAABRE010000014.1 coordinate 52,383, forward strand.
AAAGGATTAGAAGCTAGAGAAAGATGTCTTAATTACTTTAGTATTGATACCATGGCAGCAATTTTAGAGCCCATTATTAATAATTTATTAAACCAATAATATGACCTTTAAAGAACTCACTATACAATTTATTAAAGATAATCCAATCTTGATTACTTTAAGTATTATTTTAGGATTTTCCGGCGCAATTTTTAATACCGTGGGTACAGCTTTAATTATTCCTCTTTTATTAGTCTTTGTCGGTCAATCGCAAATGTTACTTGAAGGTGGTCCACCCATCTTACAAAAAACCATTTCACTTTTTGATACTTTCCCTGAAAATACCAGATTTTTCGCCATGTTTGGAGCCGTTTTATTCGCAATTATCCTTAAAAATGCCGCTAATTTAGGAAATACCATCATCTCAGGACAACTTTCTCGCAATTTAGTTAAAAGTCTAAGATTAGAAGGTATTAAAACTATTTTAAATGTAGATATAGATTATCATAATAAAAATAAAAGTGGCGATCTTCATAATCGTTTAAGTGGCGAAATCAATAAAACTGCTAGTTCAGTTAGAACGGTTATTACTATGATTTCTAATATTATTAATATTTCGGTTTTTGTCTGGTTTTTAGTTACTTTATCTTGGCAACTTACTATTATTACAGTTTGTTTATTTGGTTTGATCGCTCTTTCTAATCAGTATTTTGTCAAAAAATCCCGAGAATATGGACATATTCTTGGGCAAACAGCGAAAGATTATGCTAATACTTTATTTGAAGTCTTAGGTGGGATAAGACTAATTAAAACTGTCAGTTATGAAGAACCAGAATATGAAAAAATGCGACAGCTAACTTTAACAAGAGAACAGGCCGAATTTGACAGTCAAATTAACTTTAGTATTCTTGGACCTTGGACAGAAATTAGCGGTATTTTTGTAATCTTTATTATCGTTATAGCTGGTAAATTTATTTATGCTGAAAATATGGCTAGTTTTTCCGCCATTATTTTAACTTACTTGGTTTTATTAAATAGATTAATCCCTCCTGTTAATGCTTTAAATGGCCAGCGTAATAGTTTAGCTAATGCTGATTTCAGTGTACAAATGACCACAGATTTACTCCGAAAAGACAATAAACCGATCATGGAAAATGGTCATGAAATTTATCAAGGTTTACAGGATAAAATTGAATTTAAAAATTTAAGTTTTACTTACCCCGATAATCAAAATCAAGTTTTGAAACATATCGAATTAACTATTAATAAAGGTAAAACCATTGCTTTAGTAGGAGCTTCTGGTGCAGGTAAATCAACCATAGCAGATTTATTACCTAGATTTTATGATCCCACAGATGGCAAAATTATCCTAGATGGTAAAGAGTTAAGGGAATATGAGCTAAAATCCTTAAGAAAAGCGATCGGTTTTGTCAGTCAAGATACTTATTTATTTAATAATTCCGTCGCTTATAATATTGCTTATGGAATGGAAAATGCCAGCCAAGATGATATTATTATGGCAGCCAAAAGGGCAAATGCCTACGAATTTATTATTGATTTACCCCACGGATTTGATACCGAAATTGGCGATCGCGGAGTCTTACTTTCGGGAGGTCAAAGACAAAGAATTGCCATCGCTCGCGCCTTATTAAGAAACCCTGATATCTTAATATTAGATGAAGCAACCAGTGCGTTAGATACTGTCTCAGAAAAATTAGTACAACAAGCAATTGAAGAACTTTGTAAAGATAGAACCAGCTTGGTAATTGCTCACCGATTATCTACCATTGAAAAAGCCGATCAAATTGTGGTTTTAAATAAGGGAGAAATCGTGGAAATGGGTAATCACCAAGAATTATTAGCAAAAGATGGTTACTATGCTAAATTATATTCAATGCAATTCACCGACAAGGCAAAATCACAAGAGATCGAATCAGCAAATTTAGACAATTTATCGTCACCAATTTTAAGAGAATTCCAGCAAACTTTCCAGAAATTGCCCAATTATATTTCTTTTGAAATTAGGGCTGGACTTAATGCTCTATTAGGCACTTTAGGATTATTAAATGATGGCTTATTTGATAATACAGAAGAACAGCATGAACTGGTGGAAGAATCCTATGATTCGGCCTTAAATTTACTTAATACCATTGAATTTTTTGAGGTAAGAATATCGAATTTAATCTCTAAATATTAGCTGATTTCTTGATTTTTGAAAAAAAAACAATTAAATATAACATTCTGTAAAGCTAAAGTTAGATTGCTCCCTCTCTTATTAGACAATGGAGTTAAACTTATAGTCAAAAAAATAAATAATTATGGGACTTATTAAATCTCAACCATTGGAAGAAGCTATTAAAGTAGCTGGAACAGACGACGAAACCCGCAATCGCATCATTAGAGCCGCCTTACGTTTGTTTTCTCGTCATGGTTACGAAAAAACCACTACCAAGGAGTTGGCTGCTGTAGCAAAAGTAGCCGAAGGAACTTTATTTCGACATTTTGAGAACAAAAAAGCAATTTTAATCGAAGTAACCACCTTAGGTTGGATCGAAATTTTGACGGATTTATTAACGGAATTAAGCGAAATGGGGAGCTATAAAGCGGTAGCTCAAGTAATGCGCAAAAGAATGTTAAAATTAACCGAAAATGCCGATTTATTTCGAGTTTGCTTTATTGAAGCTCAATTTCACCCCGAATTAAGAGAAAAGATCCAATCAGAAGTGATTGGAAAAATGACAAGTGTTGCTGAAGCCTTCTTTGAAACCGCCATGGAACGGGGCATATATAGAAAAATCAACCCTAAAATTGTGGCTCAAGTCTTTTTAGGGATGTTTGCGATCGCCGGATTTTCTGATCAAACAATTATTGATCCCAAAGCCAGTCCCAAACAATTAGAAGAAATGGCCGAAGGTATTGCTGATATTTTTCTTAACGGTGTATTAAACAATTAATAAGTAAGATGACTAGAGTAAATAAATCCAATTTAAAAAGTAAGAAAAAGAGCAGTAACATCTTAGAGAAAATAATGGTATTTTGGGCGACAGTTAACCTAACGTTAGTGTTATTTGATCTTAGTTATATACCATGGCGGGATTTTTGGTTACAAGGGAGAATACAACTATTTCTTAAAGTCGGCCAATATGAATTAGAATTTCCGGAATATCCTCTAAAAATTTTACCTTTTTCCCTTACAAATTATTATGATTGGGTCAAAGGAATTGAACCCTATCGAGATACAGAAAATTATTTAAAAACCGTAGAAAAATTTAACAATCAAATTAATCAAATAGCGATCAAAACCTTAGAAAATGAATCAAAAATAGATAAGGAGCAAGAAAATATAGAACAAATTTTAGGGGATTTACGTGAGCAAAGTCAAGAAATAATCGCCACAAATCCTTTTCAATCGGCGAATAAAACTGGCACTTTAGAAAAGATAAAAAATAAAATGAGAGTGCATATTTTTGGCTCAGAAGAAGCTTCAGCCAAGAAATCTTTTGAGATATTTTGGAGCAAAGAACATTTACTTAAACAAGGAATTAGACAGGAATTAATCTTTTTTGACAAAGAAATAAAACCCTTAATTGAAACTAATTATTATCGTCCCCTAGGAGAAAATGGCCAGTTGGTAGATAATTTTGGTATCCTCGATTTTTCCTGTTTTACGATTTATTTTCTCGGGGAATTTTTAGGGAGAACATGGTATATTAGCCGTAGTCATAGCGGGGTAACATGGTTAGATGCCATGTTATGGAGATGGTACGATTTATTTTTCTTTTTACCCGTATTTCGTTGGTTAAGAATTATTCCGGTTACCCTTCGTTTAAATAAAATTGGCTTCCTCGATTTAAGTGCCATTCAAAAACAAGTAAGTCAGGGTTTTGTCGCTGGAATTGCCGAAGATTTAACCGAAGTAGTGGTGATCAGAATTATTGGTCAAACTCAAAACTTAATTGCAGAAGGGAAAATAGAGACAGTTTTAGCTAATCAAAATACCACAGAATATATTGATATTAATGAGAAAAATGAAATCAAAGAAATCACGAAATTAATCTTAGAATTAATTGTTAATCAAGTAATACCTAAAATTCGCCCCGAAGTAGAAGCATTATTAACTTATAGTATCGAAAAAACCTTAAATCAATCAGAAGCCTATCAAAGATTACAACAAATTCCTGGCCTGACCAACTTACAACAAAATTTAACCACACAAATAATTAAACAAATTTATCAAATTACCACCGAAACTTTACAAGGATTTTTAAAACAAGATCAAGAATTTGACAGTTTACTGGACGAAATAACCCAAAAATTTACGAACACCATGGGAGCAGAATTGAAAGCTCAAGAAAGTATGGAGCAAATACAAAACCTCTTGATTGATTTTCTGGAAGAAATGAAAATAAATTTCATTCAGAAACTTTCAGACGAGGATGTCGAGGCAATTTTGGAGCAAAAAAGAAAACTAAAACATCCAGCAAGTTTAATCACCCCAGTCAAATCCTTAAAAAAGTCAAAATAGAGCTATAATATTAAAGGATATTCCCTCGCTACACAAGTGCCTGATTTTAGGTTATATTTGTTAGATAGGTTTTGCGACCCTTGAGAGGTAATGCTGAGTATATTTAGCAAATATGCGTGTAACCTCTACTTTGAATCTCTGTTTTTTGTAACAGAGAAGTCTTCGCGAATAAACTTGATTTTCTGAATTAAATTGATTCAGGAAACATTGGCACTGATTTTCAGATCAGATTAATCTCAAAATTTTGACATTAGTCTGAAACACTATTGTAGTGGGTCTGACCCGCTTTTTTTGTTGCATTGATTATATGACTCATCCTTTGATCCCACAAATTATTGATCTAGCCACCCCGTTAGCCCATCAACTAGGTTTAGACCTGGTTGACGCAGTATTTCAAACGAATAGAACCCCACCAGTGTTACGAATTGACGTTCGTAACCTCGAAAGCGATACGAGTTTAGATGACTGTGAAAAAATGAGTCGAGCATTAGAAGAAAAGCTCGACGATTGTGAGTTAATTCCAGGTGATTATGTGCTGGAAGTATCAAGTCCTGGAATTTCAAGACAATTAACCACAGATAGAGAATTTATCTCATTTAAAGGTTTTGCGGTACTCGTGACAACTTTACCCCCAGAGCCGAAAAAATGGCAAGGAAACCTTCAAGGGCGGGATCAAGAGGCAGTTTATTTGAGTCAAAAAGGCAAAATAATTACGATTCCCCGAGAGGATATTGCCAAAGTGCAATTAACTTAATAGACAAAAATTAATAAACTAGGAGGAACAATACTGATGTCCATCGTCAGTTTACCCGGATTGACCAAAATGATTGACGAAATTAGTCATATTCATAACTTACCCAAAACATCGGTGGAAGAAGCGCTCCGAGAAGCTTTATTAAAGGGATATGAGCGTTATCGTCGTTCTCTGAGTATCAGTCACACTCAATTTAGTGAGGAATACTTTGAAAACTTTAAAGTAGAACTAGACACCGAAGAAGAAGGATTTCGCATCCTCTCCATTAAAACCATCGTTGAGGAAGTCAATAATACCGATCATCAAATCGGACTGAAAGAAGTACGGGAATTTGATGAAGATGCTCAACTTGCTGATACCGTCGTAGCCGATGTTACTCCAGATCAAAAAGATTTTGGACGTATGGCGGCAATTCAAACCAAACAGGTATTATTGCAAAAACTACGGGATCAACAAAGGAAAATAATCCAAGAAGAATTCCAAGAAATAGAAGGAGAAATCTTATCAGCTAGAGTGCTTAGATTTGAAAAACAATCTATCATTATGGCGGTAACTAGCACCTTTGGACAACCTGAAGTGGAAGCTGAACTACCCAAACGGGAACAATTACCCAATGACAACTATCGAGCCAACGCCAACTTTAAAGTTCATTTAAAGAAAGTGAGAGACGGTTCAACTCGTGGTCCCCAATTAATTGTGTCCAGATCTAGTGCAGATTTAGTTGTCTATTTATTTGAAAACGAAGTCCCCGAAATCGAAGAGGAAATCGTACGGATTATCGCTGTGGCGAGGGAAGCAAATCCCCCCTCTCGTCATGTGGGACCGCGAACGAAAATAGCCGTTGACACCTACGAAAGAGACGTAGATCCCGTCGGCGCTTGCATCGGCGCTCGTGGTTCACGGATTCAATCCGTAGTTAACGAACTTAGGGGCGAAAAAATAGACGTAATTCGTTGGTCGCCTGATCCGGCTACCTATATCGCCAATTCCCTAAGTCCCGCTCGAGTAGATCAAGTGATTTTGCTTAACCCCGAAGAACGACAATCTTTAGTTTTGGTGGCGGATGATCAACTAAGTTTGGCCATTGGTAAAGAAGGGCAAAACGTCCGTTTAGCGGCCCGTTTAACCGGTTGGAAAATCGACATCAAAGACGGTGCTAAATACGAAGGTCCAGGAGTTTCGGCGAGGGAATCTGAGATAGTTACCCAATAAGAAGGGGACATGAACTAATAGCCATGAAACCCAACCACCGGCGCTGTATTAGTTGTCGTCAAATCAAACCAAAATCAGGATTTTGGAGGATTGTGAAAACCTATCCATCTGAACAGGTACAATTGGATCAAGGAATGGGACGTTCAGCTTATCTCTGTCCACAGGTTGACTGTTTAAAAACAGCCCAGCAAAAAAACAGATTAAGTCGCGCCTTAAAAACCAATGTACCAGCAGAAATTTATCAGAAATTATGGGAGCGTTTAACCACCCCTTCATCAAATCCCCTAGATATAGTTGATATATAAACTTACTCACTGAAAGGGAGGACAGCAACGGCAAACAATTATCGGCTCCACCGAGCCAAAAAACCAACCAATAACCATTAAATACTACCGATTAAGGGGAAGAGTGCATGAACAACGCCAAAGTTAGAATATATGACCTATCAAAAGAACTAAATTTAGAAAACCGGGATATTTTGGCAATTTGTGATCAAATTAATTTAACGGTTAAGAGTCACAGTAGCACAATTAGCGAATCCGATGCCGAGCGCATTAAGGCTGCAGCTGTCAAATATACTCCAAGTCCCATCAACAAAAGCCCTCATTCGGGAATCGCAGAAGAAGGTAGCCCGCAAAAATTAAAAGAAAAACCCAAACAACAGATACTTGCCATTCATCATAAAGGAACAGAGGGAGACCAACAGGAAAAAGATTCCAGTAAATCGCTTCTGGTATCCCCCCCTAGAACACCTTTAAAAGGAGAACTCAAAAGTAAAAGCGAGAACAAAGAATCCGATGAGTCGGCCAAATCTCCCTTCAATCAAGAGCCGAAAGCAGCTACCGAGTCAGGTTTAGCTAAACCCAAACTTATGGGACCTCCGTCAAGGGAGAAAACTGAGAAACTTCCAGCCAAAGATAAACCCACCGTCATCACCAAGAAAAATCGCGAGAACGGAGTTTCTGAGCTGACCATTAGCAAAAATAAAGATGCTAAAGTTAAAGACAGGGACGAGTCCTCGTTAAACAAAGAAAAAGTCAAACTACAAAAACCTTTGCGGCCTAAATCGGAAATCTCAGAAAGCAAAGGAGATATGGATGATCTTGATGTGGATGATGAAAACGAAACCAAAGCTCCCTTCGCTGATGATTTAGACGAAGAATCCAGCTTAGAAAAACAGAAAAAAAACAAATTAAAACTGAAACGGCCTAATCCTCCCCATGCCGCTAAAAAAAGTAAATGGGAAGAAGAAGAGGAAGAAAAAAATCTACAAAGTAAATTAGCTAAAACTAAAAATAAACGGCGACAACTATTGCTCGATGAAGATGAGGATGACCTGGAGTCGGAACTCGGCTCCGTTGCTTTACCAAGCTCCGTAAGTATCTCCATCGCTCGGCCTCCTAAACCACCCTCGTCGGATGAATCAAGCTTTGTAGCTCCCCCCACCCAAAAACAAAAAGCTAGTCCCCGCCAGAAGGGTAGCAAAACCGAAAATAAAGATCGTCGTCGCGAAAAAGCGCCCACTAAACAAAAATCCGAGTCCATTGTTCTCACCGGTAGTTTAACCGTTCGCGATCTCGCGGAGTTAATTGCAGTTCCTGAAACGGATATCATTAGAATTCTCTTCTTTAAAGGGATGGCTGTTAGTATCACCCAAACCCTAGATTTGGATACGGCTAAAATGGTTGCCGCCGAACTAGAAGTCATGGTAGAAACTCCCGAAGAAAAATCAGCGGCCACCAAAGAAACGGACATGATTGAATTTGGCGACCTCGACCTGCTGCAACATCGTCCTCCTGTGGTAACGATTATGGGTCACGTTGACCACGGTAAAACTACTTTACTTGATTCCATCCGCAAGACTAAAGTCGCTCAAGGAGAAGCTGGTGGTATTACCCAACACATTGGTGCTTATCACGTTGACTTAGAACATAATGGCAAAATGGAGCAGATTGTGTTCCTCGATACTCCTGGTCACGAAGCCTTTACCGCCATGAGGGCGCGGGGTGCAAGGGTGACGGATATTGCTGTCTTAGTGGTGGCTGCCGATGATGGAGTACAACCTCAAACCAGGGAAGCAATCAGTCACGCTCGCGCAGCTGGAGTGCCCATTGTTATTGCCGTCAATAAAGTTGATAAACCAGGCGCTGAACCAGATCGCGTCAAACAAGAATTGAGTGAATTTGGTTTAGTACCCGAAGAATGGGGTGGCGATACCATCATGGTTCCTGTCAGCGCTCTCAAAGGGGAAAATCTCGATACCCTGTTAGAAATGATCCTCTTAGTCGCTGAAATTGGCGAACTTTCTGCTAACCCAGATCGCAAAGCCAAAGGAACAGTCATTGAGGCGAATTTAGACCGCTCCAGAGGTCCAGTGGCTACTTTGTTAGTCCAAAATGGTACGCTCAGAGTCGGTGATATTATTGTGGCCGGTTCAGTCTTTGGTAAGATTCGGGCTATGATTGATGACCGCGGCGATAAGGTCGAAGCAGCGTCTCCTTCCTTTGCCGTGGAAGTCCTTGGTTTGAACGATGTACCGGCTGCTGGTGATGAATTTGACGTTTATGATACGGAAAAAGAAGCACGGGCGATCGCCGAAAGCCGTTATGAAAATCAACGTCAATCCCGTCTGCAACAGGCCATGTCCTCCCGTCGCGTCAGTCTCAGTAGTCTGTCTCAAAAAGCTCAAGAAGGCGAACTGAAAGAACTGAATTTGATTCTCAAAGCGGATGTCCAAGGTTCAGTGGAAGCTATCCTTGGCTCTCTGCAACAGTTACCCCAAAATGAAGTACAAATTCGCGTTCTCTTGTCTTCCCCTGGTGAAGTCACCGAAACTGACGTGGATTTAGCTGCTGCTAGTGGTGCGGTAATTATTGGCTTTAATACCACTTTAGCCTCCGGTGCACGGGCTGCATCTGATCGCGAGGGTGTGGATATTCGTGAATACAACATTATTTACAAGCTCCTTGATGAAATTGAAGGTGCGATGGAAGGTCTCTTAGATCCAGAGGAAGTCGAAGAACCCCTTGGCCAAGCTGAAGTTCGCGCCGTCTTTAATGTCGGCCGTGGAGCGGTGGCTGGTTGTTATGTTCTCTCTGGTAAGATCGTTCGTAATCGCTTACTGCGCGTTAAACGTGGTAATCAAATCGTTTATCAAGGTCCTCTTGATTCCCTGAAACGGATGAAGGAAGATGTCCGCGAAGTTAATGCTGGTTTTGAATGTGGTATTAATTCCAGTAAGTTTAATGATTGGCAAGAAGGCGATATCCTCGAAGTCTATCAAATGGTCTTAAAACGCCGTACCCTTTCTCCTAAATAATTAACAATTGACCATTGTTAACACCTAAAAATCCGATTTTTCAGGGCTAAAATTAAGCATAAAAGCGTTTATTTTCCTAAGAAAAATCGGATTTATCAAATTTTTTTAATTATTAATTATTACTATCATTATGCGCAATTCACCTTTTTTAGGGATTCATTTAGCCTCAATTGCTTTCGTTCCTCTTTTTTTACAAGTGGTTTGGCTAGGTTTAGCGATCACCCAACCTCTTCCTTTTTATTGGTTCGAGTTACTTTTGTTAGTTATTATTGGTCTTTTTCCGATTATTTTTATGCAGTGGAATAAGCCTTTTTCGCCTTTTAATTTGCTATTTTTTACTCTCAAAATTGATGATTTAACGGAAGATCAGCGCCGTATTTTAACAGCTTTAAAATCTACTCGACAACGTTTTTTAACTGCGATCGCCTCCCTCGTTTCTCTCTTCATTCTTTGGACTATTTATCAATATGCTCCTTTAGCTACGGAAGCGGCCTCTTTTCTGCCCCAATTTCGTCTCTTTGGCCTTTTAATTGCTATGTTGGCCTTTTTTATGTTTAATTTACTTCTCCAAGTTTCTTTAAGCATTATTCCTCTCTTATTAATTAATCAGGAAAAATACGATTCCCTCGAACCTTATCCCTTAGATAAAATTAAACAGGATTTTACTGTTTTAGGAGTTCCACTGACAAAACTTTTATCTAGTATTGAATGAGAAATTTTTTGGAGGAACAATTTATGAATTTTCTCCTATTAAGTATCTAAAAATAATGGAAAATAAGCAATTTATCCCTACTTTATCCATGGTAATTCCCGTGTATAACGGTGGGGAATTGTTTCGTAATTGTTTATTAAGCGTTAAACAATTTGCTCCCCCGGATACGGAAATTATTGTCGTCGCTGATGGAGATACCGATGGTTCGCGCAATTTAGCTCAAGAATTTACGACTAAAATAATCATAAATGATCGCCCTTTAGGACCAGCAAATGCTAGAAATTTAGGCGCAGAAATCGCTACAGGAGATTTAATTTTTTTCCTCGATGCTGATGTTTCGATAAATGAACAAACTATTACCAAAATTAAGCTATTTTTTGCCAAAAATCCCGAAATAACTGCCTTAATTGGTTCTTATGATGATCAACCCGGCGCTACTAATTTTTTATCTCAATATAAAAATTTATTTCATCATTATATCCATCAACAAAGTCAGGAAGAAGCCTCAACTTTTTGGGGTGCTTGTGGTGTGATTAAACGTGATATATTCTTAAAAATAGGCGGTTTTAATGAAGATTATAAATTACCTTCTGTCGAAGATATTGAGTTAGGTTATCGACTTAAAGAAGCCGGTTATCACATTAGTTTATGTAAGGATATTCAGGTTAAACATCTGAAAAAATGGGGTGTAATTTCTCTTTTAAAAGCCGAGATTTTTCAACGTGCTATCCCTTGGACTATTTTATTATTAAAATACGATAAGATTATTAATGATCTAAACTTAAGTTGGACTAATAGATTTAGTGTTATTCTTGTTTATACTCTCTTGTTTTTTACTTTATTATCATTCTGGATTCATCTCAGTTATTTAATAATCTTAATAATTGGCATTATCTTATTAGTAATTAATCGGAAAGTTTATCACTTTTTTTATCAGAAAAAAGGCCTATTTTTTACCTTAAATACGATTTTTTGGCATTGGTTTTACTATTTTTATGGTGGTTTCGGTTTTGCCATCGGATTTATTTTATTTAGATTAAAAAAATGTTCATTAACTATTGGAAAAAATTAGACTTTTCGGGTAAATTATATATTTTATCTGGTTTTTTATTATTAATAAGTGTCGCCTATCTTGGCAAGGGTTTTTATTATTTACTCCTAGATAATCAAGAAGGAACTATTGATTTATATTTGCGTTGGCAGGAACAGCAATATTTTTACCATGGCCATTATCCCTATTTTGCCAGAGAAGGTAGCGATTTGGTGATTCGCGAAATAGGTCCGATAACTTCTGGGGGTTATCTTCCTTGGTCTTTTTTTAGCGGAGTTTTATTTTTTCCCCCCATTTCTTATCCCCTTACTCGTTTATATCACGTCTTTCTTAATCTTATTTCTTTAAGTGTTTTAGCCCTATTTTCTTACAATTTAGGTAAGATTTATCACAAATCTTACGCTTTATTTGCCATGGCTGCAACTTTAGCTATTAGTAGTAATTGTACCACTCTTAAAAATGGCCAATATGGTTTAATTATTAATGCTTTTCTGATCGGTTGTTATATTTTTATCCAAAAAAATAAACATAGTTGGGCTGGTTTATTTTTGGGAATAGCTATGATTAAACCCAATATTTCCGCTTTTTATTTTTTGATTCCTCTTTCTCAAAAGAAACTAACCAGTGTCCTACTTTTTTTCCTTTATCTTATTTTTGCTACGGTTTATATTTTGGGAATAACTGAGACTAACCCTCTCTTAATGTTAATTAATTTTTCTCAGCAAGTATCTTTTTTTACGGCTAAAGGTAATTCCGTTGTTAACCTGCTTTTACCGTTAGGAATACCGGGTAATTATGCCACTCTTATCTTGGGATTGGTCGGCATAATTATTTGTCTAAGTATTTTTTATTTTTATCGTAATTATTCTTTATTAACCTTATTTGCGATCGCCTCTGTGATGGGGAGAATGTGTTTTTATCATTATGACTACGATAATTTGATGCTTGTTTTCCTATTATTAGCAATGCTGGAATTAACTTTTAAATATCCCCATAAATTAAATATGATCGTCTTATTCATAGTAGGAATAAGTTTATGGATTCCCCCTACAGCAGTTACTTTCTTTGCCTTTTATCAGGGAAAATTACAGTTTATAATTTGGGGATTAGCCGCAGTTTATTTGTTAATTTCTCAAAAATATAATAAGGCAAATTTCCTTAAATAATAACTTTCAAAAGACAAAAATAAAGCGAGTGATTTATGATGAGGACTCTTTTCCCCCCTCTCCCTTTGGGATGAGGGGGGTAGGGGGGTGAGGGGTAGCTCTCATTTAATCTGAAATTGATATTAAGAATATTCGTCACGATGAAAGTAAAATTTAGATAATTTTACTCTAGTATTTCCTACCCCTGAAATATAGCCCATGGCTTGTCCTATAGCATTGATAATTAATCCTGAAAAAAGAGTTAAGAATAATTTAAAGGATAATAAATTCTGTAATTGACGTTTTTGTAATATTTTGTAAATTCTTCCAAAATGAATTAATGGAATTAAAAAAAATACAGTAGCATAAAACATCTTTTTAGCTAGATGCCAGTTTTCATTATTCGATCGATCGTACGCAAAGACTCTACCAAAATAAAACTGTAGTTTAAACCAAACGAATAAATTACCAATATTCGTATGGGAAGTTTTTGCCTTTGATTCTAAATAAAGCTCATATCCTTTATTTCGTAAATCCCAATGCAATACCATATCAGTTTCCATCATTTCTTCTAACTTTTCTCCATAAAAAAGGAGAACATTTTTTTTATAGCTACTATGAAAAGGCAAAGAATTCATGATTCCCGAAGGTGTTGAATCTATCCAATTAGAAAAAGTACCTAACATATCTACCTGACTAACGAAATTATCAGGATTCGCATTTTTGATGACAGAACCAACCACTGCCCAAGGTTGCTCATGCGCTTTAATTAAATATTCTGCCCAATCAGAATCAGGAAAACTATGATCCTCTGCCAATGCAACAATATCCGCCTGTGAATAACGAATTCCTTGGGCATAACAAAAACCAATGGATTTTATTTCACCAATTTCAATAATTCTAATGGCATAAAAATCATCAATTTTGTCAATATGATCTTTAATTTCAGAAGCTGAAGGTGCAACAATAACAATTTCTAAACTTTTTTTGACAGTTTGTTGACAAAGATAACTAATGGTTTTGGCAATAGTTTCATAGTTATCTGGAGTGGTTAAAATAACTGACATTTTAGGCGACGTTAGAGAATACATAAGATTAATTAATAAACATTAAATTTTTTGTCCTAATATCATAATAGAATTAAGTATGCTTGTATTTATCTTTGTTATCTAAATTCAAAAAATAGGCTGTGATGGTACTTTATGGAAAAATTAGATATTTCTGTTATTATTCCCACCTATAATCGACCTCAACAATTGTCTAACTGTTTGCAGGCCTTGATTCAAATTAAATACCCATCTTTTGAGGTAATTATTGTTGATGATGGTAGTGATCAATCATTGGAAAATACCGTTTTTGGTTTTCAGTCTCAACTAAACATCAAGTTAATTACTCAGGAAAATCAAGGGCCAGCTGCTGCTCGTAATACGGGAGCAAAATTCTCTCAAGCTGAATATCTGGCTTTTACTGATGATGATTGTTTACCAAATGCAACTTGGCTCGCCTCACTGGCCGAGGTTTTAAAGTTATCTCCCCATTGTTTAGTTGGGGGTAAAACAGAAAATGCTTTAGCTGCTAATCCTTACGCTACCACATCCCAAGCTATTCTTGAAGTGGTTTATAGTTATTATTATGAACAAGGAAAACCTTTACGTTTTTTTGCCTCCAATAATTTTGCGGTTTCTCGCCTTGACTTTTTAAATTTAGGTGGTTTTAACGAGAATTTTAGAACTTCTGAAGATCGAGAATTTTGCGATCGCTGGTTAACAGAAGGATATGATTTAAAATATGTACCATCAGCTTTACTTTACCATGCCCACGAGTTAACACTGGCTACTTATTGGCGACAACATTTTAATTATGGTAGAGGAGCATATAAATTTTATCAACGGAGAATGAAACAAGGTTTAAAAGGTTTAAAAGTAGAAGGACAATTTTATCAAAAGCTAATCACTTATCCTTTCAGTTCTAATTTTCCCCGGCAATTTTACTTAAAATATTGGCTAATTCTTTTTACTGCCCAATTAGCTAATTTACTGGGTTTTTATCAGGAAAAAATACATAATTTCAGGGAAAATTAACAGCAAATAAAGATGATTATTAACGGAAAAAATCTTAAACTAGAAGATACCTTAACCGCAGATATTTGTATTATTGGTGCGGGAGCAGCAGGCTTGACTTTAGCTCACAAATTCCATCAGACTTCTCTTTCTGTTTTACTGCTAGAAAGTGGAGGATTGAAAAATGATCCTGTGACTCAATCCTTCGCTGATGGCACAACAGATGGCGAAATCTACCCTTTTATTCAATCTCGCTTTCGTTGTTTAGGAGGCTCAACTAGCCGTTGGAGTGGTATGTGTATCCCTTTAGATGAGGGAGATTTCGAGCCGAAATCATGGCTACCCCATAGCGGTTGGCCTTTTTCCTTGTCCGAACTTTTACCTTATTATCAACAAGCTCAACAAATTTTCGGATTACCAGAAACAATTCCCTCTCTGAATGAAAAATCACTTTTTCACCAATCTCCCTTTGAAACGAAAATATTAAAATATAGTAATCCCCTTGATTTAGGCAAAAAATATAAGCAGGAAATAATTGAGTCCCAAAATATCAGTCTGATTATTCATAGCAATGTTATTGAGTTAATTCCTAATCAAGAAGGCAGATTAATAGAATCTTTAAAAGTGCAAGGAAGTGACGGTAATCGTTTTATCGTTAAAGCTCGTACAGTTATCTTAGCCACTGGTGGAATGGAAAATGCCCGACTTTTATTAGCCTCCAATAGTTATTTTCCTCAAGGTTTAGGCAATCACCATGATTTAGTAGGGCGTTTTTTTATGGAACATTATTTCAAGGTTACGGGTATTTTGCCGATTAAGCAACAACAAAAATTGACGACATCTTTTACTCATCGTTACCCTTTGGGTAATACCTACGCTCAAGATGTGTTCGGTTTCAATGATGATTTCAGGGAGAGAGAACAACTTTTAAATATGCACTTGCGTATTTGTCGTTATAATCTTTTAGAAGAAAATCCTGCTGTCGTCACGGGTAAAAAATTAGCCCAACAATTGTCTCAAGGGGATTTTTCTCAAATTAGTCAAGATTTACCAACATTGTGGCAAAATGGCTTAACTGGCATTCCCCGTTATCTGTGGTGGCATTTTTACAATAAATTCAACCCTTCGGCTCATTTTGACCAGATTCGTTTTGTTGGTTTAGTGGAGCAAGAGCCTGATTTTCATAATCGCATTACCTTATCTTCAAAATGCGATCGCCTAGGCCAACCTTTAGTTAATCTGAGTTTAAATTTTAGTGAACAAATGTGGGAGAGTGTGGAGCGTTCCATGTTCCATCTTGGTAAAATCTTATCAGAGAGGGGTTTTGGTCAGTTAGAATACAATGGCGATCGCATACAACATTTGACCTCTTATGATAAAGTTGGTTATCATCACATGGGTACAACCCGAATGCACCCAAATCCTCGTCAGGGGGTAGTTGATGCGAATTGTCGGGTACATGATTTAGATAACTTATATATGGCAGGAAGTTCTATTTTCCCCACCGGAGGAGCGGCCAATCCTACTTTTACCATAGTTGCTTTAGCTTTACGTTTAGCAGAGCATCTTTTAAAAATTAATTAATCAGAAGTATTTAAGAATAATTTATCTTTATGAGTCGAGAATTAACCACCAGATTTTTATCAGAAAATGAATATGAAAATTGGACAAAATTTGTTTCTGAATCTCCCAGTGGAAGTGTTTATAGTTTGCCAGAATATTTGGAAATTTTGTGTCAAGTAACGGGGGATAGTTTTAGAATTTTAGGCGTATTTCAAGGTACAGAATTAGTTGGAGGTATGGCCCTTTATGAAACTTGGTCAGCATTTTCTCTCGTTGCTGTTGCTTCCCACCGATCAGTTTTATTTTACCATGGTCCAGTTTTACGGCCATATAAAACTAATTATCCCAGTGAAATAAGAGCTAGATATCTTGCTATTTTACAGGCTTTAATTGATAAACTATCAACCATTCCTTATGTGTTTTTAAACCTTAATATTTCCCATTTAATTACGGATATGAGACCATTTTTAACCGCAGGATGGCAAGTTTGTCCTAATTATAGTTATATTGTGTCTCTTAAAGATACTCAAAAAGTTTGGCAAACCATGGAGCAAAATCTTCGCCGTTTAGTTAATCGAGGAATAAAAAATGGTTTAGTTTTTACTGAAGATGAGGATTTTGATAGTTTTTATAAACTGCATTCAGATACTTATCAAAGAAAAGGACTTTCTTTATATTTTTCCGAAAATAAGTATCGAAAATATTTTGAACTTTTGCGAGCAAAAAATCTTGGCCGACTGCATCAGGTGCGTTTAGATAATGGAAAATCTATCGGTGCATTCTTAATTTTAACAAGTTCTCATCCTGTTACCCATACAGTTTGTGCGGGTAGTGATGTTAATTACTTAAATCTTGGTAGTGCGGTTTTTTTGCGTTGGAAATCTTTTGAAAGTTTAGCTAAATTTGGCTACGAAAGTAATGATTTAACTGGTGCTTCTTTGAATAAAGTTGATCATTTTAAGAGTCAACTTGGCGGAGAATTAGTAACAAATTGGAACGTGATTAAACCACCAGATTTGAGTTATCGTATTTATCGAAATTTACTTGATTTGACTAAGTTTAAGCGATAATTGTTCTCTAAACAATGACTATTAAAAAAAAAGTAATTCAAGGCGTATTATGGTCTATTCTTCAAAATTGGGGCAGTCAAGCAGGTTCATTGATTGTCTTTTTAATTTTAGCTCGTTTATTAACTCCTGAAGATTTCGGTTTGCTTAGTTTGGCTAATGTTTTTTTAGCATTGATGAATATTTTTCTTGAACAAGGTTTTACTTCGGCTTTAATTCAACGAGAAACACTCGATCCTGAACATTTAGATACCGCTTTTTGGACTCAAGTAATAACGGGAGTATTATTAACTTTAATTAGTTTTATTCTAGCTGAGGCGATCGCCAATATGTTTCATCAACCACTATTAATTCCCATTATTAAATATTTTTCTTTTCTCTTTATTATCAATAGTTTTGGTCATGTATTTCAAGGAATTTTAAGACGAGAATTAAATTTTAAAATAATGGCAATTCGCTCCTTAATTGCCATTTTTATTAGCGGAATTTTAGCGATTTTTTTCGCTTGTTTAGGATTTGGAGTTTGGAGTTTAGTTATCCAGCAATTTGTTTTTGAATCTGTAATAGTTTTAGTGATGTGGAAAGCGGTTAATTGGCGACCAAAATTTAGGTTTTCCTATCCACATTTTCAAGATTTATTTAACTTTAGTATTTATGTTTTGTTATTTCAATTTATTAACTTTTTTGAAAGAAAATCTGATAATTTACTGATTGGTTATTTTTTAGGTGAAATTGCTTTAGGATATTATACCATCGCCTATCGCATTTTAGAAGTGATGATTCAATTATTAGTAGGTACAATCAACCAAGTTGCTTTACCTACTTTTTCTCGTTTACAAAAAGAATCAGATGCTTTTCGTCAAGCCTTTTTACAGGCAATACAATTCACCAGTTTAATTGCTTTTCCTACTTTTTTAGGTCTATTAACCTTAACACCAGAAATAATTATTACTTTATTTGGCAAACAATGGATACCCTCGATTCCTGTACTAAAAATATTAACTTTTATGGGCATTTTATCAGCTCTTTCCTATTTTAATTGGTCCGTATTTCTTGCTTTAGGAAAACCTTATTTACGACTGTGGTTTAGTTTATTAAATGTGATCATCAGTTTTACGGTTGCTTTTTGGGTAGTTAAATGGGGAATTGTTGCCGTTGCTTTAGCTTTTGTTATTAGCAGTTATTTGGTTTTTCCCCTTAGTTTATTGGTATTAACTAAATTAATTTCAATTCCTTTAAAACAATATTTGCAACAATTTATTACTCCTTTAATTAGTTCCTTCGTCATGGTTTTTGCTATATTTTTAGTTAAATACTTTTTAGGTATTTACTTTAATACAATTATTTTATTGTTAGTTTCTACCGTAATTGCTTTAATAAGTTATACTGTAAGCATTAAATTAATTAATCCCCCATTATTTAAAGAATTAGTAAATATTGTGTCCTTAATCCTAGCCAAGAAATTATAAAATATCGTCCCGAAAATCTCAAAAGTTGTTCTCCCGTACTTATAGTGATAAATAGGGGTGAACGCCCGTTCACCCCTACACTAGATAAATATATTTACAAAAATCTTAATATTTTTTAACATCAAAAAGACAAAGATTTATCTTACAATTAACTGTTAAGCTGTTAACTGAATATAGCATTTTTCGTTGATATTTTGTCTCTTTTTCCCCTCTCCCATTCAGGGAAACCGTTTCAAAGTAAAATTTGCTATTTTTGAAACCCTTGCCTAATATGAGTTTGAATACATATTTCCTAATACTTAAAAAATAGGTTTTAAATATTAGGAAATATGCTCCCCTATCCCTTTGGGATGAGGGGTTGGGGGTGAGGGTCTTCAAATTTTGCTCTCGACGCATGATTCAGCTCCCCTATCCCTTTGGGATGAGGGGTTGGGGGTGAGGGTCTTCAAATTTTGCTCTCGACGCATGATTCAGCTCCCCTCTCCCTTTGGGATGAGGGGTTGGGGGTGAGGGTCTTCAAATTTTGCTCTCGACGCATGATTCTGCCCCCCTCTCCCCTTGGGATGAGGGGGGTTGGGGGGTGAGGGATATATAACTGTTAACTAATAACTAATAACTAATAACTATTATGTCTCAAATTCTTAATCTTAAATCTTCCCATAAACCGATTAAATTATATTATCAAGAAC
>JAABRE010000150.1 GCA_011391125.1 Synechococcales cyanobacterium S06
TAGACCTCTTGCGAAACTAAGAATAAAATCAATTTTCCTACAGAAAGCGTCAATTTCTTTACCTATTACCTATTACCTATTACCTATTACCTGACTTCTGCAAGAAGTCTATTCAAGCAGCCTAACCCACCCTACAGTTATTGCATTTGGCTCATTTCGTCTAGGTCGAGGACTTCGGCTAGTTTTGCTTCGGTCATGAGGCCTTTTTCGAGGACTATTTGACGCAAGGATTTGCCGGTGGCGAGGGATTCTTTGGCGACGGAAGCTGCGTTAAGATAGCCAATATGGGTATTTAGGGCGGTAACTAGGGATAAACTGCCTTCTGCGTATTCTAAACACCTTTCTGGGTTGGCGGTAATTCCCTGTAAGCATTTTTCTTGTAATACATTGATGGTATTACCTAATATTTCGATGCTCTGGATTAAATTGTAGGCGATTAAGGGCATCATGACATTTAATTCCAGTTGTCCGGCTTGTCCACAAAGGGAGATCGCCTGATCATAACCCATGACTTGAAAGCATACCATGGAGGTCATTTCGGCCATGACGGGGTTGTATTTTCCCGGCATAATTGAAGAACCGGGCTGGACTGGGGGAAGTTGAATTTCCTTGAAGCCGGTTTTCGGGCCAGAATCCATTAATCTTAAGTCGTGGGAAATTTTGACTAAATCTTGGGCTAGATTACGCAAACTTCCGGAAACGTTGACAAATGGACTCATTGATTGCATGGCTGCCATTAAATGGGGTGCAGATTTGAGGGGTTTGTTAAGAAATTGTGACAAAATTTCGGCGACTCGGTAACGATATTTAGGATGGGTATTTAATCCTGTACCTGATGCACTTCCCCCCAATCCTAAAATCTGCAAATCTTCGGCCGCTAATTGGATTCTACGGCGATGATCGGCTAAAATTACGGCATAAGCTCGAAATTCCTCGCCTAATCTCACTGGTACTGCGTCTTGTAGATGAGTACGTCCGGATTTGACGATGTTTTGAAATTCGTCGGCTTTTTGTTCTAAAACGGCGATCGCCTTATGTAAAGCAGGTAATAAAGTATGTTCTAAGGCCAATAATCCCCCAATTCTAATCGCGGTGGGAATTACGTCATTGGTAGATTGTCCATAATTAACATGATCATTGGGGTTAATCCGTTGATAATTGCCCTTTTCGTCGCCCAAGAGTTCTAAGGCACGATTGGCTAAAACTTCGTTAATGTTCATGTGATGGGAAGTTCCTGCTCCTGCTTGGTAAACATCAACCACAAATTGATCTCTTAATTGACCCGACAAAATTTCATCCACTGCTTGAACGATGGCCGTGCTAATTTCTTGACTAATACAACCTAATTCACCGTTGGCGATGGCTGTTGCTTTTTTGATTAAAAGACAAGCGTCAACGTAAGTAGGTAAAGGTTTTAACCCACTAATGGGGAAATTTTCAGTGGCGCGGAGGGTTTGAATTCCGTAGTAAACATCGCTGTTGAGTTGGCGATCGCCCATGGAGTCTTTTTCAATACGGTAGTTAGAAATAGTGTCTTGTGTCATACTTTCTAAAAAGATAAGCTAATGGTTAAACTGTAGAGATTTATTAGAATACAATTAACATATTAGTTTAATTATTATCCATAAATAATTGTCTCTTTAGGTAGTCAATCGTGTCAACTCACAAAATAGTCGTAATTGATGACAGTAAAGTCATTAGAATGCACGTTAAAGATATGTTACCGGGTAACTTTGAAGTCGTCGAGGCCAAAAATGGGCTCGAAGGTTTTGACTTGATTCGTTCTGAAAACCCCAACTTGATAATGCTAGATTTCCTGTTGCCAAAAATGAGTGGTTGGGAAGTTTATCAAGAAATTCAGAAAGATCCCCGACTTCAAGCAAT
The DNA here is from genome assembly GCA_011391125.1 of Synechococcales cyanobacterium S06. Lineage (GTDB taxonomy): Bacteria > Cyanobacteriota > Cyanobacteriia > Cyanobacteriales > JAABRE01 > JAABRE01. Next base: position 1,885 of record JAABRE010000150.1, read on the forward strand.
TCCATTAGTAATGATGTCCGGCCGAAAAGAGGAAGTAACCGAAAAATTACCCGAACCTTTTAAATTTTTTGCCTTTGTGGAAAAACCCTTTGATAAAAAGCAATTAATTGATGCTATCAAAGAGGCCATGGAAAAGTCAAAAAAACTCAAAGAAATTATGGGAGACCAACCCCAAGTTGCGGCGGTTGGCGATTCTAGTGGTGAAATACAAGCTCTTAAAGATAAAATTACTAATCTCGAACAAGAAATGGAAGGTGTGAAGAAACAACTTAATCAACTAATTACCTTTATTAGACAAAAACTAAAATAGTTGATAGTTGATAGTTGATAGTTGATAGTTGATAGTTTTTCTAACAATGATCAACTGTCATTTCAGTTATCAGTTAACAGTTACTACCGCCTTTAGGCGGTAGCTTGAAATAAGAAATATTTTTATTTTCATCCCCGATCAAGGGGAAGAAACCTGAAGCCTGTTTTTATTGTCAACTAAAATAACGGTAAATACTTGAAAAAGTTATTTCTAACCTGAATTAAGTCCTCTAATAAAGATAAAAATGAACATGAAAGAAGTAATTATTAAAATTTTGTTGTTATCTACGATGCTGTCCTATTTAGTTAAATATGGCGGGAGATTTTTACCCCTAGTCGGTAATAATTTTAATGCTTTAATTGCCATTATAACTCCTAGTTTAGTAATGGCAATTTTCTTGTTTTTTCGTTATAAAAAACAATTAACGAGTTAACAACTATTAACTATCAACTCTTAAATTAGCAACTTAAAAAAGTGAATTTTGGACAATGGATTGGTTTTATAATTTTAATCATAGCTTTGTATATTCTCTGGAATATACGTCAGTTAATTTTATTACTTTTTGCCGCAGCAATTTTAGCAACTTCCCTTAATTTTTTGGTACAAGAGTTACAAATATGGAGCGAAAAAATAGCCCTAAAATTAGGGAAAAATTGGGAAATAAAAAGGGGTTATGCAGTTTTGTTGTCGATAATTTTATTTCTTACAGTTTTTACGGGTTTTATTCTTTTAATTGTACCCCCTTTTGCTAGTCAATTTGAAGAATTGGTTAAATTATTTCCTCAAGGTGTAAATAAATTAAGTTTTTTAATCTATGAAACTAAGCAAAATTTACCTCCTATTTTGAGGGATTCTTTGCCAAATTTTCAGGAAGTATTGTCAAAATTACAACCCATAATTAATCAGCTTTTAAATAGTGGTTGGACTGTGGTTTTTAGTAGCATTGGTGCGGTTTTAAATGGGTTATTATTATTAGTCTTAACTTTAATGTTTTTAGCGGATCCCCATCCCTATCGTCAAGGTTTTATTCGCTTATTTCCCTCTTTTTATCGCCAAAGAGTTAATGAAATAATTACTATTTGTGAACTTTCTTTACAGGAATTAATCGGTAGAATATTAATTAATATTTTAGTTGTTAGTGTCGGCAGTTATTTGGTTTTATTAATATTAGGAATACCTTTACCTTTAGCTCAAGGAATGTTAGCTGGACTGTTGACATTTATTCCCTATATTGGTTCAGCTTTAAGTGTTGTCTCTCCTGTCTTAATATCTTTGGTAGATTCAGCTTGGAAATGGTGGTTAGTTATTATTTTATATTTTGGTATTTATCAGATTAAAAGTAATATAATTATGCCTAAACTTGGGTATAAAAATAATCTAGTTTTACCCGCTATTATGATTATATTTCAATTATTTTTTGCTACTTTTTTCGGTTTGATGGGGTTATTAATTGCTTTACCTTTAACTGTAATTGGTAAAATCCTCTTTCAAGAACTTATTATTAAGGATATTTTAAATAATTGGGAATTAGAGGAGAAGTAATAGACTTCTTGCAGAAGTCAGGTAATAGGTAATAGGTAATACAGCGTAATGCAAGACAGTATGGGACAATAGAGAAAACTTTTGAGAGGTTCAAATGCGCCCTTTATCCAAAGATATTCGAGAAAAAATTGTTAGCA
>JAABRE010000151.1 GCA_011391125.1 Synechococcales cyanobacterium S06
TTCTTTAATCATGAAGCAGCAATTATCTATTTTATCCTTCATTATAATGAGGAATTACTATCGACTTAATTTTAGTTTCACTACATAAAATACACTACCCATTGAGTGTAATTCATTTTATATTCATAGTCATCATCCACACAATTTATCCAGTTACTTTTCATCTATTTAAAATTAATTATTAACGAATAATAATTAAATTTCCTTTTCTGATCGCAAAAAAGGAAATTTAATTACCACTTTTCACTGTACAACTATTTTTGTTACGATTAGTCATAGTTTTTTACCCTAGTTATATTGACTATTTGAATTAATATAACTCCGCCGCCCTTTTCTGACTAATTTGTCATTAAACGGACTTCCCCCAAACAGGGATTCAAGATTAATTTTTGAGAATTTGAAGGAATTTAAAACGATGATTAATAAAAATGCAGAAATACTCTTACTTGTTGACGGTTATAACGTGATTGGAACTTGGACTGCTTTAAAAAATACTAGAGATTCTAGTAGTTTAGATCAAGCTCGTCGGGAATTAGTCGAATCTTTGATTAATTATAGTGCCACCGTTGGCTATAAAACCCAAGTAGTTTTTGACGCTCATTATCAAAATACCCCCAGTTATAGCGAAAACTGGACCAAACATTTATCAGTTTATTATACCAATTTTGCGGAAACTGCTGATACTTACATAGAAAGGCTTTGCGCTTCTTTTAATCGTTATCAAGACAAATATGCTCGCTTGTTGGTAGCAACTTCAGATCGAGCACAACGCTTAACTGTCACGGGATACGGAGCCGAATGGTTGTCATCCCAAAAATTGGTTGCCGAAATAGAAGAAAGTCGCCAAGTGCGAAAGAAGTCTAAACGACAGGAAAAACAAACCCAGACTCGTTTTTTAGTTAATTCTCTTGATCCTAAAGCACAACAAAGACTTAAGGATCTGCTCCATCAGAAAGGCTGACAATCTTGTTTAATCTCTAATTTAAGTCGAGGGGAAAAATTTTTTTTATCAAGGTATTGACATCGGCACAAAGCTTCGCTATATTTAATAAATGTGGAAAGAAAAAAAACTTCTGCATTAGGCCCCCATCGTCTAGTGGCCTAGGACACCTCCCTTTCACGGAGGCGACAGGGATTCGAATTCCCTTGGGGGTATTTAATAATCATCGCAAAAAACTTGACAATTACTACTAAGTTATGGTTTTTTGCTGGCTAGTTTATTGTTTTATTTTTCAATTGTTGAGAAATGTTGAGAAGATGCAGGAAAAGTTATCGCTTATGTTATCTTTGATGCTGACTGACATTCATTAGCAGGAATTTTAAGGAGGCAATTTTGAACCGGCAATCTTTTCCTAAGAACCATCAATTAAATCGTGAAGAAATAAGTCAGTATGTGGCCGAGTTACAACTTCACATGGCTTTACAAGCTCGTAATTTAGTCCCCACTTTTGATTTGAACGCCGACAGTAGAAGTCGATTACTTCATGAAACTCAGGCTCATTTTGAAAAATTAGCTTCTCGTCAAGAATTAGTTTAACCAATTAGCACAAACAGAAAAAGTCTGTTAGCTTAATTTTGGGCAGACTTTTTTCGATTTGTTTTGATCGTTTAACCACTGGAAAAGATTATTACTTCAGAAAAATAGTTTTTATAAATATTCCCTGATAATTACTCAAATAGGTTTATACTGTACCATTGTCTAAATTAACAGTAAAACTGAGGAGGTTATTATTGTTGAAAAAATAAATCTGACCGTTAGTTTAATTGGAACTAGAGAAGTCAGAGATAACTATCAAATTTTTCGTTTGACTGGTTTATTAGATGCTTTTTCTGAGCCCGTTTTTCGTAAGGTTGTCAGTCAATATGTGGAAACTGATTCTAAACACATTATTTTAGTTTTATCGAATATCGAATTTGTCGATAGTTCGGGAATTGGCTCTTTAGTACACTTGTTTAAACAGACCAAAAATGGTAATGGTAGTTTGCAAATTGTGACTAATCCTAGAGTCACTCAAACCGTCAAATTAATGCGTTTAGAAAAATTCCTCACTTTGAGAAACACCCTTGAAGAGGCGATCGCCAACATACCTAACCAGTAAAAATGACAAAAAATTAAGCTATCTGGTATCTTTAAGCCAGATAGCTTGTTTTTTGAGCTATAGTAATTCTCCTTAGGATTAGAACAATTGAAAAAGAGGTTCGTAGTTGCTGCACTGTGCGCGCTTCTTAGGACTAAAGTCCAACAACAAACTAAAATGTTTGATTTTTATTGGGAATTACTATAACCATATTCACCAATTAAAAAATACCTCTCCTTCATTCAGGAAAGGATTAATTAAAAGGACTCAAGTTTCTGTTTCCCCCTCTTGACCAGAAAAGCGAAGTAAGGAATCCCGATGTCAACTTACCACCTAAAGGTGTAGGGGTTAACGGCCGTTAACTCCTACTGTTAACTGATGACTGGTAACTGAAATAACAACGTGACAATTTGAGGTTGTTGACAAAAAAGCTATTGCTTTTCTTACCTCTTACCGATTACCTCACCAATCGGGATGACAGGGGTTGATCCTGCGAGTATATTTTTACAATACTTGATACAAGCGTTTTCTCTCTGATTGATGATAAAATGAGTAGGGTAATGAGTAGAGAGTGAGTAGAAATGGACAGAGAAAAATTGGTCGGTTTCGAGTATTTATTACAACTTTACACCGATACTCAAAAAGTCATTCAATCTAACTATAAGGGTATCAGCTTAAAGAAACAAGACAAGAATAAACTATACTTGCAGTTTAAAACTAGAGAGCGACCAAGGTCAACTTGGGCAACGGGGTTGACACTAGATCAGTCAAGTTTATTCAAGGTAGTTGAATATGCAAAATTGGTTTACGAAAAATTGAAATTTTATGAAAGCGAGTCAGAATTTGATAATTGGTATAACGAAACAATAAGGGGAGTTAATACCACTAAAGTTAGTGATAATGCCATAACGTTTAAGCAAGCTATTGATAACCTTTATAACTGGTTTATGGCACAGACAGATCGCCGTGGTCATAAACGTAAAGATAATTTAGTTAGTAGTAAAAACAGTTTTGATGCCACTTATTTAGGGTACTTAAAAAACCTACCATTAGATAAAACAGTTAATTTAGATGACTGTTTAGTGGCTGTTAATAGTTATTACCCCGAACATCTAAAAAGCTATCGCGAAACTATAACGGCGGTTAGGAAACTCTTAGAAATTAACGAGTTATATAATTTTAAAGATCAGTGGGATAAACAACGGTTTCATAAGACTAACAGTCGTAGTAAAAAAGATAGGATAAGTAAAAAACAAATAATAACTGAGGATCAGATCATAACTTTACATAACTCAGTAATTGAGAATATTAATGAACTAACAAAAAATGGTTTTAAAGAGGTTAGGTTATGGTTAAATACGATTATGATCGGCTTTATTTATGGTATCCGACCAATAGAAACTTTTGCGATAAAAAACCTTGATTCTGATTATAAAGATAGCTACGGAAACTACAGCGTTTTGCGTAACTATGTGACACAGTATCCACAGTGAGCAAAATAATTATGTCTGTATTGTGAAGAGTTGAGAGAAACACCTAATTCAACTAAT
>JAABRE010000152.1 GCA_011391125.1 Synechococcales cyanobacterium S06
AATGCTTATTTTGAGCTAAAGTTGTTTAAATACACCTATCTAGCAATTATCGGCTCTGATCAAGTATTAGAAAGGTTTTATTAATTTTCGGAAATGTCTAACGAAATGTGGATATCGTCAGCGCGGATTTACTATGATCTCAGAAAACAAGGTTTAACCGTCAGAAGTAGCATTGATTGCTGTATTGCTCAGTTAGCTCTTTCTTATCAACTAACCTTAATTCATAACGACAAAGATTTTACCGTCATTAGCAAAGTTAGACCATTAATTTGTCTTCCTTTTCCTTAATTTAGCAATCTGAGAAATCAAATTTCTGATCATTTTCCGGAATGAGACTCAGGGAAATCGAAGTTATAATTATGGGTAATTTTTACAAGGTCCTCAATATGAATAAAATAAGCAAATTTATCACCTTAGCCACAAGTGTTGCTGTTCTAACCCTAAGTAGTAATGGCGTAAAAGCGCAAAGTGCGGGAGTTTTTACCAGTGAAACAATTCAAAATGGTATCCCCACCACTTACATGAGTGCTGTAACTGGCAAAAAAATCGAGTTAATTTCTTGGCAAAAAGAAGGACTTGGCAATTATAGCAAACAAGAACGTTGTCAAATTGTTACCCAAAGATTCCAAGAAGCTTACCAAGATGGTAGTTTGGCCTATATGACCGATGGTTTTATGGGTGGTCAAAAAGTCATTTGTGGTACTTCTTCTCAAGGTGGTTCTTGTGAGAAACTTTTGTTAACTTTACGTCCTGAAGATAACGCCAAAGAAGTAATTGAAAGTTTTTTCACTGCAGGTTCTTATTCAAGCAGTCCGGTTATTCAAAGCAATGGACAACCTCGTTATTACTACAGTTTTAATGAGTTAATGAATAAATAGGTCTAATTTTTTAAGCAAAAATTGGGTAAAATGGAATAAAAATATCACCATTTTACCCATCCTACTAAATTTAATTTTCGTACTCAATGGAATCATTAAAATTTGCTATTTTAACCCCTTTGGGATTTATCGTCAGGACTTCGGAAAATTATTGGCAAAAATTATTAATTAAACACCCTGACTTAGAGGATTTGTTAGATTTAGTAAAGGAAACTTTAAGTAATCCTGAACAAATTAGACGTAGTAAAAGCGATGCTAATGTACTCTTATTTTATTTAACTAAACGGTCAGAAAGATGGGTAGTAGCAGTCGCGAAAAGATTAAATGATGAGGGTTTTTTAATAACAGCTTATCAAACAGATGCAATTAAAGAAGGAGAAATAATATGGCACAAATAAAGATATTTTATGAACCGTCAGTTTCCTTATTAACTATTTTTTGGCAAACACCAAGAAAAGAACAAATTTGTACAGAATTAGATGACGGTATAATTTTGATTAAAGATTCCCGTACCCAAGAACCCATTGGATTAGAATTGTTGTCTTATCATCCTGATGATTTGCGTTTAGGTCAAGTATTAGTTGATATTGGACAAATTGAATCTTTACCTGCCCTTGTTTAATTTTTTTCAATTAATAATTAAAATTGAAATTGGGACTGGTGAGAAACATTACCCGAGCCTACCTAATTCCGAATATCATAGCGAAAGTCAACTAAAGTAACTAATAAGCTTAGATTTATTTAACTATTATAAACCTTGTGGTGCGGGCATCTTGCCCGCTATAATTACCAAATTAAATGCATCTAAACTTAATTAGTATAATTACCCACCGTACAATTATTTTTTATAAGGAAAAAACGATGTTTAAGCAATTTTTTAAGTCCATTTTATTGTCAAGTTTATTAACTTTTCCTGTCTCGGCTTTTTACCTTAATTTAACTATTAATTTAGCGCAAAGTAGGGTGGGTATTGCCCAGCAAGACAACCTGACCATCACCCCAACTCTCGCCCTAGGGGAGAATAAAGTCGAAAATATAGCGCAACAAATTACGGTGAAAATTAATTCGGGGGATAAAAAAGGTTCGGGTATTATTATTAAAAAAGAGGGTAATTTATATACCGTTTTAACTAATCGTCATGTGATAAGCAGTGATAAACCAATTAATCTGACTACTCCTGATGGTAAGGTAATCACTGCAACCCAAATTAAGGGGTTAAATCTTGATAGTTTGGATGTGGTTTTATTACAGTTTAATTCTGCTAATAATTACACTATCGCTCAGTTTGCCAATGCTGATAATTTGGGGGAAAATACGCAGATTTATGCGGCCGGTTTTCCCTACGAAACTAATAAGTTTACTTTTGTGTCAGGAACATTAATTAAAAGTCCGAATCAGGCCTTTAAAAACGGTTATCAATTGGGTTATGACTTGAATTATGAACAGGAAATCGCCAAAGGAATGAGTGGTGGTCCCATTTTAACAGAAGATGGCAAAGTAATCGGAATTAATGGTATTCATGCTGGTGCTGTAACAATTTTATATAACCCTTTTGTCTATCAAAATGGACAAAAACCAACGGCCGCAGAAATGGATCGTTTTACCCGTTATAATTGGGGTATTCCTGTTAATAATATCGCCAAAATATTGCCAAAATATTTTAGTTTACAGGATACTACAATAACACAACAAACGGCATTAAATACAGAAAAAACCGTATATAACGAAGTAAAACAGCAAGCGCAACGGGGAACAGTAAGATTAGAATTACTGTCAGAAAATACGAGAGGTTCGGGGGTAATAGTCGGCAAAAATAATAATACATATTATGTCTTAACAGGGGCTCATGTAGTGGAGGAATTATCAGCACCCAGAAACTTAGAAATAATCACCCCTGATGGTAAAACCCACAAGGCCAATAATCAATCAGTAATTATCTTCAAAGGTGCGGATATGGCCTTAGTGGAATTTACCAGCGAGCAGCAATATGAACAGGTTACAATTGCTACGAAAAAACCCAATGAAGGTAAGGATAATTTTACATTTGTAGCGGGTTTTCCTGCTGATACAAAGGAATTTACCTTCACCGCAGGTCAGATTTTTGATGAATCAAGGGGATCAGCCTCTGAGACAGGAAATAGCGCTAATCTTAGCACGGGTTATGACATGGTTTATACCAATATAACTGCTGCGGGAATGAGTGGTGGTCCAGTGTTGGATTTGCGGGGTAATTTAGTGGGAATTCATGGCCGAGTGGAGGGGGAAAATATTATTAATCAGGCCACAGGTAAACAGGAAATTGTGTTTTTAGGTCATAGTTTTGGTGTTCCTGTGGAGATTTTTCTTGGTCGTTTACAGGTGTGTTCGATCCCCCCGTTGGAGACCCCCCCTAACCCCCCCTTAGAGGGGGGGGGACAACTCTACCCCCCTTACGAAGCAGGGTGTTTTCATTCTCAAAATTTAAACGAAAGAAAGAGCAAAACTTTTATCTTTATTAGCTCTTTTTTAGATTTTTAAACGATCAACATTATTAATTATTTGTCATCTGCTATTATTTACTAATTTTTGACAGCAAAAACACTCCTATTGCCTTTATTACAATAAGATTTACTCTTTTTTTCAATTTTTTTCTGCCTTTTTCTTGAA
>JAABRE010000153.1 GCA_011391125.1 Synechococcales cyanobacterium S06
ATAATTTGTTATTTCTGTGTCGATTTTTTTCCTAGTATTATAATCAGGTAATTGACCATTTTTTGCGTGACAATGATAAACAGTTATCCCTTTTTTTTTTGCGATCGCCTCTAACTGAAAAACGCTATCATTTACTTTAAGATTAAAGGTCTCTGTTTGACAATAATCCCACCCTAATTCTTCGATAAATAGGTCGGTAAACTGAAGGTTATTCAGATATTTTTGAACTTGATTACGATTAATTTTCATCATATTTTTTCTTTAATAAGGTTAATAAGTCATTGTAAGAGAATGTCACTAAATATGACATTCTCTCAAGAGCAATTATTTCTGTTTATAGGAATCTTCGATAAAAGACTCAACCAATTTTACATCCTCCAAACTACCAATAATTAAAGGAGTTCTCGCGTGTAATTTATCAGGTATAACGTCCAATAAATTCTCTTTTCCTGTACTTGCTTTTCCTCCAGCTTGTTCTATTAAAAAAGCTAAAGGAGCGCTTTCATATAATAATCTTAATTTACCTTCGGGTTTTTTTACAGTACCGGGGTAGAGGAAAACCCCACCTTGCATTAAAATGCGGTGAAAATCGCCCACTAAAGCGCCACTATAACGGGCAGTATAACCTTCGTGGCGGTGCATATAACGAATGTAATCGCGAATTCCATTATCCCACTGCCAAAAATTCCCCTCATTCACACTGTAAACTGGACCATGGACAGGCACTTTGATATTTTCTTCTGCTAAAATAAATTCCCCTAAACTTGGGTCAAGGATGAAGGAATGAACACCATTTCCCAATGAATAAACCAATAGGGTGGAAGGACCATATAAAATATAGCCTGCTGCCAATTGTTGATGACCATCCTGGAATAAATCTTTGGCTTCCCCGTCCAAATCTTCCCCTTGTTGCTGACGAATTGAAAAGATAGAACCCACGTTCAAATTAATGTCAACGTTGGACGAGCCATCAATGGGATCATAAAGCAAGGTATAACGACCAATGGGGCAGTTTTCGGGGATATAATAGGGTTTTTCCATCTCCTCGGAAGCTAGTCGACAAACTAATCCACTTTGTTTAAATACCGAAATAAACACGTCGTTGGCATAAATATCCATCTTTTTGACGGATTCACCTTGGATATTTTCCTCCCCAGTAAATCCTAAAACTCCGGCCATTAAACCTGCACGGGATAGTCGCCTGGAAATCAACTTGCCAGCTAATGCAATGCGGTTCATGATGGCGCTTAAATCTTGAGCTTCAGGACCAAAACTGTTTAATTGTTCTAAAACGTGACGAGATAAAGTGGTACAATCGCGATCCAAACTATGTTGAGAAACGGTATATTCTGATTGAGTTTGACTCATGATGATTTTTTATAAATTAGATAAAGCTTCACTGACATTGTAACAAGGTTATCTTCAGCAATACATTAATGATGGATCATTCATTAAGCTGCTCAATTTCCTACCATGAGTTGTTAAGTTTTAATAAAAATTTAACTATTTTTTAAGATTTTTGGGAAAATATTTGCCTAACAAAGTACAATATTAAGTATCAAAGATCTCGGATAAAATGCTATTCAAATTAAAGCATTCGTACTCAGGATCATTCTTTTAATGACTGGGAAAAAGCTATGAAAGTACAAGAATTATTAAGATTATATGAACAGGGATGTCGTGATTTTCCCAAGGTTGATCTCAGTGGTGCAGATTTGAGAGGGGTAATGTTGATTGCTGTTGATCTCAGTGGCGCTAATTTGATGGGTGCAAATTTGAGTCGAGCTTTTTTAATTAAGTCTAACCTGAGTGGTGCTAAATTAAATTGGGCGAATCTGACTTTTGCGAAAATGAATGAAGCTAAATTAGCTGAATCTGATCTCACTAAAGCTAATCTCCATGGTGCTTTCATGGTAAAATCTAAGCTTCCAAGAGCAAAATTGGCCGGAGCAAATTTATCTCACACTAATCTGAGAATGGCTAATTTATGGGGTGCTAATTTGACCGGAGCTAATCTTCAACGAATTAATCTTCGCGAAGCTAATTTAACTGGTGTAAATTTCAATTGGGCTAATCTTCACGAAGCGAGATTGAGTTGTGCTAAATTGTATGGCGCTTCTTTCAATGGTTCGGATCTTAGTGCTACTTTTCTGAAGGATGTTGATCTTAGTGGCGCGGATTTGGACGGGGTAAATTTGACGGCAGCGAGGATGAGTAGTTCAAAATTTACGGGGGCAAGTTTTATTGCTGCTAATTTAGCCAATGCCCGAGTGCGTTGGTCTAATTTGAAAGGTACAGATTTTACCGCTGCAAATTTGTCCGGTGCAATTCTCGAAGGTTCTGATTTAACGGGAGCAGATTTGACGAGAGCTAATATTACTAATATTAATTTAACTGGTGCTAAATTAGTTGGTGTTCATTTGGAACAAAATAATTTTCAAGAAACTAAAACCAATCAACCTACCAGTGGTTATCTTTATGGCCATTATTTAAGTTTTTTTAGACCCAATTTTTCTGGCAATTTAATTAATAATTAATCCCTTGATTTATGATGGAAAGTTTTGTTAATTATGGTGTGGTTTTTGTCACTTCTTCTTCTCAATCTGAGGCCGAAACGATCGCTTTTAAACTATTAGAAGAAAAGTTAGTCGCTTGTATTAGCTTAACACCAATTCGCTCTATTTATAGATGGCAAAATAAGATCGAATCGGCCGAAGAATGGCAATTAATGATTAAAACAGATTTAACTTATTTTGCCAAATTAGAATCCAGAATTAAGGAGTTACATTCATACCAAACACCGGAAATAATTGCTTTACCAATAATTAGGGCTTGCTGAATAAGTGAATGAAAAAACAAACAGTTTTGATAAATTAATAAATAAAAAATAAGTATAATTTTTATTTATTAATTTTTGTCTTTTATATAAGTATTTATAATCTAAATTGGCAAAAAATCTTTGATCTTGAACAAAACCATGAAAAAGAAGATAATAACCCCTTTTTAACAGGGTGTTAAGATTCATTACTAAAAAAGCAATAGCAATTTCAGTTTCAGCAGTTTCTGATAATTTGGACATGATTTGGTTTAAACCAAATCGACGTTTTCCTTGTCCAAATTTTCCTTCAATTTCATTTCTAATTCTTTCATCTCTTTGAGATTGTTGTTTCATTTCTTTGGTAATATTTTTAGGTGGTCTTCCTAGGGGAGGGCCACTCATTCTGATACCTTTATCTTTACAGAATTTTCGATTGTTTCTATTGCGATAAATTTTGTCCACATGGACGGATTCTGGATAGAATCCTGTTAAGTCTTTATAATTTTCTATTTGGGTTTCTAACCACAAAGCTTCATTAAAATTATCCCAACTTAAATGAGATAATAAAATATAGCCATC
>JAABRE010000154.1 GCA_011391125.1 Synechococcales cyanobacterium S06
TATTTTTGGAAATCAAAAAAATAGTGTTATCTTTTTGATTTTATCAAGAAAAGATCACTATTATATTTTTTTTTACCCCCGAGAATGAAAACACCCTGCCTTGAAAGGGGGACTGTTTCAAAGTCGAGAGCAAAATTTGAAGACCCTCACCCCCAACCCCTCATCCCAAAGGGAGAGGGGAGCATATTTCCTAATATTTAAAACCTGTTTTTTAAGTATTAGGAAAAAGGTATTTAAACTCATATTAGGCAAGGGTTTCAAAAATAGCAATTTTTACTTTGAAACAGCCCTGCCCTTGAAAGGGGGGGAATTAAAGATTTAAAATTTGTACCAAATTGCCCACCTAGCTTTTTTGAGCGTTTAACACTTAATCAGAAAACGCTATATTATTTCTGATCAAAACAAGAAAGACAAAAAAGCTAATCCCTGAGTGCTAATCGCTGTAAGATAAATTGTTAATTATCAATGGTTAAATTGTTAATTATTTAATGTTAAAAATACCCCATGAATATCATTACAGTATCCACTCAACCGTTTAACGATCAAAAACCCGGAACTTCTGGACTTCGTAAACGAGTCCCAGTATTTCAACAACGAAATTACTTAGAAAATTTTGTTCAATCAATTTTCGACAGTTTAGATGGCTACGAAGGTCAAACCCTTGTTGTAGGAGGCGACGGCCGTTATTACAACAGAACAGCCATTCAAGTTATCCTGAAAATGGCTGCTGCTAATGGTTTTGGTAAAGTGTTAGTCGGACAAGGTGGTATTTTATCAACACCCGCTGCTTCCTGTGTGATTAGAAAATACAACGCTTTTGGCGGAATAATCTTATCTGCTAGTCATAACCCCGGTGGTCCTGATGCGGACTTCGGTATAAAATATAACATCGGTAACGGCGGACCAGCTCCAGAAAAAGTTACTGACGCAATTTACGATCGCACCTTAACCATTGAAGGTTATAAAATTGTTGAAGCTACCGATCTTGACCTCGATCAATTAGGTACTTCGACTTTAGGTTCAATGACTGTGGAAGTCATTGATTCCGTGACCGATTATGCGGAATTAATGCAGTCTCTCTTCGATTTTGAGGCGATTAAGGCACTTTTGACCTCAAATGACTTTAAAATGTGTATGGACTCATTACACGCGGTTACAGGTCCTTATGCGAAGACAATTTTAGAGGGGATGCTATCTGCTCCTGTCGGCACTGTAGTCAATGGCGTACCCTTAGAAGATTTCGGCGGTGGCCACCCTGATCCTAATTTAGTTTATGCCCACGATTTAGTCGAGTTGATGTTCGGTGATAATGCTCCAGCTTTTGGTGCAGCCAGCGACGGAGATGGCGATCGCAACATGATTTTAGGAAGCAACTTTTTCGTAACTCCCAGCGACAGTTTAGCTGTAATTGTCGCCAACGCCAACTTGGTGAAAGGTTGCAAAGGTGGAATTGCTGGGGTTGCGCGTTCAATGCCAACTTCAGAGGCCGTTGACAGAGTCGCTGAAAAAATGGGCATTGATTGCTATGAAACCCCAACTGGGTGGAAGTTTTTTGGCAACCTTATGGATGCAGGAAAAGTCACCCTTTGTGGTGAAGAAAGTTTCGGCACAGGTTCAAACCATGTACGGGAAAAAGACGGTTTGTGGGCGGTATTTTTCTGGTTAAATATTCTCGCAGTGAGAAAACAGTCTGTCGAGGAGATTGTCAAAGAACATTGGTCCATTTATGGTCGTAATTACTACTCCCGTCACGATTACGAAGGAGTGGAAAGCGATCGCGCTGACAAATTAATCACGGAATTACGCGCCAAATTAGCCTCCTTAAAAGGTCAAAAATTCGGCAATTATGAAGTAGATTACGCCGATGACTTCAGTTACACCGACCCCATTGACGGTAGTATCAGCCAAAAACAAGGAGTCAGAATTGGCTTTACTGACGGTTCAAGGATTGTCTTCCGTCTCTCTGGTACAGGTACTTCGGGAGCAACTTTAAGGGTATATTTAGAAAGCTATGAACCCGATTCTAGCAAACAAAATCTTGATCCGCAAGTCGCATTGGGAGAATTAATAAACATTGCCGATGAAATTGCCCAAATCAAGGCTTTAACTGGTTTTGACGTACCTACTGTGATTACCTAATAATTATAAGGTGGGTAATTACCCACCTTACTAAATTTAATTAACATTAAAAAATTTATACTATAACTAAAGAATTTGATACTTCTTTTAAAAGAGATTTGAGATTAAAAATAGTATCCTTAATTAAGTTTTGGCTTTCAATTTCTAAACTTTGATTTCCTGTCTCCAATTCTAGGGAATATATTTGTTCAAGGGTCCACCATTCACTTCTAAAGTTTTCTTTCCAATCGGGTTGAGGAGTTTCTAAAACCTCAATTAAAGCATCAAGAAGATTAATTAAACGGTCGAGTTTTAATGACCCATTTTCGTATTGTTCTATATAATTTTTCATTAATTGATATTGTTTTTGATCTTGGGTATTCATAATTGATCACCTCATTTCTTGTTTAATTTTACCTTGAGCAGCTGTTATCACACGACCAGAAGAGCTAGAAGTATATATTTTTAGAGAGGAATCTACTTTTTATCCTACGATTACTAATAAAATTCAAGATAAATTATGGTTAGTTATGTTTAGTCTTGAAGGTATTATGGAAACTGCTTTTCCTCCTCATAATCCAGAAAAATATCTCAAAAATAATCCCTTTTTTTATATAGGAAAATTACAGGAGTTTCTTTAAATGAATGAATTATTAAAAACCTATCAAATTAGTGTAGAATTTAATAATGTTAGCGGTGCTGAATTTTTAGATTTATTAAGTATTAGAGATGAATTAACCGAGTTAAATTTAACAGTAGAAGAGCAAAAACTTTTAACAAAAGCCGATCAGATTTTGCTGAAACATTGTCCTTTAATTTGTCAAGAATTATCTCGTTTTATTAATTTATCTGAATATAGAAAACAACACAATATTAAACCTCAACAATGGTGGTGGTATTTAGATGTTTTAGTTAATATTAGAGTCGATGGGTATGTTACCATACCACACCTCTCATCCGAAACCGTGCATGAACCTTTCAGCTCACACGGCTACTCAATTAACCTATCTTGTCT
>JAABRE010000155.1 GCA_011391125.1 Synechococcales cyanobacterium S06
TTATCTGTTAGTCGCACAATTCTTGGCTTTTTGATCTCACGCAAAGGCGCTAAGTCGCTAAGGGGTTATCTGTTAGTCGCACAATTCTTGGCTTTTTGATCTCACGCAAAGGCGCTAAGTCGCTAAGGGGTTATCTGTTAGTCGCACAATTCTTGGCTTTTTGAGTACGCAAAGATTTTTGGTGCTAATATTATTAATATTTATTTTATTCATTTATTTTATTATGTCTCAAAATCTCGAAAGTTTTGTTAGTTTCTGTGAGCAGTATATTACTGGTAAGGAGAGACAAGAATCGCAAATTTTTCTGAATGAGTTTTTTAAGGCCTTTGGTTATGAGGGTGCTTTGCAAGCTGGAGCAACTTATGAGTTACCTATTAAAAAAACGGACAAAAAAACTGGTTTTGCTGATCTTGTTTGGAAACCTAGGGTTTTAATTGAGATGAAAAAAAGGGGGGAATTTTTACTTAAACATTATTCCCAAGCTTTTGATTATTGGACTAGGTTAGTTCCAGATCGCCCTCGCTATGTAATATTATGCAATTTCGACGAGTTTTGGATTTTTGATTTTGATATTCAGTTAGATGAACCGGTAGATATTATTACGTTAAAAGAGTTACCAGATAGAGCGTCAGCTTTATCTTTTATGACACGAGAAAACCACGCTCCCGTGTTTAAAAATAATCAGGTTGAGGTAACAGAAAAGGCTGGTCGCAGAATGGGCGAATTATTTAAAATTTTACAAAATAGATTAATAAAAACCCCCTTAACCCCCCTTGACCCCCTAACTCCCCTTTATAAGGGGGGAAATACAGCTCAAACTCCCCCATTTCCAAGGGGGGCTGGGGGGGGGCAAACCTTAACAGCGCAACGTTTTATTTTACAGTGTGTATTAGCCATGTTTGCGGAAGATCGGGGTTTATTACCCCGTGATTTATTCGTTAGTTGTGTGCAGGAATGTTTAAATGGTGCTAGTTCTTATGACCTAATTGGTGGTCTTTTTCGGGAGATGAATATATTAGGAAAAACTCCCGCAGGTCGCTATCAAGGAGTAGATTATTTTAATGGTGGTTTATTTTCAATTATTCACCCCATTGAGCTTACTAAAAAGGAATTGGAATTTTTAGATTTGGCTGCTAGACAGAATTGGAGCAAGATTCGTCCTGCTATTTTTGGGAGTATTTTTGAGGGTACTGCTAATGCAAATGAACGCCATTCTTCGGGAATGCACTATACTTCAGAAGCTGATATTATAAAAATTGTTCGGCCAACCATTAGTAAATATTGGGAAGCAAAGATAGAATCAGCAAATACTGTTAAAGAATTAAGTCAATTAGAAGTGGAATTAGCTAATTATAAGGTCCTTGATCCTGCTTGTGGTAGTGGTAATTTTCTCTATGTAGCCTATCAAGAATTAAAACGCATTGAACAAATTTTACTAGAGAAAATTAGCGAGAATAAATCACAAATTTTGATGAGTTTTGTTACCCCAAATCAGTTTTTTGGTCTGGACATTAATCCCTTTGCTGTGGAATTGGCCAAGGTAACTTTGATGATTGCTAGAAAAGTGGCGATCGACAGGTACAATTTAACGGAGTCTCCCTTACCTTTGGACAGTTTAGATAATAATATAGTGTGTCAAGATGCACTTTTTTCTGATTGGATAAAAGCAGATGCAATTATCGGTAATCCTCCTTTTTTAGGAGGTAAAAAATTAAGACAGGAATTAGGAACTGAATATGTGGATAAATTAAATCAATTATATCCTGACGTTAAAGGACAACCTGATTTTTGTACATTTTGGTTTAGAAAAGCAAATGATAATTTAGATGACAAAGGTAGAGCAGGATTAGTTGGCACAAATTCCATTGCCCAAAATGTCAGTCGTCAAGCTAGTTTAGATTATATTGTGGCAAAAGGAGGCTTTATTTATAATGCAATTTCCACCCAAATTTGGTCAGGTGAAGCAAATGTTCATGTTAGTATTGTTAATTGGTCAAAAGAAAAACCTCAAGATTTATTCTTAGATGATCTTCCTGTTCAAACTATTTCAACTTCTTTAAAAAATGAGATTTCAGTAACTTCTGCTAAAAAATTAACAGCTAATAAAAATTTATCTTTTGAATCTTGCGCTTTATCAGGAAAAGGATTTATTATCTCAGAAAAAGAAGCTTTAGAATGGATTAAAAAAGACCCGAAAAATAAAGAAGTTTTAAAACCAATGTTAGATGGTCAAAGTTTAATTAATTTATGGCAGCAAAAAAATTGGGTAATTGATTTTAATGATTTATCTATTGAAGAAGCTTCTAATTATGACTTACCTTTTCAAAGAGTCAAGGAAAAAGTTAAACCAGAAAGAGATAATAATAAAGAAAAATCACGTCGTGAAAATTGGTGGTTACACGGACGAAGTCGGCCAGCAATGAGAACAGCATTACAAGGTTTATCTTGTTATTTTGCTATCCCTAAAATTACCAAATATATCCTTTTTCAAGCAGTTGATATTAACATTTTACCCTGTGAAGCTAACATGGTAATCGCATCTGATGATTTTTACATATTAGGAATATTAAACTCAAATATTCATCGTATTTGGGCAGAAGCTCAAAGTTCGAGTTTAGGACAAACAATCAGATACACTAATACCACCTGTTTTGAAACCTTCCCCTTTCCAACCCCCCTAACCCCCCTTACTAAGGGGGAAAATACAGATCAAACTCCCCCCTTTCCAAGGGGGGCTGGGGGGGTTCAATTAGTCGAAAAAATAAGGGAAACCATGGTACATTTACATGAATATCGCAGTGAACAAATGTTAGCTAAACAATGGGGAATCACTCAGTTATATAACCAGTTTTTCTATGAACAAAGTAGCAAACTAGCTAAATTACATCAGGAATTAGACAATTTAGTGATGCAAGTTTACGGTTTTCAAGAAAGTGATGATATTTTAGCGAAACTGTTAGAAATGAATTTAGGTTTGTAGGGGGGCACTAAGTACAGGACAAAAAATGTAAGGAATCGAGAAAAAGAGAAAAATTGGGTAGAGAAGGATTAAGAATAAGATGACGAAGATGGTCAAAACCCAGACG
>JAABRE010000156.1 GCA_011391125.1 Synechococcales cyanobacterium S06
GCTTAAAGTGCGAACTCAAGGCTAGAAGCCTTACTAACTAAGAGTCTTGGGTTATAGGTTGGTTTTATCCTCTCATTTCGCCAAGAACGAATCGCACACCCAGAAGTATCATACTTACCTAATCTATAGGGAGCGAAAGGGTTAGAGACATCCACTATCACTAAACCTCCCTCATGATCAGCAATATAAGCAATATTATCCACCACTTCCACATCCCAAGCATACCCAGAAGTATCATAGCCTCCTAATCTATGGGGAGCGAAAGGGTTAGAGACATCCACTATCACTAAACCATCACGTCCGTCAGCCATATAAACAGTATTACTCACCACTTCCAAATCAACGGCATCCTTACAAGCGGGAATGGTACTCATAGTAATGGGTTGATTAGGATCAGAAATATCTAAAATCAATAGTTCATATTTTTTGGCAATATAGGCATAATTGCTCACCACTTTGACGGAGTTAAATGATCCTCCCCATTGGCCGATTAGGTCGATGCTCTGTTCTATTTGTATGGCCACCCCGTCGATGTAGATGGTTGCGGAGTCGTCTTCGGGGCGGCGGTTGATGGTAGTGGCGAACGGCCGTTCGCCCCTACTATATGTCACCAAATCAGCAAATACTTCCCCTTCGTCCCACACAGGATCAACGGTGTTTATTTGCGCGTCGAAGAAATGGCCGATTTCTTCAGTGAGGACCTTGGCAATACGATCGCCCGAACTATTGGCCAAGAAGTAATCCGAAACGTAAATAGTATTATTGGCTAAAGCATAACCCGCATTTGCGCCGTTTAAGATAGTTCCGTCAATGATTTGGATAGTGGGGATTTGGCCGAAGTCGCCGTTATTCCATGCGCTTAGTATGGTGGAAGCAGCAAGGCGATCATATTCCTCCCCGAAGGCGATCTTTAGGCTATCCTCGCCAATTATTAAGTTTTGTAACGAATACTTGACAGAATCGAGACTTTGTGCTAGGGAATCGGTGTTAGTATTCATAAAAATAACTCCTAAAAAGATCAAGAAACTTGGTTTCTGCTTGTGGATTAAATTGTGTACTGGCAATTAAATTAAGAAACCAAGTTTCTTATTTCGTAATGATTTGATTATATATTGTTTAGCCTACACAAAAGGGAAATTAAAGCAAGGTTGTTTACAAAAATTGACAAAGGCGATCGGGGGGGTTCAGAAATCGGATTTCTTGACTTTCTGTTTCGATTTTAGCCCGCAATTTAATTAGAAATCCGATTTCTTTTAATGGTTGACAAATTAACAGTTTTATGTATATATTGTGAATTAAGAAAAAATGGGGAACTAATTTCCCTGTTTTTCTTGATAAAATTTATAATTAGGAGTTTAACCTATGTCTGTAATGATCGAACAGGATTTGAAAGAATATTTAGACCAGCAATTTAAGCAATTCAACCAGCAATTTGAAAAAATTGATCAGCGATTTGATAAGATTGATCAAAGGTTAGAGAGAATTGAAAACGATATTACTGATTTAAAAATTGGTCAAGTTCGTTTGGAAAGTGAATTAAAGGGTGAACTTAAACGAGTTGAAGAAAAGATTGATGGTTTAGATAAACGCTTGGGTTTTCAAGAGTTTATTAATCGTGGTGTTTTGATTGGTAACTTCCCCCCTTTCAAGGGGGGGTAGGGGGGTACATCATTTTTATTATGGCTATTTTAGGGGGGTTGGCTAAGTTATTCGGATTAGTTGGTAATCCTTAGTTTTTGAAATCATTAAAAAATCTGATTTCTTGACCTAATTTTCTGATTTTAGCGAGAAATTTGGGCAGAAATCCGATTTTTGAGGGTGTAGTTATTTGGTGGGTTACGGCAGATTTTCAGTTCTCGGTTGGGTGTTGTTATATTCAAGCTGCCTAACCCACCCTACAAACTGATTTTAGCGAGGAATTTGACCAGAAATCCGATTTTTGAGGTGTAGTTATTTGGTGGGTTACGGCAGATTTTTAGTTCTTGATTGGGTGTTGTTATATTCAAGCTGCCTAACCCACCCTACAGTTATTGGGTATTTGGTGGGTTACGGCTGATTTTCAGATAATGCTTATTATATAAAACTTTCACCTATGACGCACTCTACCATCTGACTGCGAGATCGCCCTTGTGAAATTTCAAGAAATCTGATTTAAGATATAATTAAGAAAATTTAGTTTATATAAATAGAAAAAATGACACAAATAACCCTTGAAATTCCTGATGACTTGTTTTCACAGTTAGAAACAAAAAAAGATTCTTTACAAGCGATTTTTATTAATGCTTTGAAAAATTATTTAGCAGCCGAAAATTTTGATATTACTAAAACTAAAACTTATGAATTATGTGGTAGTTTAGAAGTTAATAATATAGAAACAGATAAATTTCCCGAAACTGAAAACTTAACTAATTACGCAGAAAATATCGATCAAATTTTATATTCTTAAATGATTACTCAAGAAATTATTGTTGATACTTCTGCCTTAATTGCCTTTTTTGTTAAGTCAGAAATCCATCATGAAAAAGCAAAACAATTTGTAATTAATAACCCTGAATATCGTTGGCTTATTTTAGAAACAGTATTTGATGAAACCGTAACTTGGTTGAGAACAAAAATTTCTCCTCAAGTTTCCATTTCTATTGGTCAATTATTAAGAACAGAACATCTTTACATTAATATTTCCGATCTCGATGATCAAGCAATTTGGTCCGCATTTTGTAAATATAATGACAAAAAATGGAGTTATACGGATTGTTCTATTTTAGTTATGACCCCTCGTTTACAAAGGTTTCAAGTTTGGGCTTTTGATGAACATATCCGTCAAATGTCCGGTTTAGGTATTGTTTGTCTCCCTAAATAATAATCCATTGGCGAACAGCCCGAATGTCCTTATCTGCGATCGCCTTGACCAGAAATCCGATTTTTGAGTTTCTAGTTATAGTAATTCCCAATAAAAATTAAACAAAAGTTTTTAGTTTGTTGTTGGACTTTAGTCCTAAGAAGCGCTAAAGCGCAACAACGAACCTATTTTTCTACTGTTCTAATCTTAATTGAAATTACTATATT
>JAABRE010000157.1 GCA_011391125.1 Synechococcales cyanobacterium S06
TTAATGCTTTTTGTAGTTTTTCTTTTTGTTCTGCTTTAAGATAATTCTTGGCGGGCATTTTCCTTTAAACTCCTTTTATTCTGATTTCCATTATACGTCCTTTAAACGCTGAACAGCTTATAATTCCTCCTCTAAACATTCCATTTCTGCACATTTTTCTCGACTAATTAAGATTAAATTACTTTGATGTTGGGTTTCAGTTATCATGGTAAAAAAGTTTTGATAATCTTGATATTCTGGTTTATATTTTCCCGCAAAATTACCACTAATAAAGATATTTTCTATATTGTCAAGGATAATTAAACATTTTTTCTCTGTCAAAATATCAAATAATTGTTTTAATTTATTATCTAAAGTTTCTGTAGGTTCTTGTTTACAAACATTCAATAAATCATTAACCAGTAATTCTAAGGATTTAGGATATTTTAAACTTCGCCAAATAATTACTTCAAATTTATCTAAGTTTAGGTCAATAAATCTTTTCACTAAGTAACTTTTACCTATTCCTGACAACCCTAATACTGAGATTAAACGTATATTTTGATTAAATATCCAGTTACTAAGGGTTTTTATTTCGATTTCTCTGTTATAAAATTTAATTATTTGAGCTGCTAAGGTTAAATCGTGGTAAAAATTATTGGTAATATTTTTATCTGGTTTTTTAAAAGGTTCTTGACTAGGATTCGGGCAGTAATTTATATTATTATTATCTCCAAGGCTAACCAAGTGATAATGATTATTTGCTATTCTTTCTATAGTCCAACAAAAATTATTTTTATTAATATCTTCTGCTAAAGATTCTGATAAGATTTTCCATAATTTACGTCCAACACTTCTGACACGACTTTCACTACGATTACATTCTTCAGCAATTGTGTCATAAGTTTTTCCCTCATAAACTCCAGTAATTACGGTTTTTTGCAAATCATCTAGGTGTTTTCCCTTTTGAGTAAAAACCAATTGATCAGCGAATTGTAAAATTTCTGTAACATCCATAAGATTCAATCTTAGCATAGTTTTGAGCGATTATAGCATATTTGAAAGCATCATTTTAAACCATTTTAATACATTTGCTTATTATTTCTTTAAAAGATATAGTCTTAAATAATCTTTTTTAAACTTGTTAGAATAAAAATCTTGATAGATAATTTTAAAGGTAAAATTCATTTAGATAGGAAAATAATAAAATGAGCGATCAATTTAATAAACTAAAAGAACTTAAAGAAATGTTAGATAATGGCATTATTACTGAAGATGAATTTTCTAAAATGAAAGCAGAAATTCTTTTAGAAAAAAGTGAGCCATTTCAAGAAAAAAACCAAGCTATTCCAGAAAGTGCACAAAATGTTCAAGCTAAAACTTCTCAAAGACGTACAGGTGTTGGTTGGCCAGAAATTTTAGCAGTTTTATTTGGATTAATAGGTGGTTTTATTTATCTCTTTACTAAGCAAAAAATAGGCAAAAAACTTCTAATTTTATTTTTATCCTTTATTTCCCATGGTTTTTACGTTGCTATCGGTGACACTAATCCATCGCCAAATACGGCGGAAGTTTCGGAGTCTAATCCACAACCTGTCGCGACTCAACCAGCGACTCAAGCACAAAAACTAATACCTCTTGGTACTTTTGTCGATGTATAGTAATTCCCATTTAAAAGAGAACAGAATATGGTAAAATTAGAAACGAAAAAATCCTTCATTAGTCAACTTATGTCTTATAGTATTGATGATCGAAAAAAAGTAGTAACTTATGTAAGAAATGGTGGTAGCGTTACCTCGGCGGCCAGAATTTATCAAATAGGAAGAACAACAATCTATGAATGGTTAAAAAGAAAAAATCTGTCTCCAATCAAAGTTGAACATCGTCAAAGAAAACTAGATTGGAAAGCTTTAGAAAGATATGTTCAACAAAATCCGGATGCTCGCGCGCTGGACAGAGCTCACAAATTTAATGTGGGAATAAATACGATTTTTTACGCTCTCAAAAAGATGAATATTACGAGAAAAAAAAAGAATTTCGTTACCAAGAAAGAAAGGCAGAAGAAAGAATTAAATATTGTCAAATACTCCGAGAATTGATTAAGATATTCGGTAGTGAAAGTCTTGTATTTATTGATGAATCTGGCTTTGATGCCGTTGCTAGTTGTGGATATGGTTGGTCAAAAAAAGGTAAAAAAATTCACGCAAATAGACAGGGGAAACGACAAAAAAGAGAAAATCTAGTGGCTGGTAGAAGAAAAGGGAAAAAAGATTTTCTTGCACCAATGATTTTTCAAGGAACTCTCAATGCGCAAACTTTTGAAAGGTGGTTAAAACTTTATTTATTACCAAGCTTAGAGATACCCTCCATTTTAATTATGGACAATGCACCCATTCATCGAAAAAATAAGATTAAACAATTAGTAGAAACTACAGAACATGAAGTTTTATTAAAACCTTCTTATTCCCCTGATTTGAATGATATTGAACATGATTTTAGTGCTTTAAAAAGAGCGAGAATGTATGCTCCTGTCGGTACTTCTTTAGATAAAATTATTTCTGATTATTGTATTTCTTAGTGTTCGCTTCTTATTGGGAATCACTATAATTACAGAAATGGTGAAAATTGTTACAAAACTTAACATTTATGATCAGACAAATCCCTAATTAAGCTAAGTTATCGTGTTAGACTAATGCGTCTAAACCAGTGAATGTAACTTATTTTTTCATTCATAAATGCTTGTAAATATCTCAATTTCTCTAATGCTTTAGTTCCTATTTCTGGTGGAATTTCTACTAATTGTAAAACTAAATAAATAATTAAACAACTATAAATTTGTAGAGTAATACCATTGGTATTTTTACAGATTAATTTATCTAGTTTGAGATGCATTTTTAAAAATTTCCACAAGGATTCTATAGCCCATCTTTTACGATAAATTTCTGCTACTTCTTCATCACTTATTTCTAATTCTGGTAAATTGGTGACTAAATAGTATTCAGTTTTTGATTCTAAATCAGA
>JAABRE010000158.1 GCA_011391125.1 Synechococcales cyanobacterium S06
TTCAGCTTTTTTAGAATCAGTTACCCATTGCCACTTCTGATCAATGATACTGAGGTAGTGACCTTTATATTCAATGATGAAGTGTGTCTCCATCTTTGAATCTTTGACTTGACCTTTCTTACCACGAGTGATCCAAGTTTGTACTTTAACTTCTCTAATGTTAAAAAGCCCAAATACTTGTTTCCTAAACTTGGGGCCGTCTTGGGGGACCCAAATTTTCTCAGTGGGAAGTTTGCGTCTAAATTTACTTGGACCCACAATCTTGATTAAGCCTTGTAATTCGGGAGCGATAGCGGATTCGGTTAACTCTTTGGTAACTTTGGCAACGGTCTCGGAATTTCTGGCACTTTCAATAAGGTTCATGATATAATCGGGTTAGTTTTTTGTAAAATAGCAGCCTGTAGCGGCCGCAGGCACGCCACATGGCCGTATTTTTTTGTTCATTTTTAACTACTTTAATATAGCACAAAAAAGTGACAGGGATCGCTTTTTTTACATTTTTTCTTAGAATAAAAAACTACTCTAAAAACCAATTTCCTAAAAATAATTACTAGAAAGTGAACGCTCACTCATAACAAAAAAACCATCAAAAAACTTTTAATATTTTTGTATTTTCTTATTTTTAGATTGCATAATCAGTGTCTATGAGGGCTTAAGTAGTTTATTTTATAAGGAGTTTAGGCACTGGATATAAATACAAACTATCAGCAGACTATCAATTAGTAAATTATGTTTCTGATTGCGAACTAAACACTTATTATCAATATTTATTCCCTAATTAATAACAATTAAAAGTTTTTATCAACATAATAATTGATGTTAAAATTGGCGTTATAATTGTGTCTAAATAAAAGATAGAAAAAAAGTTTTCAAAATAGCCTTCACAGCCTTCACACCCTGCACACACTATATACAGTAAAGCTTTCAAGTGTGAAGGCTTAAAAACGAAACCTTCACAGCCTTCACATACTTTATTCAACTAAATTAAGTTAATAAAATAGCAACTCGCCCAACCTTTGCTGATTTTTCTGTAACCTTTCCCTAGCAGCCAAATAGTAATGCGTGTCCTTTTCAATCAAGATATACTGACGTTTACTGTTTTGACAAGCAACTCCCGTTGATCCGCTCCCCGCACAATTATCTAAAATGAGGTCTCCCTCATTACTGTAAGTTTTAATCAGGTATTCTAATAACTCAACTGGCTTCTGCGTTGGGTGTTTTGACTTGGTTTTATCATGCTGATTATTACCAGTTGCTGACTTAAACTTTAATACCGAAGTGGGAAATCGATCACCATTACTGATACTCAGATCAATCTTGGGCTTGTGATCATAGCAGTTACTACCGACTGCTGAACTTTTCTTAATATAGGGTTTGCCCTTCGACATCTGCGGGTTATAGGTCGGCAACTGTTTATAAAAAATCAAGATGTCCTCGTGATTTCGGAGGGGCATTTTATTAGCATTTAGGAAACCAACGGCCGTGGTTTTTTCCCAAATTAAGGAATATCTGTAATTATGTCGATAGGCATTAATCAGGTCAACTGAGAACGTTCCCATGCCAAAAAGTGCGATAACTCCCGTGTTTTTTATGACTCGATCGTATTCATTAAATAAGCGGTCAAAAGCGAGAATAATATCCCATTTACAAGCGGTTTTACCGTAGGGTAAGTCACAGAGTATCATATCTATTGATTTACTTTCAATTAGTGGTAAAACCGATAAACAATCATCATTAAATATTTGTTGGATCATAATAGTTTCCTCTCATAATATTTTTTATTTTGTTAACTTAACAAGCCTAGACGTGTTACTAAGTCAGAACTTGCGCTATAATAAGTATATCAAAAAAGGTAAAAGTAAGAAACTATGAATAAAATTATGGAGCGAGATAAACGATTAATTACCGATTATTTAGCGGGAGCTACTATTAAGCAATTAACCCATAAATACGGGCTAAAATCGACACAAATTACCGCATTACTTCGGTATAATGACATTCACATAAAAGGCGGAGGACGAGCTAAATCATTAGTTAATAAATCGGAATTATTAAAAATAACTCCTCAGATTTTAAAACTGTATTCCGCGGGTGAAAGTTTCACTTCATTAGCTGTTAGGTATAATCTTGAGATCGAACAAGTATTACAGGTGATCAACTCTGATAACTCTCCCTGAAAATTCTTGCCACCATGGTGGTAATTTCTTATATTGAGTATTACCACTACTGACCGCAATTGCAGCCTTATTTTGAAAATTCTTGCCACCATGGTGGTAATTAGCTTAATCTAACAAGGTTTTTAAATCAGCGATAAGTTGTCCGGCCGAGTTAGATTTATAACCCTTCTCTTTTTGGTCAACTCTAGCCAAAATTTCTTTAAGTTTGGGTTTTAAATTCTCTTGACAAATTGTCACAATACACTTATTTTTTTCGTAATCAATGGCTAAACTTTTTACAATGTCTATTAAATCGACAGGTATTCTGACCGCTTTTGTCTCATAAGGCAATTTATGCCCTCTACCACCTCTGTTATTAATCATATCCATAAATTAAACTGGTACGCTTTTATTCTAGCATATTAAATCACAACTAATACATTTAGCCATCACTAAAAATTAAACTGGTACGCTTTATATAAGCTATAATTATTAGTTTAAACATTCTAGTTGGTTATATTATCTTTAAATTTAATAAATCGTTTTTAATGGGTATTTAATGCCCAAATTTAGGGCGATCTTTCCTTAAGATATATTCACAAGCGGGAGCGTTCTACAACCTTGCCACGTTAAAATCTTTGAAAGTATTACTGCTCTTTAATCCTAGGTTTTGACAGTTAAAAGCAATATAAATTTTGATAATAGACCTCTTGCGAAACTGTGAGAGAAAAAATGATATAATGTCAAAAAACGTAATTATTTATCGAAAATAATGAAATATCAAGAACTAAAGAATAAAAA
>JAABRE010000159.1 GCA_011391125.1 Synechococcales cyanobacterium S06
TTCTTTTTCCTTTTTAAAATGAAATAAACCCGAATTATAACGATTATCTGCATTGACAAATATTTTAGCTAATTCCTGATAGATATTATCATATTTTATGAGGTTAAATAACTGCTCATAATTTTCGATCGCCCTGTCTTCACAAATTCTCAGGAAAATTAACCGATTAATGGTCATTTGGACGGCAAAATTTAACTGTCTTTGACTAATTTTAGGGTTAAGAAATGCTATATTATTTGCTAAAATTGATCGCCAATCTTCAATTTCCTGTAAAAAAGCTTGATCAACGGTAACACTAGCTTTAATTTTCTGATTTTCAAACTTGTCTAAAGACCCATTTAAAACAGCTTCCCTAGAAAAAAGAGCGTAAATTTCTGACCATTTTTCGATGTATTGTGTGTATTTAAAATAGAAAAGTCTCCCCTTAGAAGCGGGATCATTTTTAGTAGGAATTAGGCGACAATCATAAACAGCAAACTCCTCAAAATCTGTTAAAATACTCACAGGTAAATTCGCTGACCAACCATATCTTTTAAGCTGAAAAGCAGCGCTAATATTATTACCAATATTAACAGCAGGTTTTTTCGCTTCCACAAAAAACTTTCTCACCCCAGCAATCCTAAAACAATAATCAGGAGCTTTCGCTTTTTTACTATTAGCAATTCTTAAAATATCTTCATGAATAACGTCTTGATATAAGGGAGAAACCCCCTGTTTATTGTTAACATCCCACCCTAAACTTTCAAAAAAAGGATCAATAAATTGCACCCTAGTTTGGGTTTCATTTAAACCACCACTACGATATAATTCTAAACAAGAATTAAAATTTTCTACTAATTTAATAATATGATCTGGAGTTTTCATAAGTTATTTTTGATAATTAAGTAATTAGTGTTTTGTCCACCTAGCCAATAAAAGCTTATTTTTAAATTGTTATAAATCGTTACAAATTCCTATTATGATCTATTGCTGTTACTAATACCAACTCATTTTTGATTATGACCGTTACCGATATTCAAAGTCAATTACAGGAATTGCAAACGGAAGCAAGTAGGGCGATCGCCTCGACAACAACTTTAGGCGAATTAGAGCAACTTAGAATAAATTATCTAGGGAAAAAAGGCGAATTATCGCAAATTTTGCGGGGAATGGGCAAATTATCCGCCGAAGAAAGACCCAAAATCGGTGCTTTAGCCAATGATGTTAAGGACATTTTGCAAAATAGTTTGGATCAAAAACTGCAAGAATTGCAACAAGCGGAAATTGCTGCGAAATTGGCGAATGAAACCCTCGATGTTACCATGCAGGGGGTAAGTCGTCCTTTAGGCAAAATACACCCCTTAAACAGCACTATAGACAAGGTTTTGGACATATTTGTGGGGTTGGGTTATACCCTGGCCGAAGGACCACAAATTGAGACGGATTACTACAATTTTGAGGCGTTGAACACACCACCTGATCATCCCGCTCGGGATATGCAGGATACCTTCTACTTACCCGGTGGGAATTTATTGCGGACTCATACCTCAAGTGTGCAAATTCGCTACATGGAGCAACATGAACCACCAATCCGCATCGTTGCACCGGGTAGAGTATATCGTCGAGACACTGTTGACGCAACCCACTCGGCAGTTTTCCACCAAGTCGAACTTCTAGCCATTGACAAAGGTCTAACTTTCACCGATCTTAAAGGTACAATTCGCGAGTTTATTCGTCAAATGTTCGGTGATGATTTACCAATCCAATTCCGCGCCAGTTATTTCCCGTTTACTGAACCTTCAGCAGAAGTTGACGTACAATGGAAAGGAAAATGGTTGGAAGTCATGGGTTGCGGCATGGTTGACCCTAACGTCTTAAAAGCGGTGGGATATGACCCCGAAATCTATACTGGTTTTGCAGCGGGTTTTGGTGTGGAACGTTTCGCCATGGTATTACATCAAATTGACGATATTAGACGTTTATATAACAGTGATTTACGCTTTTTAAACCAGTTTTAAATAATAATAGTTGGGTAAAAAAAAGCCCAACTTAATTAACGTTTATTATGATGATAAATGACCCTTTTTTAGCAGGGTGTTTTCATTCTCAAATTTTTGTTAAAAGTCACGTTTACTAAGACTTCTGGATTATGTTTAGACTTAATAAACCTACAAATATTTAATCAAAAAAACAATTAATGGTAATTCTTAGTCACTTTAGTTGACTTGAGCTATTAGCTCTGAACTTCAGTTCAGAGCGGGTAATGGTTTCGCAGCATTAACCCACCTCGAAATAAATTTCGAGGCTAATAGCCAAAGTCTCCTAAAGGGACTAAGACAAGGCAATTTGATCCCTACTTTTTAAACCAATTATTACTAGGATATATCATTGAAAACTAATAAGAAAACTCTGATCAATCAAATTGTTTATCTCCTAAATGAATTAACAATTGATTATCAAAATTCTCAATTAGAACAACAAAAAATTGCCACGGAATTACCCTTAAATGAGGAGGAATTTAGTTTGTTAGAAGAAATAGAAATTTTAACAGTTAATTTAAGAGGTTATGCTATTCAAGTTAAAGAAAAAGGTTGTCTTCAAAATACAGAAACTGCTCGGCAATCTTTACAACAAATGGCCATTTTTGAAATTCCTACAATTGTTAATTTTTACTTTGAACATTCCCGTAATTATCCTCAAATTAAAAATTACTTAGGGCTTGCTGAAAGATAGTCAAAAGCCTTACTAATCAAAGAGTTACGGTTCAAAAATTTTTCAAAAAATGCTAGGATTGGCCCTTAAAATAGAAAAAAACCTTACATTCAAATCAAAATGGTTTATAAAAAAAATAAACAATGTGTAGTGGAAGGAGAGGAATTAGGTTTCAAAATTGAAGCCAACCTTTCAGCTGACAATGATTGGGTAAAAATGGCCAAATTAGTACCTTGGTCAGAATTTGAAGCT
>JAABRE010000015.1 GCA_011391125.1 Synechococcales cyanobacterium S06
TAGGGATTTAGGGAGTTAGGGAGTTAGAAGAATAGGGAGGCGCGGGAGGCGCGGGAGTTAGCTTTCATTCCAGTTCTCCCCAATTCCCCAAAACCCTAACACCCCCACTTTAGTTCCCCAATCCCCCAATACCCTAATTCCCCACCGTTTTCACCTCCGAGAATGAAAACGCCCTGGGTTTGTAGTGGGACTTTATTCCTTAATTATTGTGCGTTAAAGCGCAACAATAAACTAACATTATTAGCTAAAAAAATGTCTCAATTTCCCTCTAAATCTCCCCTTAAAAATACTATTTTAGTAGTAGATGATTATGAAGATAATTTGTTCTTAATTCAAAGTATTTTAGAAGATGAAGGACATTCAATTATCTTAGCTCGTAACGGTTTTGAAGCTTTAAAACAAATTAATCAAACACCACCGGATCTAATTTTATTAGATGTAATGATGCCAGATATGAATGGTTTTGAAGTCACCCAAAAAATCAGGGAAAATAAAAATTTACCCTTTATTCCCATCTTATTAATTACAGCTTATGATCAAGCTAGTGTCGTGACAGGTTTAGATAGTGGAGCAGATGACTTTATTAAAAAACCGGTTTCTATTGATGAATTATTAGCGAGAGTGCGCTCACTTTTGCGTCTGAAAAATACCATTAACGAAAGAGACGAAATCTCCCGACAACGAGAGGATTTTGTCTCTCGTTTAACCCACGATTTAAGAACACCTTTAATTGCGGCTGATCGTATGTATAATCTAATGTTAGAAGGGGCTTTGGGTGAACTTTCACCCGAAATAACAGAGGTTATTAACAGTTTAACTCGTAGTAATCACAACTTACTAGAAATGGCGAATACCTTATTAGAAGTATATCGCTATGAAGCTGCTCGCAAAATCCTGTATTTTTCCACCGTTAATCTATCAGAAATAGTCACAGAAGTCGTACAAGAATTAAAATTATTGGCCGAAGAAAAAGGCTTAACAATTAAACTAGAATTAACGGAAATTAAGATTAATGGTGACAAATTAGAACTAAGAAGAGTCCTTACTAATTTAATTGATAATGCCATTAAATATACAGATCAAGGTGATATTAAACTTAAATTATTTCAAAATAATAATTCCGTCATTTTATCGATTTCCGATACAGGCCAAGGAATTGCCGACGAAGAACAAAAATGGTTATTTAATCGTTTTTCCCAGGGTGTTCATCACCGGGGGGGGAGTGGTTTAGGACTACATCTTTCCCGTCAAATAGTTGACAGTCATCACGGTACAATTACCGTGGAATCAAAACTAGGTCAAGGTAGTATTTTTACCATGACATTCCCCCTTAAAAATTAAACAAAAATAACCCAAAATATGAATCAAGATTTATTATATTTTATCCTAGGAATTGCCACATTAATATTATATTTAATTTGGTCAGCACTAACAGAAATGGGAACGAAAAGAAGTAATAAGTAATAAGTAATAAGAAAAAATAAGAAAGAATAAGTAAAAAGGTATAATTAGGGTTTGCTGAATAAATGGCTGGTGAGGGCGAGTTGATAGTTGATAGTTGATAGTTGATAGTTATTACCTAAAAACCTATTACCTAAAAACCTCTTCCCTATTACCTATTACTTATTACCTCTTCCCTATTACCGATTACCTATTACGTCAAAAGATCAGGACGACGTAATTTAGTGCGTTCAATCTTTTGTTGAAGTCTCCATTCACTAATGGCTTTATGATTACCAGAACGCAAAACTTCGGGAACTTCCCAACCGCGAAAAACAGGAGGCCGAGTATATTGGGGATAATCTAACAAACCATCCTCAAAACTTTCAAACTTCAAAGATTCAGCTTTTCCCACCGTACCAGGTAATAATCTAGTCACCCCATTAATAATAGTTAAAGCGGGAATTTCCCCACAAGTTAAAACAAAATCTCCCAAAGAAATTTCCCGAGTTAATAAATTACTTACTCTTTCATCTACACCCTCATAATGACCGCAAATTAACACCAATTGGTCAGTATTCGTGGCTAATTCTTTCAATAAAGATTGATTTAAAGGCTCACCTTGGGGAGTCATCAAAATAACCTCCCGTCGAGGCAACACGGATAAAGATTCAACAGCAGCAAAAATCGGTTCACACTTGAGTAACATACCGACACCGCCACCATAGGGTTCATCATCAACCTGATGGTGTTTGTCCGTCGTAAAATCACGGGGATTAACTAAATTAACGGTAGCAATATTTTTACTCAAAGCCCGACTAAGTAGGCCAGAATTTAAAGGAGAAGTAAAAAAATCAGGAAACAGAGTTATAACATCAAATTGCACAATAAAACCTTAACTAGCGTAAAATAAAGAGAGCAAATATTTTAAAATTGTCAGATAATTATAACCTTTTATGTTAAAATTTCTCAGTTCAAAACAAGGATAAAAAGAGCTAAATTTGGCTTAATTTCGTGCATTTATAAAACCGAACCAGATTTTTGCCTTGGGAAAATGACAAGAAATCATCATAAAAAGTGGTTGTCAACAAAACTTAGATTAAGATAAAATCTAGGATTAGTCAGCACCACCAAGACAAAAATATCAAATTTATAGTGAAAGGATAAAAAACGAAATTATGGGGCAATTAGACGATCAAATGCAAGAAAGCACAATGAAACAAAGAACAAAAACCGCCGTATTAGTAATCGGTGGTGCTGAAGATAAAGTACATGGTAAAGAAATTCTGCACACATTTTTCCAACGTTCAGGAGGAGAACAAGCCAAAATCGGGATTATACCTTCAGCATCTCGAGAACCAACCATTATTGGAGAACGTTATCAACATATTTTCCAAGAAATGGGAGCTCAAGATATTAAAGTTTTAGATGTCCGAGATCGCTCTCAAGGAGAAGATAAATATTATCAAGAATATGTCGAAGAATGCACCGGCGTATTTATGACAGGAGGAGATCAACTGCGTTTATGTGGCTTATTGGCCGATACCCCTTTAATGGAACGCATACGTCAAAGAGCGCAATTAGGGGAAATTTCCCTCGCTGGAACTAGCGCAGGTGCTGCTGTAATGGGTCATCACATGATCGCAGGTGGCAGTAGCGGCGAATCACCCAATCGCGCTTTAATTGATATGGCCATGGGTTTAGGTATTATTCCTGAAGTGCTAGTAGATCAACATTTCCATAATCGCAACCGCATGGCACGCTTATTGAGCGCAATTTCAAGTCATCCCGAACGTTTAGGGATTGGCATTGACGAAGACACCTGCGCTATGTTTGATAAAGACGGCATTTTAGAAGTGATTGGTAAAGGCACTGTTACCATAGTTGATGCCCAAAATATGAGCCATACTAATCAAGGGCAAGTGGGAGCAAATGATCCCCTTAGTCTTCATAATTTGCGTCTTCATATTCTCTGTCATGGCGATCGCTATAGCCTCAAAGAACATCAACCCCTCAAAAATTAGAAAAATGTTCATCATAAACAGATAAACTGTTTTTTTTAGCGAGACACTAACATAAAACCATTGAATTACTGCCAAATTGTTATTGAAACAGATTATTTATGAAAATTCTCAAAACCCAGACCCTACGAGGTCCGAATTATTGGAGTATCCGTCGTCATAAACTGGTAGTGATGCGCCTTGACCTAGAAGATTTAGCCGATAAGCATTCTAACGAGATTGCCGGCTTTTATGACGGCTTGATACAAGTTTTACCCACCTTGATCGAACACCATTGCTCCCCCGGCCATCGAGGAGGCTTTTTAGAACGGGTACAAAAAGGCACCATGATGGGCCATATCATCGAACACATCGCCCTAGAATTGCAAGAATTAGCGGGAATGCCCGTGGGTTTTGGCCGCACCCGAGAAACTGCCACCCCCGGAATTTATAACGTCGTCTTTGAATACGTCGAAGAACAAGCTGGACGTTATGCTGGTCGAGCAGCGGTACGATTATGTACCTCCTTAGTGGAAACCGGAACTTATCCCGCCGAGGAGCTAGAACATGACATCAATGACATCAAGGAATTGTATGCAACCGCGGCCCTGGGACCGAGTACCGATACCATTCTTAAAGAAGTCGAAGCTCGTCGCATTCCTTGGCTGCCCCTCAACGCCAGAGTCATGATTCAACTTGGCTACGGCATCCATCAAAAAAGGATTCAAGCAACCCTCAGCAGTCATTCAGGAATTTTAGGAGTAGAATTAGCCTGCGATAAAGAAGGCACAAAAAACATCCTCAAAGATGCAGGAATACCCGTTCCCCGAGGCACAGTAATCCAATATTTAGACGACTTAGAAGAAGCAATCAGGGAAGTTGGCGGCTACCCCATCGTAATCAAACCTTTGGATGGCAACCACGGCCGAGGAATTACCATTGACATTAATAGCTGGGTAGAAGCTGAAGAAGCATACGATTTAGCCAGTGCCGCCTCCAAAACCCGTTTCGTGATCATCGAACGTTATTATAAAGGCAGTGATCACCGAGTTTTAGTCATCAATGGTAAACTTGTAGCCGTAGCGCAACGAATTCCCGCCCATGTGGAAGGAGACGGCCGCTCTACCATCGAACAATTAATCGAGATTACCAATAAAGACCCCAACCGTGGTGACGGCCATGATAATATTCTCACAAAAATCACCGTGGACCGCACTTCCAGCTCCGTTTTGTCACGCCAAGGGTATAAGTTGGACAGCATCTTAGACAAAGGCCAAATCGCCTATTTACGCGCCACAGCTAACCTTAGCACCGGCGGCATTGCTGTCGATCGCACTGACGACATTCACCCGGAAAACATTTGGCTCTGTCAAAGGGTAGCGAAAATCATCGGTTTAGACATTTGCGGCATTGACGTAGTTTCTCCTGATATTACCAAACCGCTGCGGGAAGTTGACGGTGTAATTGTGGAAGTAAACGCTGCCCCCGGGTTCAGAATGCACGCAGCGCCAAGTAAGGGACTGCCCCGCAATATTGCCGCTCCCGTCTTAGATATGTTGTTCCCACCAGGTACACCCACGCGAATCCCCATTATCGCCATTACCGGAACTAATGGGAAAACCACCACCACCCGTTTAACCGCCCATATTTGTCGCCAAACCGGCAAAACCGTAGGTTACACCACCACCGATGGTATTTACATTCAGGAATATCTCGTGGAAAAAGGCGATAATACCGGTCCTGTCAGCGCCGCAGTTATTCTCAAGGACCCCACCGTGGAAATGGCGGTTTTAGAATGTGCTAGGGGCGGAATCCTGCGCTCTGGACTCGCTTTTGATACCTGTGATATTGGCATTGTCCTTAATGTGGCCGCCGATCACCTGGACCTTGGCGATATTAATACCGTTGAACAAATGGCTCAGGTTAAGAGTGTTGTCGCTGAAACTGTCAATGGCGATGGTTACGCTATTTTAAACGCCGATGATCCCTTAGTCGCTGCCATGGCAGCTAAGGTTAAGGGAAAAGTAGCCTATTTTGCCATGAATCCGGATAATCCTCTGATTATTGAGCATATTCGTCGTGGAGGCTTGGCCGCAGTCTATGAAGGGGGCTATCTCTCCATTTTGGAAGGTGAATGGACCCTCAGATTAGAGGAAGCTGTCCATATTCCCGTCACCATGGGAGGTCTGGCCCCCTTTATGATTGCCAATGCTTTAGCCTCTAGTTTGGCCTGTTTCGCCCAAGGTATTGATATTGAGCTTATTCGTCAGGGTTTGCGCACTTTTAAACCAGGTGCTGACCAAACTCCCG
Source organism: Synechococcales cyanobacterium S06 (assembly GCA_011391125.1). Taxonomy (GTDB): domain Bacteria; phylum Cyanobacteriota; class Cyanobacteriia; order Cyanobacteriales; family JAABRE01; genus JAABRE01. Next base: position 5,751 of record JAABRE010000015.1, read on the forward strand.
GCCGCATGAATCTCTTTGACCTCGGTGGTTATCATGCCCTTGTCGATTACGCTCACAACCCCCACGGCTATGAAGCTGTTGGCGGTTTTGTGAAAAATTGGCAGGGTCAGAAAATTGGCGTAGTTGGAGGTCCTGGCGATCGCCGTGATGAAGACCTCATCCTGTTGGGTAAGCTTTCTGCGCAATTCTTTGACTACATTCTTGTTAAGGAAGATCAAGATCGACGAGGCCGAGAATCGGGAGAAGTGGCGGATTTGATTGCCAAAGGCATTGTTTCCGAAAATCCCGAAGCTCAGTACCAGATTATTTTAGATGAAACTGTGGCCGTGAATTTGGCTCTGGAACAGGCTAGTCAGTCTCATGGTAGTCTGATGGTGGTTTTCCCTGAAAGTGTCGATCAAACCATCGCTCTTATTCAACAACGTCAAGGTAGTTGATAGTTGACAGTTGATAGTTGATAGTTGATAGTTGACAGTTGATAGTTGATAGTTGATAGTTTTTCTGTCAACTATCTCTCTTGGCAGCCTAATCTTTTGTTTCTTCCTCACGCAAAAAGGTTCGTTGTTGCGCTTTAGCGCTTTTTTATTATCCTATTTTCTCGTAATTTTCTGTATATTTCGCTACAAAATAAAATGTTTTAATCGGATTTTTCTTCTTATTCTTAATAAAAAATCAGTGATCGGGTGGGCTATTAATCAAAATCCATCTTTTAAGCTTTATTATTTCGGTAATTTTCCACCAGACAACACTGGAGCAAAGCAGTCAACTAATTCCCACTGATTGATCTTTAAGTGTATTTTTTAAGTCCCTTTAATCGAGAAATTTTATTTGATTGAGATACCGTTAGGCGATCGCTTAAATAGGGTTTGCTGAATAAATGGCTGGTGAGGGCGAGTTGATAGTTGATAGTTGATAGTTGATAGTTTGACCGCGTCTTTTGACGAGCAAAAATCTTGATTAATCCCCGTAAATGTAAGGTTTTTTACTATTATTTGTTGAAATCCTTGCACTTAATTCAAGTCCAACCAACCTAAAAGTATTGATCTACATAGCTTTCAGCTTTTTTCCGTAAACCATAAATATAGCCAAATTCCCGAATTAGATTTACTCGCTAAAACTCCCTCTAATTTACCGATAACATTGGCGAATATTTAATCAAATTTAATCAGATTTATTGCTTTTCATTCCCTTAAAGTCACCCTTGTTTGTATTGAGATATATTAGATATTATAAAATCAAAATTTAACTATATAATGCGATGAAAAAACTGATTATTCTTCCTTTTGTTCTTCTTTTTTCTTTAATTAATCCTGTCGTTCTTGCAGTCCCTTCAGTTTCACCCGAAAAAGAAGCTGATTTTATCTCGGGTCTTTTACAATTTTGGGGAGAATCTGTACCTGATAATTCCCTGTTAAACCAGATTAATGATCCTGATACCAGAGAATTGGTTAATTTTGGTTATGAAATCTGCGATATGTTAATTGAAGTTACTAATGGAGAAGATTTTTTGCCTTCAGAATTGATACAAACTATGTTGGATGATGAAGATCAAGAACTTAAAGAATATGCAGAAATTAGTCGAATTGCTGTTACTAATCTCTGTCCGAATTTACCCTAAAATTGAGGGACTTTTTTGCTTCCTAAATATTAACATTCATACCTGATTGAGTTCTCATTTAGATAACCTTAATCATTTATCTACGAAAACCCAATCAATTTTTAAACATTATTTTACGTCAAACCTTGACAAATAATATTTTTTGTGCTATACGAACATAGAAAAACTGTTTTCAAATTTTAAACTAACATTAAGATATAAAATAGTAGTTATTACTCATTAAACTAATCACAAATAACCAATGATTGACAGTAAAGCCGTTTTAGAAGTTTTAAAACCAGTTCAAGATCCCGAACTGCAAAAAAGTTTGGTGGAATTGAACATGATTAGAAATGTTGCTATTGAAGGTAGTAAAGTAAGTTTTACCTTGGTTTTAACCACCCCTGCTTGTCCATTACGAGAATTTATTGTCGAAGACTGCCAAAAAGCTGTCAAAACTTTACCCGGTGTGGAAACGGTGGAAGTGGAAGTAACCGCCGAAACTCCCCAACAAAAAGAATTACCCGATCGCCAAGGAGTCCCCGGTATTAAAAATATTATCGCCATTTCTAGCGGTAAAGGTGGTGTTGGCAAAAGCACCGTGGCCGTGAATGTCGCAGTTGCTTTAGCACAACTAGGGTCAAAAGTGGGGTTATTAGACGCAGATATCTATGGCCCTAATACCCCCACCATGCTAGGGTTAGCAAGTGCCAAGGTGATGGTAAAACAAGCCCCTCAAGGCGAAGTTTTAGACCCTGTCTTTAACTATGGTGTGAAATTAGTTTCCATGGCCTTTTTGATCGATCCCGATCAACCCGTGGTTTGGCGCGGTCCCATGTTAAACGGTATTATTCGCCAATTCCTCTACCAAGTGGATTGGGGAGAGTTAGATTATTTAATCGTGGATATGCCCCCCGGAACGGGTGATGCCCAATTAACCATGGCTCAAGCTGTACCCATGGCCGGAGCAGTAATTGTAACGACTCCTCAAACTGTGTCTTTACTTGACTCCCGTCGTGGTTTAAAAATGTTCCAACAAATGGGGGTCAATGTGTTAGGAATTGTGGAAAACATGAGTTATTTTATCCCCCCGGATATGCCCGAAAAAAGTTATGATTTATTTGGTTCTGGAGGTGGAGAAAAAGCCTCGAAAGAGTTAGGTATTCCTTTACTTGGTTGTATTCCTTTGGAAATTGCTCTTCGCGAAGGTGGAGATTCTGGTATTCCCATTGTGATCTCAGATCCTGATAGCGTTTCCGCTCAATCTTTAAAAGCGATCGCCTCCCAAATTGCCGCTAAAGTCTCAATCGCAGCCTTAAGATAGTTGACAGTTGATAGTTGATAGTTGACAGTTGACAATTAAATGATAGTAAACTCTATTACAGTTATAGTAATTCCAAATAAAAATTAAACAAAAGTTTTTAGTTTGTTGTTGGCTTTAGTCCTAAAAAGCCCGAAAGCGCAACTACCATCCTATTTTTCAACTGTTCTAATCTTAATTGAAATTACTATAACTGTTAACTGTTAACTGTTAACTGATAACTGTTAACTGATAACTGATAACTGTTAACTGATAACTAATAACTGAATATATGTTAAGAAGTTTGGCTCCTAATCCGTGGAAATCCTTAAAAAAAATCGTAAAAGCTTGGGAAAAATTTGATTGGTTCTTATTTTTATTAATCGTCGGCTTGACTAATTTTGCAGGGGTAATGATTCAAAGTATCCAACTAGGCCAAGAAGGTAGAAGTGAATGGTTATTACACTTTATTTTCGCCGGAGTAGGAACTTTTCTCGTTTTAATTATGGCCCGTTTTCGCTATGAATTTCTGCTCCAATGGCATTGGGTCATTTATGCGATCGCCAATATCTTATTAATTGGCGTATTTTTCTTGGGGGTAACAGTTAACGGAGCGCAAAACTGGCTTAGTTTAGGTGGTTTAACCATACAACCATCAGAATTTGCCAAATTAGCGCTAATTATTAGCTTATCCGCCATTTTACACGAACATCCGGCCTCTAATCTTGGTTCTGTGTTTCGAGCTTTCGGTGTCACCATTATTCCTTGGATATTAGTCTTATTACAACCAGACTTGGGGACATCCTTGGCATTTGGGGCAATTACCTTGGGAATGCTTTATTGGGCCAATGCTAACCCTGGTTGGCTTATTTTAATCGTGTCTCCCCTAGTTTCGATTATTTTATTTACCCTATTTTTCCCTGCTTGGGTAATTTGGACGGTTTTAATGGGTATAATCGCTTGGTTAACCCTTCCTTTACGGTTTTTCACCACCATCCTCACTGTAGCAATGAATTTGGTTGCTGGTGAATTGGGTAGTCTCCTTTGGGGTGTCTTAAAACCCTATCAAAAAGACCGTTTAACCCTGTTTCTGAATCCCGAAAAAGACCCTTTAGGGGGAGGTTATCACTTAATTCAATCCCGCATTGCCATCGGTTCAGGGGAAATTTGGGGTAAAGGTCTTCATCACGGCACACAAACTCAGTTAAATTTTGTTCCCGAACAACATACGGATTTTATTTTTTCGGCAGTTGGAGAAGAATATGGCTTTATTGGCGCAATTTTAGTCTTATTGGTCTTTTGGTTAATTTGTTTCCGTTTAATTTATATTGCTTCCACCGCCAAGGAAAATTTTGGTTCTCTAATTTGTGTTGGTATTCTCTCGATGGTTATCTTTCAGGTAATTGTTAATATTGGCATGACTATTGGTGTAGCACCGATTACGGGTATTCCCTTACCTTGGATGAGTTATGGTGGTTCTTCCCTTCTAACTAATTTTCTCGCTCTTGGTATCGTCGAATCCATTGCTAGTTATCGACAGAAGAAACGTTTGTAAATAGTCAATTGTCAATTGTCCATGGTTTAGATTAGATTATACTTGGTTTAGTTAATTTATCGAATTTCTATGAAACTATTACAAACTTTCAAATTAGCTGCACTTTTAAGTGCCACGGTTGTTGCTTTCAACCCGATTATTCCGGTTTCGGCACAGGTTGTTTATAGCGAAAAAGCTGTTGAACAAGACAAGTTTGTTCCGGTAGCTTTACCTTTAAGTGGTGGTACTCGTTATAATCTACTTCTGATCGAACAAATCCCAGGTAAACAAAAATGTTGGGGTGAAATTGGTTCTAGCCCAGTTAAAATTGACCTACTACTGAATAATTTTGACTATACAGGTATTTGCAAAACCTTTAAAGATTCTAATGGTTATTCCATCCGTATTGATGGCACTGATTACGGTTTAGATTATCGCCTTGATATTGAAAAAACTGACCAGGAATTACAACTGGTTGGCACACCAATCGGTGGTAGTAATAAATCAAAAATGGTCATCGGTAGAACAAATGGTTTAGCTGATGGTAGTTTAAAATTTGAACTCGAACCGGGCTGGAGTTTTGCCCAACGTACCTACGAAAATAGAGCCCTTGGCCACATTTATTTAACAGGTGATTCCGTTGCTTTTGGTACTCCAGGAGGACCTGCTCCTGCTTTCCGTGATATTGGCAGGGATCTTTACCGCAATGAAATTGAACAAGCAGTCGCCAGTGGTTTTATTAGTGGTTTTGAAGATAAAACCTTTAAACCCCAAGACCCTCTGACTCGGGCTCAAATTGTGTCCATGATTTTTGATTCCCTTAACTCCATCAAAGGTATCACTTTACCCGATGTCACCACGAAACCTAACGCTGCTCCTTTCCCCGATGTTCCTACTAGCCATTGGGCTGCGGCTAAAATTAAATGGGCTCAAGATAACGAGATTGTTACTGGTTATAAAGATGGCTCTTTTAAACCCAATGAATCGGTCAAACGGGGTGAATTAATGGCTATTCTCAAGAAAACCACTTTATTTGCGCAAAAAAGCCGAAATCAAACCCCCGACATTTTAGCTGTTAATCCACCAGCTAATTTTAGCGATCTTAGTGGTCATTGGTCAGCTCCCATCGTGACTGAAATGTCCGGTTTCTGTAAAGTTGCTTCTCCCTTAAATGAGTCGGGTACTGCTTTCTTCCCCAATAATCCCGCTCAACGTAACTACGCAGCCGCAGCTACTTTGCGGATGCTCAAATGTGTTAATCCTTCTTAATCGTTAATTGGGGCGGGAAAACCGCGCCCCTACACCGTTTTCTTTTTTTGAAACAGAACTTGAATACCAAGCGCAAATAAACCGAGGGCAATTAAACTACAAACGCAGGTTGCTAAAGCCATCATGCCCACCACTAAAGTCCTGACCGCCACACCGATCTTTAAAGCTGTTATGTTAGTGGTAGAAAGGGGTGAGTTGGCAAAAGCGTTGGCGATCGCATTCATCAAGAAGTAAGCTCCGACGGCCAAACTGGCCGAAATAGATGAACCTAACCAACAACGCCAAGGGGTAAGATTTACTGGAATTGGTTTTTGCTCAGGGGAATTTGTCATAATTATTAATTAAATTAAGAGTTAATTTTAACCGAACTGATCAAAGGGGGGTTTTTACTCTGATCTTGTTTGTAACATTTCGTTACAATATTTTTAACAAGGGAAACAATTTAAACCCTTAGTAAATTATAAAGGAGTAGTTCCTAATGAATAATAATATTCGGGTTGGTAGCTTATTTGGAATTCCATTTTATTTGAATCCTTCTTGGTTTTTAGTCTTAGGATTAGTGACTTTAAGTTATGGTTCAGAATTAGCTAATTTGTTTCCCCAATTAGGTCCCATTGTACCTTGGTTTTTAGGTTTTATTGTTGCTATTGCCTTATTTAGTTCGGTTTTGGCCCATGAATTGGGCCATAGTTTTGCCGCGATGCAACAAGGAATTGAAGTTAAATCTATTACCTTGTTTTTATTTGGTGGTTTAGCGACTTTAGACAGGGAATCAGAAACACCATTACAAGCATTTTTAATTGCGATCGCCGGACCATTAGTTAGTATTTTAATTTTCGGTATCTTAACAATAATTGGTGCAAATCTTAGTTTAGCAGCACCTTTAATGTTCATGTTATCTTTATTGGCATTAATTAACTTATATTTGGGATTATTTAACTTAATTCCGGGCTTACCTTTAGATGGTGGTAACATTTTAAAAGCACTTGTTTGGCAAATTACAGGTAATACAAATAAAGGCGTAATTTTTGCCAGTCGCGTTGGTCAAGCATTTGGTTGGTTAGCCGTCATTATTGGTGGTTTAGGAGTCGCAGGAATAACTCAATTTGGTAGTTTTTGGACCTTATTAGTAGGCTGGTTTTTGTTACAAAATGCCGGAGCTTCAGCCCAATCAGCCCAATTACAAGAAACCCTGAGCAAATTAACAGCAAAAGATGCCATTTTATCAGATAATCCGATTATTACTGGTGATTTAACCCTGAGAGAATTTGTTAATAATTATGTGATAGGTAAAGATAAATGGCGTAAATTTTTAGTTGTAAATTCCGAATCACAACTATTAGGAAATATCGCCATAGATGATCTGAAAATTATCCCAACTTCCGACTGGAATCACGTATTAGTAAGCGATTTAACCAAAGAGATTGATAGTTATAGAATTATCAAATCTAATTTATCCTTATTAGAAGTTGCACAAATTTTAGAGAAAAATAAAATAAAAGAATTAACAGTCATTGGCGAAAATGGAACAGTGTTAGGATTATTAGAAAACACTTCAATTATCAGTTTATTACAGGAAAAATACAGTTAAAATAAAAGTTTTAGTTTCTTAATTGAAAGTAGGTAGGGTGGGTAAAACGGCGAAAAATTAAAATAAAAAACTTTGATTTATTATCCGTTTTGCCCACCAAGAATAGGTGGGCAAAACGGCAAATTATGTGTTTAATAATCATTGATTTATTATCCGTTCTGCACGGCAAGAATAGGTGGGCAATGGTGAAAATAATTGAAAATTTATTCCCTTAATTAATCCCACCATTACCCACCCTACCAATTGATTAAAGTGATCGCCACAATTTCGCAGTATTATTATTTAAAGTAGCAAAGGTCTGACCATCTGAACTAAAAGACATTACCCTTACTTCTTCGTTAATACTGTGTAATTCTTCTCCTGTGGGAATGTACCAAAATTTAACGGTTTTGTCTCCATAACTGCAGGCTAAAATTTTGCCTTCGGGATGAATGGCGATCGTGATAATATTACTTTTATGGTCTGAAAATGTCCTGATTTCTTCTTTGGTATTAATGTCCCATTGTATAATTAAATATTCTTTTACTCCAAATAATGTTTTACTATCTGGACTAAAAATCCGAGAATTACCTTGATTTATGTTAGGAAAATATTTATCCACTGATTCATTAAAAGATGCTAAAACTTCACTTAAGTTAATATCTTCAGTAAATTTTCCAGAATTAAAATCATAAGTTTGAGTACATAAACATGGGGAAGGTTTTTTAAACAAAGGCCTCAGATAAAATCCTTTAAATTGTACTACGAAATATTTATGATCCGAAGAAATAGTTGTTTCGCGACTTCTTATTACACTCATATTAATGTTTATTGGTGAGCTAATTCCCAATTTTCTAATAACATTTAAACCCTCTAAATATGGAATAATAATTTCCTTGTCTATTTCTTCCTGAGATTTAGGAGGAATTTCCTCTACTTCTTCCTCAATTTCTAATTCCTCAATGATTACAGGTTCAGAAACATTGAAAGTAACTTTCATACTATCTTCATAACCAAGAATTGTTAAGAGTTGATTTAATTTATTGATATATTCCTGATCACTGAAAATTAAATTATCTTCAATCATTGACAAAAGGTCATTTATGCTCACATCGCTGGTTACTTCATTGTCTAAAAGGTAACGTTGTTTTAGCCATAATTTCAGGGAATTAATGACTTGGGATTTTGCCCAATCTGCTTGGGAAATTTGCGCTAAATTTAAGGCAAAATCTAACAGTAAATCTGGTAATAAAACGCCGTAAATTTCCGCTAAACTTTCATATAATTGGTCATAATAAACCTTAACAGATTCCATAATTTCCGTTAGTAAATCACCTTCCTTAATCTCCTTAATTAAATCAGGGATAAAAGTTGGTAATAAAGGAGTTAATTGATATTCGCGAATAAAATATTCATCAGCAACCAAACCAGTAAAAATACTGTGATAAATGATCAGAAATTGTGCCAAATTTTCGTAATCTTTTTTATTAACAAGATAAGTTAAATTAACCGTATTAATCCCAGCTAATTTAAACTTTTCCGCCTTCTTTAAAGTCGCTAAATTCTGTACATTATCACCACCATAAACCAGATCAACGTCTGCGGGAGTTTCCCCTAATTCTATTAATTGATTTCTCGTTTTTTCCCATTCTAAAGCTCTTTCCTTAGCGGAATTAAACAGTATTTCTTGATAGGATAAACGGGAAATAATCGGCCGATAATTATAATTTGCACCATTTTTAAACCATTGGGCAATCCTGAAATTGAGATAATCGCCATCTATTTCTGATTCTAAAACCAAAGTTGGCTCAGTTTTTAACACACTAAATAAAGACTTGATACTGGCCTCACTGTGAAAAGATTTACTCGTCCACGCACCCGCTAAAAAGTCAATTTGTTGCTCATAAGTGGTATAATTTTGTAAAAATTGCCTTAAACCTTCCGCAATAGTTAACTCCAAATTTGGTAAATTATCATGGGGATTATTTTTATTTTGTAAACTTTCAAACTGCAATTTTGGCGGCGCAAAAAAGATGCGTAAAGGAGTAATTTTGCTCGGATTAGTATTAGTAATAATGTCAGAAGTTACCAACCAAATAGGAGAATTGTCTAATTTTTTCTGCTCCTCTAAAACCTTTAAAGAAGTTTGTCTTTGATAACTTAAAACCTGAGTTTGTAACCTGTGATTTAATTCTAAAACCTGTAATTGTAGAGCTTTTTCCTCTTGAAAACGCCATTTTTCAAAATCTAATTTTTTCTCTAACCTAGCATTTTCAGCAGATTGAATATAATGTTGAATTTCCTTAGCTTTCTCGTGATTTACTTGTGCTAACTGAGATTGTAACTTAATATTATCTTGATGTTGCAAATATTGTAACTTCATTTGAGCAATTTGTAAATCTTCATAATCATCAGCCACATCCTCATTTTGACTTCTCATATCAAACGCCGTACTAGCAACATGAACTATTGCTCCAGCAGGACCACCAATAAAAGATTTAGCAGAATTAACAATCGCCTTACCAATACCACCAATCATATCCCACATAAAAATTAGGCCCTTTTTATTAAAATTAAATATTTAATATTTAATGATTGATTATACACTGTTAATTATATTTAAGCGCTAAAATATTTATTAAGCAACTTTGCGTGAGACAAAACCCCTGGCCTATGATACCAACAGAAAACCCCCTTAGCGCCTTTGCGTCTTTGCGTGAGACAAAACCCCTGGCCTATGATACCAACAGAAAACCCCCTTAGCGTGAGACACCAACCCAGGCTTATATGAAAAAAATCAATAAACATAATTATAATTTATCCCCTTACAATTGGAGATTAATTAAGTAGAAATAGATTGGGGTTAGAAAGCGGATTTTTTAAAAAAATCCGCTTTCTGGATGTTATATTTAATTAGATTGACGACACTTTTTAACCATGTTAATTAAAGTTTGGTGTGCATCTTCAGAATCTTGTAAAACGTGGTCAAAAGTAATTCTAATCTGCCTATTTTCGCCCTTAATAATAGTAGTTAAATCCATTCCTTCGGGGTCAATAAAAAGCATTTTCGCCGACTCAGAATCGGGGGAATTACCGAATATTTTAGCATAAAGTAAGACAGCTTCGCCGTGATCATCATTCATGTGTTTACAAATGCGATCGCTAATAGCGGGAGTAATTAAATCAGCCATATTTCAACCTAAATTATCAAGAAAATAACGACAAAATGATAGCACCTTTTGGGGATCATTTGTTTGGTTTGGATAAGTAATTTTAGGACGAGCAATAATAATCAAAGTAACCCCTAATTCTTGAGCTAAAATAGCCTTAATTTCCTCACCTCCTGCTTTACCTGAAGCTTTCGTCACAACCGTGTTAATTTGCCATTGTTGCCATAAAGCGCGTTCTAAATTAAGATTAAGAGGAGGCCGAAAAGCAATCAGGCGATCGTTGGTAAAACCGCTATCTAAAGCAACCTGTAAAGAGTTAAGATTTGGTAAAATACGAGCAAATAAAGAAGCTTGTGAATGATAAGTTTTAAATAAGGGTAAATTTTGGTAACCAATTGTTAATAAAACTCGTTGTTTTAAGAGATAATTACTATTAATTAAACTAGAAAAACTATCTAACTCAAAAATTTTTGGGTGATCAAATTGCTCATAAATTGGACGTTCAAAACGCAGATAAGGAAGATGATTAGAAGTAGTAAAATTAATTACATTTTGGGAAATTTCCACCGCAAAAGGATGACTGGCATCAATAATAACCCCAATCTGATATAATTGTAAAAAATTAGCAATTTGTGAAGCTTGTATTTTTCCTGATTTAACTTCCAAAAAAGGTGTTTTTGGATAAAGTAATTGAGCTTCTGGGGTGGTAACAGTTACCAAACAGGGTAACTTAGCTTGAACTAATAAAGTAGCCAAAATCACACTGTCTGAAGTACCACCAATTAACCAGATTTTCACCGTTTTATCTACCTTTTAAAGCTTTCTGAAAATTATCACGATAGCTGGGATTTATGACAAATAAAACCGGCCAGAGAAGAGATAATTTAAGACGATTAGGTAATTCACGATTGAAATTAGTACAGTTAAAACCCTGCCAAAATTTCCAAATTCCCACAATGTAAACAACAAACAGAACAACAGGCAATAATTTGATCATAATGAAAGTAACCGAATTGATAATTGATAGTTGATAGTTAATCTATGTTCTCCTGACTGCTTTCTATTATGCAATATTAGAAAAGATTATCTAAAATAAACTTAAATTTAAGGAGAAATTATGCGCGCAGTGTTGATGGCTGGAGGATCAGGGACTAGATTACGTCCTCTAACTTGTGATTTACCGAAACCCATGGTTCCGATTTTAAACAAACCGATCGCCGAACATATTATCAACTTACTCAAACGCCACGATATTACCGAGGTAATTGCTACTTTACACTATTTACCCGATGTGATGCGGGATTATTTCCAAAATGGTGGGCAATTTGGGGTACAAATGACCTATGCAGTGGAAGAAGAACAACCTTTAGGAACAGCTGGTTGTGTAAAAAACATTGAAGAATTGCTTGATGACACATTTTTGGTGATTAGTGGTGATAGTATCACGGATTTTGACTTGACGGCGGCGATCGCCTTTCACAAAGAAAAACAGGCCAAAGCCACCTTAGTGCTAACGAGAGTACCGAATCCCGTGGATTTTGGGGTGGTGATCACGGATTCCGAGCAACGAATTACCCGATTCTTGGAGAAACCTTCCACCAGCGAAATTTTTTCGGACACAGTTAATACAGGTATTTATATTCTCGAACCAGAAGTTTTAGCCTATCTCCCTGCCAACGAAGAAAAGGACTTTTCCCAAGATTTATTCCCCTTATTATTAGCGAAAAAAGAGCCCCTCTATGGTTTTATCGCCGAAGGATACTGGTGTGATGTGGGTCATTTAGATGCTTACCGAGAAGCGCAATATGACGCATTAGAAGGCAAAGTAATCACGGATTTTCCCGATGAAGAAAAATGGCCCAGAATTTGGGTGGGTAAAAACACTTATATTGATCCGAGTGTCAAAATTGAAGCACCGGTGTTAATTGGTACTAATTCCCGTATCGGTCCGCGAACCAACATTGAAAGAGGCACGGTCATTGGTGATAATGTCACCATTGGTGCAGATGCCGACTTAAAACGGCCGATTATCTGGAATGGTGCGATGATTGGAGACGATACCCATTTAGAGGCCTGTGTGATTGCGAGGGGGACCAGAGTTGATCGTCGCGCCCATGTAATGGAAGGGGCGATTATTGGTCCGTTATCCACAGTAGGGGAAGAAGCACAAATTAGTCCCAACGTCAGGGTTTGGCCGAGTAAACGCATTGAATCCGGGGCAATTTTAAACATCAATTTAATTTGGGGAAATACTGCTCAAAGAAATTTATTCGGTCAAAGGGGAGTCACGGGTTTAGCCAATATTGACATTACCCCCGAATTTGCCGTTAAATTAGGAGCGGCCTACGGTTCAACATTAAAACCAGGGGTGCAAGTTTTAGTATCAAGGGATCAACGCAGCGTGTCTCGGATGGTTAGTCGTTCGTTGATTGCCGGTTTAATGTCAGCAGGGATCAACATTCAAAATCTTGATTCCACGGCCATTCCCATTGCTCGAAGTATGGCTGCTAGTTTAGATGTCGCAGGTGGTATTCATGTTAGATTACATCCAGATCGCCCGGATTACATTTTAATTGAATTTTTGGATAAACAGGGAATTAATATTTCCAAGGCCAAAGAGAAAAAAATTGAGGGAACATATTTTAAAGAAGATCTGCGTCGAGTTTCCGTTAGTGAAATAGGTAACGTTTCCTACGCTTCAGGGGTGATGGATCTTTACAGCGAAAGCTTTGAAAAGCACCTCAACGTAGAAGCATTGCGCAGAAGTGCGGCGAAAATTGTGATCGATTATGTGTATGCGGTATCAGGTGCAGTTTTACCCCAACTTTTGGCCAAATTTGATTGTGATGCGGTAGTATTAAATGCTAGTCTCAATCAAAATTCCCTTTCCACGGACCAAAGAGAACACCTGTTAACTCAATTAGGGCACGTAGTGGAAGCGTTAAAAGCGAACATGGGAGTACAAGTTTCAGCCAACGGGGAACAACTAATCCTTGTTGATGAATCTGGTTGGGCTATTCGGGATGAACAATTAACCGCTTTAATGGTGAATACCATTCTCACTTCTTACCCCAGAAGTACGGTGGTTGTACCAGTTCACGCTTCTTCGGCCGTCGAACAAATAGCCCGTCGTCATGACTCGCGAGTCATTCGGACAAAAGCGAATCCGACGGCCTTGATGGAAGCAACACAACATTATGATGTGGTATTGGGAGGTAGTGGAGAAATGGGCTTTATTTTCCCCCAACTTCACCCCGGTTTTGACGCGATGTTTACCATCGCCAAATTAATCGAAATGTTGACTATCCAGGGGAGATCCCTCGCCGAAATTAGAAATGATTTGCCCAAAGTCTATCATAAATCCCATACCATGCGTTGTCCTTGGAGTGTCAAAGGTTCTTTAATGCGTCATTTAGTGGAAACCCATCCCACGGAAAATCTGGAATTAATTGACGGTGTAAAAATTATTGATCATCATAGCGACAATTGGCTTTTGATTCTGCCGGATGGAGGCGATCCCTTTGTGCATATTTACGCCAATAGTAATGACCGAGATTGGGTGGAACAGGCACTTTGGGATTACCGTCAACGTGTTCAAGATTTCATTGATCAAGAACTCGAAGTTTCCAACAAAAGTTAGGCAAAAATATTTGTCAATTGTCACAATCCTGATCTATCATTGTTTTATAAAGCAAAAAGGAGACTCAATCAAGATGAATAGTTGTATTTTAATGGCCAAAATAGTGACTAATCCGGAGTTGCGTTATACCCCAGATCAGTTAGCTTTAGCGAGTATGTTGGTGGAATTTTCCGGTGTTGGTCCTAATGATCCACCTGGAACGATGAAAGCAGTGGGTTTTGGCAATTTGGCCACAGAAATTCAGCAAAATTACCATGAAGGTGAACAGGTAATTATTCAAGGCCGATTAAGAATGAATACCATTGATAGACAAGAAGGTTTTAAGGAAAAAAAAGCGGAATTGACCATTTCCCATCTTTATAAAGTTGGTTCTCTTCATGAAAATTCTCCCTCATCTAATCCCGTGTCTTCGGGAAGTCCGAATAATGTTGTACCAATTAACCGTACAAGTTCACCGTCTTATGGTGACAACAATAGTTATGATGATGAATTTCATGAAGAAGGAACTAAGGGTAATTTAGATGATATTCCCTTTTAATATAGGGCATTTTCATTCTCGTTGGTGAAAACGGTGGGGAATTAGGGTATTGGGGGATTGGGGAACTAAAGTGGGGGTGTTAGGGTTTTGGGGAATTGGGGAGAACTGGAATGAAAGCTAACTCCCGCGCCTCCCTATTCTTCTAACTCCCTAACTCCCTAACTCCCTAAATCCCTAGAAAAGTAGGGTATTGGGGGATTGGGGAGATTTTTCACTCTCGGATTTTCAATCATAATTAAAAGTCATAAAATTCTCAATTTGTGGCTATAAATTCTCAAAAAAGATTGCTTATTGACTGTTTATCGTTCCTTGTTCAAAATAAAAAATTCAGAATGAAAACACCAGGCTTTTAATATAGCAATCCTATTGAAATTGTGGGCCAGACGTTGCATGCAACGTCTCTACCGTAAAAGGTTAGTGAAAACAATTTTTTACAACCTATTTAGGATTGCTATAGTTAATTCTCTGGTTTTTTCTCCTCAGAAACTGGAGTTAAATCTGGTTTTTTCTCCTCAGAAACTGGAGTTAAATCTGGTTTTTTCTCCTCAGAAACGGTGGAATTAACAGGGTTTAAATCTGGTTTTTTCTCCTCAGAAACGGTGGAATTAACAGGGTTTAAATCTGGTTTTTTCTCCTCAGAAACGGTGGAATTAACAGGGTTTAAATCTGGTTTTTTCTCCTCAGAAGGTTTAACCGATTGAGGAATATTATCAAGGAGGGGAGGAGTCGTATTATTATTAGTTGACTGGGAATGTTTTTGATTAGCAGGTGGTAGTTGTTCAGGACAAATATTCTGATTATAAGCAAAATCAACGGTCACTAAATAGGGTTTAGGATTATCTTTTTTAAACTCATAAAAAGATATCTCAAATCGGGCATTTTCGTTAAAAATGGGGTATTCTGCACTTTTTATTAATTGTAAACTGGTTGGTTCACCCTGGCCGTTGACCAATACTCCATAGGTTGTACTACCTTCCAACTTTTGTAAACAAGCATCTTTGGGATACTTCCCTTTCAAGGTTAATTTTTCTGGTTCAACCTGATTAATCGTAATCAACCAATTGAGATAATTGGTGGTTGCTTCCTTGTCTGAAGTATTATTCGTATTTTTTGCCAATGCAGCGGCTCGTTGTTGAAGTTCCGTTCGGGCATTTTCCTGAGCCATGGCTAATAAATCCTGTTCCGAAGGGGGATTAATGTCTTGTTTCCCCGTGGGTGGTAAAAGGGGAAATTCCCTGACATTAACGGGGTTTGGGGGGATTTCTGGGTCTTTTGGGGGTAATTTGGTTTCGGGATTCGGATTTTGATTAACTGGAGCATTGGAAAATTCCCTCAAAATATCGTTGGTACTACGAAGGGGAATTGAGTTAAGATCAACATTCATCTCGGTTTCGATTTCCTGTTGAGTTTCTAATTGTCTTTTTAATTCTTGTAAATCATCTTTCTGTGGTAGCGCTGGACTATTGTCAGATGGTTCATCAAAAGGCGGATTATTCAAAAGAGGAGGGGGAATGGGTACAGTTTTCGCAACCGGTAACTCTTTAATCGCAGGAATTTCGGGGATTTCTGAGATTTCTGGTTTTTGATTGGTTTTATCAGCCAAGTCAGGAGGCAAAAATAAGGAAGTCGTGGGAAGAGGAGGAAGAGGAGTGGGAGTCGCCGGAAAAGGCAAAGCAAGCGCCGTTTCTAAGATGGGTGTGTTAGGGAGAGGTGTATTGGGAAATTCTGGCACTTGAGTTGGTTTGGGCGACAAGTCCGGTAACCGTGCGACTTCTGTGTCGTTTAATTGTACAATGGGGACTGGATTTGTTTTAATATTTTTGTTTTCTACCGAAAAGAGGGGCAAATTTGGGACAGCAAATAAAGCTCCATGACCAACCAAGGAAGCGATAATTCCTAGAATTGTACTAATAGGAATCTGATTAGAAAAAGAGGATTTTAAAGATAAATCAGACATAAGGAATAGTTGATAGTTAACCTAAAATAGTTGATAGTTTTTTATAATTATTAATTATTGATGATCCATGATCAAGGATAAACTTTATTTTGGATTTATGAGTTACCAGGATTGAGCCAAATCATTTCCCATGTGACATAAGTTCCGATGGGACTCCATAATAGATAGGGTAACAGAAATAAGCTGCTCGTCGCCGATTGTTTGAACACCATTATAGCTAAAATTAATCCGAAGATAAATCCTGCTCCGCCGATGATTGTACCAACGGTTAAACTACGCATTTTACACATGACGGGAGTATAAGCCAAGATGGCAAATTCAAGTAGTAAATAAAATACCATGAATCGCCAAGTTTCCCACGTATTTGGTTTAATTTTCCAGATTAAATAGGCCGAGTATGAACCACAAGTAAAAATGAAGATCCAAATGAAAGGAATTAATATTTCAAATGTTAGCCATTTTGGTCTTTTTAAGCGAAAAAACCAGTTTCTTTCTTCGGGGGAAAGTCGATTAGTAATAAAGACAATTGAGAAGGAAATTACGAAGATAATTAGCCAAGAAGGTATCATATTTTATTTTCTCACGCCAAGGTGCTCCAGAAGCAAAGGGGTTTTTGGGGGTTTGTTTCCTAACTTATTTTAAGAAAGGAGATTTTTTGCTAATTTGTTTGCTCTTTTAATGATTTTATCAATTATTTGATAAATATCGTATCCTATTTTAAACTAGATTCAAAAGTTAAATTTAAGAACAGATAAACTTGGTAAAAGTACAGAAATTATTTAAACAATGAGGACATTAAATTATGACCAATTTAGCCTCCAAACAACCGCAACCTAGTTGGTATGAGCCGATTTTTTCCCCGGAACATGGGGTTTATGTCATGCTATTGAGCTCTTTTCTCATTGGTGGAGCAGCCGCTCAACACTGGAATTTAAACACAACTTTAGCCCTGGTTGCTGCTTTCGCCGCTTTTCAAGCTGAACATCCTTTCATTTTGCAAATCAAACAACGTCGCCGTGTTAAACCCCGTTTGCTTTTTTGGGCAGGACTTTATGGTGCGATCGCCTTCGGTATTGGTATTTATCTCTACTTAAGCACTCCCGTTTTAATTTGGCTTTATCTCGGTGCTGTTTCCGCTTTGATGGTGGATGCCATTGCTGTATTTTATCGACAACAAAGGGCGATCGCTAATGAAATCTTGACATTTGGGGCAGTCTGTTTAGCAACCCCCTTGGCATACGGATCAACAACTGGCGCAATCACCCTGGGGGTATTAGCCCTCTGGTTATTCAACACCCTATTTTTTGCCAGTGCGATTTTTCGGGTGAAATTAAGAAAACCAAAAACAAGTTCATGGGGACCAGGATTAATTTACCATTTACTTGCCAGCTTAATCATTACAGGATTGTGGGCAACTAGCGGCTTAAGTACAACAACGGCGATCGCCTTTGGGGTAGCATTACTAACATTTGGCGTAATAAGCTGGCAACTAAAATGGTACAAAAGTACAGAAATCAAACATATTGCCTTAATCGAAACTTTAGTTGCACTGATTTTTTTAGGGATTACCGCAGTTTCCCTCTTACCAGTGCATCCTCTTTAACTCAACCCGCCAACCCGAATCCCTGCACCAACAATGACGAATAAAACCGCCAAAGTAGTAACACCGATAATATGGTAGGCGAGGGAATTTAAAGTTTCTTTGGTCAAATTGGGGATAATAAAAAAGCGAGCATGAATCGCCAAAGCAAGAGTAGCCAAAAGCAAACCCAACTTAATGGCAATATAAACAGACAAAAAAGACTCAAATTGAAAGAAATTTTGCCACCCCGGAAAATAAATCCAAGTCAAAGAAAGACCAGTGATCACCTGTAATAATAAACAAACAAGGCCAAAATTCTCAAAATTTTCCTCAAAATTGTGGATTAAATCAGGGTCACGATTTTTCAAGGCCTTGGGTAGAACTGTTACCGCAAGGACTAAATGACCACCAGTCCAAACCGTCGCGCCTAAAGTATGTAAAATGATCAAAATTTTAAACAGCATATAAAATCCGATTTTGAAAAAGCTGGTTATCAATGCTTTAGCACTATTTTAAGGCTAAAGCGCAACAACCAACAAAGCTTTAAAATTGAGGTTTACCCTCTAATTTGCGGACTAAGACAAAGGTATCACGATTAACCCCCGTCGGTCCCCAATAATTGAAAGCGTAGGAAAATTGACCATAGCCGCCCATCATCAACACTGGTTTGAGTCGAATTCTGGTTAAACTATTGTGCATTCCGCCACGTCGATTATTGCGTAAAGGAGATTTCGGAATACCCAAAGTGCGTTCCATCGCATGGTATAAAATACAGATACTGCGGGGAATGCGAGCACTGACAACAGCGCGGGTGACGACCACACCATGATCGTTATAGACTTCAACCCAATCATTATCCACAATGCCTAAATCCACAGCATCTTGATCATTCATCCACAAAGGATCAATACCCCTAGACAAAGTTTGCATCCGCAAAGTATCGCCATAAGTTGAGTGAATGTGCCACTTGCCATGGGGAGTGAGATAATTCATCACCAAAGATTTACCACCTTGATGACTTTCTAATAGATCGGTAGTAATCTGATAGTCAGGTTTGGGTTTATAGGTTGGTAAATTTTCCCCATAAGCGATATAACCTTCATGGTCTAAATAAAGGTGTTGACGGCCAGTTAAGGTGCGCCAAGGAACTAAATATTCCACATTCAAACAAAAAGCAGAATAAGCGCGACCATTATTAGTTAAACCGCTCCAACAAGGTGTTGTTAATAAACGACGAGGTTGGGTCACTAAATCATTGAAATTATACCGAATTGCGCGGGTAGCTTCGGCCAATTCAGTTAAAGGAAGACCGACCTTTTTTTCCTCCTCTTTAAAAGCACGATAGGCGATTTCCCCATTTGTTTCTGGAGCTAAATGTAAAACCACATTGGCCGCATCTTTAGCATCCATAAGAGAGGGATATTTCTGATTATTCCAAGTATAAGTTGGGTTATTTTCTACTAACTCTTGATAAAAATCTTCCACCGACCAATTTAAACCGTGCATGCCGAGATTTTTGCCATTTTCACCAAAAGCGCAAAAACGATTATAAAGATTAGGATAATCTCTTTCTACTACGACAAAATTAGGCATAGTTTTCCCCGGAATGGGATCACATTCTCCCTTACTCCAATCGAGAATATTTCTCTGAGCAATTTCCCCTGGAGTATCGTGTTGTAAAGGAACAGCGACGACATCTCGTAATTTTTCTGGTAAATGTTTCTCGGATAATTCAGATACTTTTTTGGACAAAGTTTTGAAAATATCCCAATCACTTTTTGACTCCCAACAAGGAGGTACAGCAGCACTTAAAGGTTGGATATAGGAGTGCATATCGGTACTATTCAGATCATTTTTTTCGTACCAAGTTGCTGTGGGTAAAACAATGTCAGAATAGAGGGCAGAAGTATCCATGCGGAAGTTAATATCCACCACCAAATCTAATTTTCCGATGGGTGCATCTTCTCGCCATAAAACCTCATTAATGCCTTCTCCCGTACCTTCTTTAGCGATAATATTGTTGTGAGTTCCTAAATAGTTTTTCAGGAAATATTCGTGACCTTTTGCACTGGAAGCGAGCGCATTTCCCCGCCAAATTAAGAGAATTTTCGGTGAATTATTCGGAGCATCTGGGTCTTCGATCGCAAATTTCAAATCACCAGATTGCAAATTTTTCACAATCCAATCTTTAATTTCCTGCTCCGTTTTTGCGCCATCAGCTTCCGCTTTTTTAACCACTTCTACGGGGTTATAATTAAAATGAGGGTGGAAAGGAAGCCAACCCATTCTAACAGCTTTAACCGCTAAATCGATGGTATGAGTTGCTTTAAGATCGTCTCGATCTACCGTTTCCAATAATGTTTGTTCATATCGCCATTGGCCAGAATGAACATAGTGAAAATTAGGGGTATTTTGTAATCTTGGCGGTTTTTGCCAATCCAACGCAAATGCAAGGGTGCTCCAAGAAGAATTCGGCGCTAGTTTTTCTTGACCAACATAGTGGTTTAAACCGCCACCATTTTTCCCGACGCAACCACAGAGGATTAAACTGACAATGGGCGCTCGATACATCAAGTTATTGTGATACCAGTGATTGATACCCGCACCAATAATGACGCTACATTTACCTTGTGTTGTTTCTGCGGTGTTGGCCCATTCCCGCGCCAATTGCAAGACGGTTTTTCTGTCAATACCGGTGAATTTTTCCTGCCAAGCGGGCGTGTAGGCTCTATTTTCATCATCATAATTTTCGGGATATTCGCCCTCCAAACCACGTTTTACCCCAAATTGAGCCATTAAGAGGTCAAAAACCGTGGTAACAGCGATTTTTCCACTGCTGGTGTCCAAATATTTGATGGGTACACCCCTCTCAGAAACCCGCTCATTGTCGGCAAAATCCGTGAACCCAACTTGTAAATTTTCGTCAGCGTTGTCTAAAAAGCTTAACACAGGGTCAATGTCACTGTTGTCTAAGCCGTCTTTCATTTCTAAATTCCATTGGCCTTTTTCCTCTTGCCAACGGAAACCGATTGTACCTTTCGGCATTTTGGGACTGTTGCTAGTTTTATCAAAAACCAGGAATTTCCAGTCAGCTTTTTCTACATCCTGATAAGATTGCAACTGACTCGCAGTTAACATTCGTCCGGGGTAGTATTTGCCCTCTTTTTCCTCTAATATTACCAAAAATGGCGAATCACTGTATTTTTTGACGTAATTTTGGAAGTATTCGACTTGGCGATCGACATAATATTCCTGCAAAATCACATGGTTGATGGCCATCCACAATGCCCCATCTTGACCAGCATTGACGGGAACCCACCAGTCGCCAAAGCGGGAAACTTGGCTAAAATCCGGGGATAAAACCACGAATTTTGAACCGTTATGCCTTGCTTCGGCGATGAAATGCACGTCAGGTGTGCGGGTCATGTTCAAGTTTGCCCCCATACAGACGATGTATTTGGAGTTGTACCAGTCGGCACTCTCAGCAACGTCCGTTTGTTCCCCCCAAACTTCGGGGGAAGCGTTAGGCAAGTCGCTGTACCAGTCATAAAAGCTGAGGTTTACTGCTCCCAATAGTTGCAAAAATCGTGACCCAGCAGCATAACTCAACATGGACATGGCGGGAATGGGCGAAAAACCAATGATGCGATCGCCACCTTCTTTTTTGATGGTATGAATCAAGGAAGCGGAAATAATCTCCAAAACTTCATCCCAATTACTGCGACGAAAACCACCTTTACCCCGCGCTTGTTGATATTCGCTACGTTTGGCTGGGTTATTCATTAAGGAAGTCCAAGCTTCGACGGGATCAGCATATTGTCGTTTAGCTTCCCGCCATAAATCGAGCAATTTTCCTCGAATATAGGGATATTTAACCCGTAACGGGCTATAAAGATACCATGAATAGGATATTCCCCGTTGACAACCCCTTGGCTCATAGGGCGGCAAACCCGCTTCTAAACAGGGATAATCGGTTTTTTGCATTTCCCAAGTGACAATGCCGTCCTTGACGTAAATTTCCCACGAACAGCCGCCGGTACAATTGACACCGTGGGTACTGCGGACTACTTTGTCATGTTGCCAACGATTGCGATAAAATTCTTCCCATTGACGCAATTCGGGGTTTACGATATCTTTGATCCAACTCATAATAATTACCTCTTGTTGTGTTCACTTTATTTGACTAATATTTTTCTGGTAAGATGGGCAAATTTCTTAACATTTATTAGGAGAATAATTGTCTTTGATAATTTACCCATTCTAGTTAAGTTAACTTATGTGATAAAGTTTTCTGACTTCTTCTAAAGAGGATAAATCAGGTAAACTATTCGCAATTTTTTCCAGTAATTCTAAATTTTTAATTTCGCTAATTGCTGGAAATAAAGTTAATCCATTTTCTCCAAATTTTAAGCGTAATCCTAACTGGATTGCTAGTAAAAGTCCTTCGGCTTTACCTTCAATTTTGCCTTTTTCTTGTTCACGTTTGGCCATTTCTTGATACCAAGGAGATTGTTCTAAGATTGCCATATCCCACCTCATAATTTGTTGTACTAATGATGTTTTTAAGACAAAAGATGCGAAAAAAGCTAATAATGTTTCTAATTCTTTTAAGTCTTCATCTTGACGTAATTCCGCTAAAGCTTTTCTAACTATTGTTTCTTCGTTTCCTCCTTTTAATATGGGAACAAAGGGTAATAAAGAGTTAATTTTGTCTCTAAAAACTAGGTTAACATCTACGGACCATAGATTAATAACTCGATAATCTTGATAGGCTTTTATTCCTAATTGATTCGATTCATAACAAGTCGGAATTACCGTATTATTACTAGGTTGTAAAATATTAACAACTAGGGGATAAACAAAACGTTTGTATTTTTCTTCTGCTAAAGCTGCGTAGGCTCTAATTCGACGGGGTATTTCTTCATCGTGTCTCAATTGTATTTCATTTAGCAACAAAAATTCGCCGGTTTCTGGAGAGGAAACTCTCATTAAGACATCCCCTTGACGACTTACCCATTGAAAATCAGAATTTATTATTTCTTGAGCTTTTAAATTGGGAATTTGTGTCACCCATTGTACCCAAGGATCAGGTGATAAACTGATTAATCTTTTGCTACCAATATCAGCGGTTTTTGCCATATTTAAGTCTCCTAACTTCCCTTAACTAAGAGAAAAATTAGATAATTAATTTTCACCTTCCACCATTTTTTGACGTACTCCTGTGAAGCGATCAGCCCATGTCCAATTACTAACAATTAACAGGAATAAACAGCCTCCTAAAGCAATCAAAACTAACTTAATTGTTGGGGTTAGGTTGGTTAACAAATTATCGGTTTTTACCGGTTCATTACTAACAGAATCCTGCTGTTTTAAGAAGGCTAAAAGTGCAGTTTGTTCGTCGTCGGTGAGGGGTTTATTTTGATAAATACCCTGCATACTTGGATAGGGCAAGGTTTTTAAAACACTACCTAATCCCATTTCACCATAACGACCGAAAACATGGGTTAAATTTGGTCCTAATGTTCCTCCATTTAATGCGCCAATTCCGGCACTATGACAAGAATTGCAAGCTGGAGCTTTATTAGCAAAACGGGTTTTACCTAGAAATAAATCTTCCCCCTTTTTTTTTTGAGAATTATTAACCATAGCCACGTTATTTTGGTCAATTTCTGTTGTCTGATTGTCCAGATTAACCTGATGGGAGTTATCAATTTGTTGGGCAATATTCTGGTCAGAATTGGCTAAAGCTTGGTCATTATTTCCGGCTAAATAATCGACAATTGCCTGACTTTGTTCTGTGGTTAAACCCATATTTGGCATCGGTACTCCGTTATATTTGGCCACAATTTCTTGAGCAATTGGATCACCATTTTCGATCATTTTATCCGGTGCAGCAATCCAGTTTACTAACCAATTTTTTTCCCGTCTTTCTGTGACTCCTTTTAAGTCCGGTGCAAATCCTTTTCCTGTACCATCTAAGGTGTGACAACCTGCGCAGTTTTGCTCGAATAAGACCTGTCCATTTTCGGCAGCTATTGCTGATGGTATGGGGGTCATTATTAATATTAGTAAACTAATTAGTCCCATTATTAGTAGTTTACGATTTCTCCCTTGAATTGATTTATTTTTTTTGATTACATTCAGCTTTGATAACATTACTTTTTCTCCTTTTTTCCTGATTAAAAACTTTTTTTACCCTCCACAAGAGAGGAAAAAATATTACGACTGAGGATTCTGGTTTTCTTTGTTGAGGACTTCATGAACCCAACTAAAAACAGCAACCGTTGAAGACATACCCAGTGTGCCGGGAGTTAAGGCGATGATTTGTTCGATTTCGGCGGCCGGAATCCCCATGGCCAAAGCTTTGCGGACTCCCGCCGAAATTGCTCCTTGTTTCATTGCTCCCATGGCGATCGCCAATTTGAGCAATCTTATGGTTTTCTCATCAAAACAGCCTTCTTGCCCAGCTTCGTTAATCAATTCCCAGGCTGTTTCTAACTTGGGATAACGTTCGACAAATTGTTGATAGGTTTTTGGTGGTTTTGGTAATTCGGTCATGGCTTTTTTTCAAAATAATTAGATATTGACTTAATTCGGATTCTGATTAGGTTTTACGGTGCGTAAAAGTGTCCAATTTAAGACTAACAAACACACTAAACCAAAGAGACTAAAAAGAATAAAAGAAGGAGTATAATTGCCAAAATTCTTTTTAACAATTCCTAAGAGAATCGGTGGGAAAAAACCGCCGATTCCCCCTGCTGCTCCGACTAATCCCGTTACAGTTCCCGTATTTTGGGCAAAATATTGGGGAACTAATTTAAAGACTCCGCCATTTCCTAAACCTAATAAAATGGCACAAGCAAAGCAGCCTAAATTAAATAAAAGTAGGGATGGTAAAGCTAATGTCCAACCGAGGATAAAAATGCCTCCAAAAATGAATAATAGTAGTTGTTCTCCACCTATGTGATCACTCAACCAACCGCCAAAGGGACGACTTACTGTAGCAATAATGACGAATAAAGCTGTTAAACCTCCTCCTTGGGCGGGATTTAGTTGAAAAATATCGCTATAGAGGCTGGGGAGGGTGATACTCAAAGCAACAAAACCGCCGAATGTCAGACTATAAAAGAAACTCAGTATCCAAGAGACTTTTTCGGTTTTTAATACTTGCAGATTTTCTTCTAGTGTTCGTGGTTTGCCTTTTGTTTCAGCATTGCGCGCAAAGAGCCAGAAAACCACTCCCCAAATGAGAGAAATTAGACCAAATACCAGTAAAACTCCTGAAATTCCGATGTATTTTGCTAACACTGGTCCGCCAAATACGGCGACGGATTGACCAATATTGCCCATGCCGTAAACTCCTAAAGCTGTTCCTTGAACTTCTGGGGGAAACCACTTGGAGACAAAACCGACTCCGATGGCAAAGGATGACCCAGCCAACCCTAGTAAAAAGCCCCAAAAAAGCAGACTAGGATAGCTGTGATTGAGTGATAAAGCCACAGTTGGCACGATTGAGAAGGCGAGCAGGAAGGAAAAAATCAGACGGCCACCATAGCGATCAGTTAAAATACCCATGGGGATACGGCCAACAGAGCCTAAAAGCACGGGAATCGCAATCATAAGGAATTTTTGCGAGTCAGAGAGAGCCAATTCCTTTTTTAAAATGGGTGCTAATCCGGCAATGCTTCCCCAACAAGCAAAACCGACGGCAAAAGCAAGGGTTGCTAAGGCCAAATTACGATTTGCTTCTAAATTTTTTCCCTCATTACTGATAGTCATAATTCCAATTGTTAACCTTTAATTTGAGAATTTGTTACCGCTCCCACTGACTGATTCCAAACCACAACTTGGGGCGATCTCCAGATATATTGAAGGGGTAAAGAGAGGAAGTGAACTAAACGAGAGAATGGCAATAAACTAACTAAGAAAAAGGCATCGATAATGTGAATTTTCACCATTAAAGGTAAATTTTCAACCAAGGAAATATTGGGATTAAAGCTAAAAATTGACCATAAATAAGGAGCCGCTGCGGCTGCATACCATGATGAACCCCAACGATAGAAAATAGCTGTCCAAATTCCGGCGAATACCTGCACAAATAAAGCCAATAAAATAACCACATCCATGACAGAAGTTACCGCCCTAATTCTGGGTTGAACTGCCCTTCTGACCATTAACATTATTAAGCCAAAAATAGTTAAAAATGCTAAGGATAAACCAGTTCCTTCTAAGACATATAATCGCCAAGGAACGCCATTCCAAGCGAGGACAGATTGAGGAATTATTAACCCTAATAAATGCCCTCCTAATATTAGTATAATTCCATAATGCCATGGTACTGATCCCCAAAATAGTTGTTTATTTTCGAGGAATTGAGATGACAAACTAGAATAGGAAAAACGCTTGACAAAATATCTAATTGGTGTCACCACTAAGGCAATAATTATTGTTACATAAGGGAAAACACTAAACATAAATTCATTGCTGGTCATAATTAATTCTCCTTTTATTATGGGAGTTTGTTGTCGATGCTCTCGCCCTTTTTAAGGGCTAAAGTGCGATTACGGGGAGAGCGCTTTAGCGCAACTACAAACTTAACATTTGAGAGTTTCTTGGGGGATTTCCTGTTTAATTATTAACAATAATCCCTCTAATAATTGTCCATAATTATTAGAATCAGTAAAACCTTCTTTGATTTTTTCTAAAGTGGGAATTAAACCGTCTATGATTAATTCTTGACCTAAGATTTCTGAGGAATTTAAGGTTGCTAAAAATTCGAGGATAATTGTTAGATGATCTGCTAATTCTTTGGAGTCTGAATTAAACCCAGTTTCCACATATTTTGCTTTTAATTTTACTAAGAATTCGCCTCTTTGATAGCCGTCGCCAAATAGTTGATAACCGACATAGGGGTAACAAGTGGGATTTAGATCAAAGGTACTGGTATAAATTTCCTCTAGTCTATCTATTGAACTATTTTGATAAAAGTTAACGAAGTCATTAATTAAGGGTTCAATTTCTGGATAATTTTCCTTAATTAATTCACTATTCTCCCCACTTTTTAACTTTACTTTTTCGGTGGGATAATTTAACCAATCTGACATTATTTGATATACTTTTTGTTTCATTTATTTAACCCCTTAATTTCTCTCTAAATTGTCTATTATTTAAAGTCCTCTTTCTGGTTTTTCTGAAAATCCGACTCCCACTTCTCCTTTATGTTGTTGGGTGTCTTCTAACATGGAAATTGCATATTCCCGATGACTTGGTGGAATAACGAACCTGTCTTCAAGGGTTGGTAAGGAGGTTAAACGGAAAATCGCGTCGCAGGTTTCTTTCGTCAAGCCTGCTGTGGCGATCGCCTCTTCCACTTTGACTTCATCTAAGTCGCCCACTTCTTCTAATCGTTTCGATAAACGTACGGAAATCAATTTACGGTAGGTGTCTTTGATTATTTCTTGATTTCCAGCGCTAAACATTTTTGCTAAATATTCAACAGGAACTCGCGCTTGTTCTAAACTGGTGAAAAATGTGTCACTGTTGCTTTCATAAGTACCGTTTTCCACTCTTCCTAAAACGGGCAGTAAGGGGGGAACATAAAATAACATGGGTAAGGTGCGGAATTCCGGATGCAGTGGTAAAGCTAATTTCCACTCTTTGACAAATTTGTAAACAGGCGATTTTTGCGCCGATTCGATTACTGAGGCATGGATGCCGTCTTTTTCAGCTTGGGCAATTACTTTTGGGTCAAAGGGATCGAGGATCAATTCTCTCTGTTTTTCCACCAATTCTGATTCGTCACAGGAGGCAATTTCTTCAATGCGATCGGCATCGTACAGCAACATTCCTAAGTAGCGGATTCTACCAACACAGGAATGGAAACAAGCAGGAGGTTGACCTGTTTCTAAACGCGGGTAACAAAGAATACATTTTTCCGATTTCCCTGATTTCCAGTTGTAGTAAACTTTTTTATAGGGACAAGCTGTGACGCAAAAACGCCATCCTCGACACACGTTTTGATTTACTAATACAATGCCGTCTTCTCCCCTTTTATATATTGCACCTGAAGGACAAGAAGCGACGCAACTGGGATTGGCGCAATGATTGCATATACGTGGTAAGTAAAAGAAGACTAGGCGATCAATTTCAAATAAGGTTTCTCGATCTTTTTCGCTGATTGCGCCTAAATTCGGGTCATTACTGGCATAAATGGGTGAGCCGCCTAAATCATCATCCCAATTGGGACCAGCTTTAATATCAATATCATCCCCGGTAATTAAAGAAATGGGTTTAGCGGTGGGTTGATCATCACCGGCGGGAGCATCAAATAAGTCACTATATTTATAAGTCCACGGTTCGTAATAATCGTCAATGGTGGGTAAATGGGGTTGGTGGAATAAGTTGGCTATTCCTTTGACCTTATTAGTCGAACGCAATTCGATTTTTTCTTTTTCTTCATCTTTTTTCCAACCACCCTTGTATTTGTCTTGATCTTCCCATTTGGTGGGATAACCAGTCCCCGGTTTGGTTTCGACATTATTCCACCACATATATTCTGTACCTTGACGGTCTGTCCAAATGTTCTTACAAGCGACACTGCAAGTATGACAACCAATGCATTTGTCGAGGTGAAACATCATGGAAACTTGAGCTCTAATATTCATTTTATTTAAGTCCTTGAAGAATCTTAAAGAGACAATTAATTATGGGGGGACGATTATGTTACATAAATCTCATTAAATTTGAATTTGTTGTTCAAATAAATCGCCTTTTCAGTTTCTATTGTTACAGAATCATCATTTAAGAGTCAAGAATTCCTCACATATCTTCATATTATGACTTAACATTTCTTAAACAAAACTAATCGCTATTTTACTAGAAATCAATTGAGTAATTATACTTGAAAAGTAGCTTAAACTTAATCTCTATAAGTATCTGAACTGAAAAATTAGCACGATGTAGAGGCCGATTAGCTAAGTTTTTCTCATCAGGAAATATTAAAAAAATATTAAATTGACCTAAGCTTTTGTGAAAATCAATTTTAAAAATTTAATAACCTAAATTTAAACTTTTAAGACCTTAGAATTCTCGTTAATTCTAAGGCCTTAAATTTGGACTTATCAAAAAGTATTTCATCAATTTATCGAGAAGGAATTACACAAAACTGTTGTACAGGGATAACTTGTTGACCACAATCAGGATTCCACACCACCCATTCCGTATCAGAATAGGAACATAATAATAAAACATCCTGCTCAGAGCTAAGTAAATGTACCCAAGTATTATCTAAAGGAGGTAAAGAAACCACTTCTTGTTGAGCTTTATTAACGGAAATCCAACACCATTGAAGATTATTGACGGAATAGTTATTATTACTTAGATTATTTGAACGGGGGCGATTTAATAATGCAGTACCCATAACACTTCGACTCCTAAAATTTATTTTTTTAATTCTGTATTCATTGTTACAGAATCCTCGATTAATAATCAAGAAAACTTAACATATTTTTACATAAAAATTTTTTTGAGTCTTATGACGCGTTGCCCAAAGTTGAAAGTTAACAGAATAATGCAAAATAAGTATCTCAAAAATGCGTCTATTGCATTAACTGTTAAAAAATGTAACAAAAGATACGAAGTTTTGAAGAAATTAATGTGATGCTAAGAATCAAGCAAACCATCTAGCAATCAGCTAAAGTTTGTTCCCTGTGAATTAGTTATTTAAAATTCAGTAAATGACCATGAAATTAAATCAAAAATTACCCGATATCCAAAGTGGAACTTGTCAAGATCATTAACAAATTCCCATAAAAAAGGTTTAATCTGTCTCTAAATTGTCTTTTTATCGTTTGATTATTATTTTCAAAGTCTGCTCTCAAAACAGTAATAAATTTTTCATTTGATTTTTGGAACTGATAAATTTTCCCTATTTAAACTTTTTTAACTTTCTGATTTGGCCGTTGTTATCATTTAGCAAAAATAGCCCCTATTAATTAATTAATTCAAATATTATGACTCATAAAACTGTTTGTCCTTATTGTGGTGTGGGTTGTGGGTTGCAAGTATCTCCTCCAGCCGAGTTGGGTAAAGCAACGAATAGAGATAAAGACGGCAATCCCATGTGGAAGGTGATGGGCGATCGCACCCACCCCTCAAGTCAAGGTAAAGTATGTGTTAAGGGTGCTACCATCGCCGAATCATTAGACAAAAATCGCCTTAAATATCCCATGATTCGGGAATCATTGTCCGAGCCGTTTCGCCAAGCAACGTGGGATGAAGCTTATGACAAAATTGTCGCCAGAATCAGAGAAGTTCTCGCCACCCAAGGACCAGACGGTATTTGTATGTATGGCTCCGGGCAGTTTCAAACCGAAGATTATTACATTGCCCAAAAATTACTCAAAGGCTGTTTAGGTACAAATAATTTTGATGCCAATTCTCGTTTGTGTATGTCCTCAGCAGTTGCTGGATATAGCCAAAGTTTCGGCACCGATGGTCCACCTTGTTGCTATGAAGACTTGGATTTAACCGATTGTGCCTTTATTATCGGTAGTAACACCGCAGAATGTCACCCGATTATTTTTAATCGTTTGCATCAAAATATTAAACGCAATCGTCAAGCGAAAATGATTGTCGTTGATCCCCGACGCACGAAAACCGCCGAAGTTGCGGATTTACACCTGGCAATTAAACCAGGTACAGACATTGATTTGCTCAACGGAATGGCCTATTTATTAATGCGTTGGGGTTACCTTGACACCTTTTTTATCGACGAATGTACGAAGGATTTTCCCGCTTATGCTGAAGTAATTCAACATTATCCCCCGGAATTGGTGGCCCGCAAATGTGGTATTAGAATTGACCATTTAGAGCAGGCTGCCCGTTATTGGGGAGAAGCAAAAAACGTCTTATCCCTGTGGTCCATGGGAATTAACCAATCCTCTGAAGGTACAGCCAAAGTGCGCACTATCATTAATCTGCACTTAATGACAGGAGAAATCGGTAAACCGGGGGCCGGTCCGTTTTCCTTGACGGGGCAACCAAATGCCATGGGAGGTCGAGAAGCTGGCGGTTTGTGCCATATTTTACCCGGTTATCGCTTAGTGGCAAATGCTCAACATCGCGCCGAATTGGAACAAGCTTGGAAATTGCCTGCGGGGTCAATGTCCGCCGTGCCGGGGAGAGATGCGTGGAGTCAAATCACGGGTTTAGAAAGCGCAAACGTTGGTCTATACTGGGTTGCGGCCACTAATCCGGCTGTTAGTATGCCCGATTTAAACCGCACTAAAGCAGCTTTGTTGAAGTCACCCTTCACTGTTTATCAGGATGCCTATTATCCCACCGAAACCTCTGAATTTGCCCATATTTTGTTACCTGCGGCGCAATGGGGCGAAAAAGCGGGAACAATGACCAATTCTGAGCGTACTGTTAGTTATTGCCCAGAATTTCGCCATCGGCCAGGAGTTGCTAAAGCTGATTGGGAAATTTTTGCCGAAGTTGGCCGTCGTTTGGGCTTTGAAAAGCAGTTCAGTTTTGCTAATTCGGCGCAAGTTTATGCGGAATTTGTACAACTTACCCAAGGAAGACCTTGCGATGTTTCTGGTTTAAGTCATCAAAAATTACAGGAATTAGGTCCCCAAGCTTGGCCCTATCCTGAACAAGAGTCAGAAATTCGCCAAAATGAACCGGAAAAGGCTAAAAATGGTCTGTTTGCTGGACTTTTTGCCGGTAAGGAGCCACACAAGTTACAGGGAAAACGCCTTTATACTGATGGCAAATTTAACACACCTGACGGTAGAGCTAGGTTTGGGGCTTTTCATTCTCATGGGTTGGCTGAACCAACCGACAATGATTATCCCTTTGTGATTACGGTGGGTAGGCTTTATGGTCATTGGCACACCATGACTCGCACAGGTCGAATAGATAAGCTAATGAAGATGCACCCGACTCCTTTTATTGAAATCCACCCCAAGGATGCGGAAAAGTTGGGTATTGAGACTGATTCTTTGGTGGAAGTGCGCTCTCGTCGTGGAATGGCGCGTTTTCCGGCTTTGGTCACCAAGGCGATCGCCCCGGGTACAGTATTTGTACCTATGCACTGGGGCGCATTATGGGGCAAAGATACGGAAGCGAATATGTTGACTCATCCTGAAGCTTGCCCCATTTCCAAAGAGCCCGAATTGAAAGCTGCTGCGGTACAATTAATATTAGTTAACAGTAATAACTTAACTGTTAAAACTGAGCAATTAACTGTTAAAACTGAGCAATTAACAGCTAATACTAAACAATTAACAGCCAACATTTAATTGTTAACTATAGCACTTGCCAAATTTATGGGGACTCTTTTCCCCCTCTCCCTTTGGGATGAGGGGGGTAGGGGGGTGAGGGGTTGTATCTCATTTAATCTGAAAATGCTATATTAACTATCAACTATCAACTATCAACTATCAACTATTAACATGACTTTTTTTCAATTTGAAGCGGCTTTTATCGAGTCTTTGCGGTGCATTCCCATGCAGATTAGAATCAATTTAGATACCTGTGGAGTTAAACTTAAATTAGCTCATTGGAATAAGTTTGATGAACAGGAAAAACAGGCTTTAGTTAATCTTCCTTGCACATCTAAAGAAGAAAGTCAAGCCTATCAAAACTTTTTGCAAAGTTTGCTTGTTAAACAAACTGGCAAACCTGCCCAAATGCTAGAAATAGATGAGTTTCCTGACTGGTTAAATGATAGTAATATTCCCGTCAATGTTAAAGAAAAAGCCGCTGAATTTGGTTTAGAAATTAGTTTACAGCAATGGGAAAATTTGACTCCTTTACAACGTTTTACTTTAATAAAATTGAGCAGAAAAGGTCACGAAAATCTTAATTTTTACCCAGCTTTAAAAGAGTTTAATTTGATCAATTAAGTAGCGCTTAAGCGCAACTACGAACCTTTTTGTTGTTGTTTGGGAATTTCGATGATAAATTCTGTTCCTGCTCCCATGGTAGAATTACAATAAAGTTTACCTTTATGATTTTCTACTATTAGTTGATAACTAATTGATAAGCCTAAACCTGTTCCTTTTCCTACTGGTTTGGTGGTAAAAAAGGGGTCAAATAAACGGTTTTTCACTTCTTCTTTGATTCCTTTTCCATTATCAATTATTTTAATTGCTATATGGTTATCTGGTAATTCTTGAATAATAATTTCGATTTTTGGTGGTTTAGTTAGGGTGTTTTCTAGGGCTATTTGCTCAAGAGTTGATTCTTTAAGTGCATCAATTGCATTGGTAAGAATATTCATAATTACTTGGGTAATTTGTCCGGGATAACATTCCATGGCTTCTAATTCAGCAAAATTTTTTATGACTTCAATTTGATAAGGAGTACCTTTAATTTTTAACTGATTTTGCAAAATTAAGAGACTATTTTCAATGGGATCATTAATATTAATCCAACGTAAATCTGCTTGATCTAAATGGGAAAAGTTACGCAAAGAAATAACGAGATTTCTAATTCTTTCTGTACCTGATTTCATTGATTCTAATAATTTTTTCATATCAGTTATTATAAAATCTAAATCAATATCTTCCCTTTTTTCTCTAATTTCAGGAGTAGCATTGGGATAAGATTTATCATATAATTCCAATAAATTTAGTAAATCTGTTATATACTCTTCAGCATAATTAATGTTACCATAAATGAAATTAATTGGGTTATTAATTTCATGGGCAATTCCCGCAATTAACTGACCTAAACTGGACATTTTTTCAGTTTGGATTAATTGCATTTGGGTATTTTGTAAGCTATTTAAGGCTGTTTGAAGTTGCTTGGTTTGTTGTTGTAATTCATGTTCTACTTCTTGGCGTTGAATAATATCTTGTTCTAACTTTTGATTAGTTTCTGTTAGTTGAGCCGTTTTTTCTTCTACTAAGAGAAGTAACTTTTCTTGGACATTTTTTAACGCTATTTCTGCTTCTTGTTTCTGTTTAATTTCTGCTTTTAATTGTAAGTTGCTTTCTTCTAATTCCCGAGTTCTTTCAGCCACTAAATCCTGTAAAATTTCAATAGTTCCATACATATAAGTAGGATTAAGAATTCGCAAAATGCTAGTTTGAGAAACTAAACCCAATAATTCATTATTATCCCCTAAAACTACTAATCTTCTGACTCGTTTTTCTTCCATTTGTTCATTGGCAAATAAAACAGAATCTTGAGGTTTAATGGATAATAAAGGATAACTCATTACTTGAGAAGCAATAGTTTTAGATAAGTCGAATTCTAACGCTTGAAACTGTACAATATCCCGCTCAGTAACTATTCCTAAAGGGGTTAAATATTCCCTAGTTAACTGCTCACAAATAACGACACAACTAACCTGATTTTCTGTCATCAATTTAGCGAGAGTTAAGACAGAATCTGTTAAATTAGCCCAAATTACTTCCTTTGACATAATATCTTGAACGTAACGTAATTTGGTAATAAAATTACTCGGTAAAAGCGATCTCCTTATGGTATTAGTGGTGATAATTCCCACTGGTTTTCCTTGGTTATTTATCACGGGTAAATGACGAATTTTGGATTGATTAAAGATAGCTAAAACCGTGAAAATATCTTTAAATTCTGATTCTTTTAAAGTAATGATTGGCTGTTTAATAACTTCTTTTAAAGTGATTTTTTTAATTGAAATACCATTAGCAGTAAGTTTAAGAATATCTCTCTGAGTAAAAATACCGATTAAGTCATCATTTTCCTTGACTAAAACGCAAGTTTGTCCCCATTCTTGAGGTAAAATAGCGTTATCACAATCGTTAAAATCAAGGGAACAACTTCTCCATAAACGACTCATCATGGCTAAAATTTCACTAATTCTGGTGTGAATATCCACAACCATAAAGTTAGTATCAATGGCCTTAATTAGAGATGGTGACAAATTAGATAAAGACATAAAAATAACATTAGTAATTTAGAAAAAACTCTAATTAATTTTAAATCATTAATCTAGTCTTGAATAATAAATTGCAACAAATATTAAAAATAATTATCTTTTGTATTTCGGTTCTTAGTTGTAATTTATGGCTAAATAGAATGTGCATTTCCCTTACAAACCTTTGCGTAAAAAAGGCAAAAATTAACCGAATTAATCTGAAATTAATTACAATAGACTTGGTGCAAAAAGTCTAATAGACAACTTCCAAAACTGCTGATTTTTATTTCTTGATTTTGACTAAACCAATACATAGCTTGATAAAAAAGTCACAATTAGACGAAATGATTAAGTCCTTTTCAGTTAATCATTGATTTTTATAAAGGTATAGCTTTATTCTCTTATCTGTGGTATAATAGCGCTCTTTGAGATGATTGACCCCAAGTTCCCGTTTTCCATTGGGGTGTATTCCCAATATCTTGCTTTGATTTAAGATTAAGAATGTCGTCAGAATAATAATCGCCCTAGAATAAGCAAAATTACCTGAATCTAAAAATTACTGATTTGAGTGTTAATTAATTGTTAAATTTGATCCCCTCTTTCTGATAGTATGTCTGATTAGATTAGACAAAATAAATTTAACAGCTGTTCGGAGGCTCAAAAAACGTGGATAATACTTTAGGTTTAGAAATTATTGAAGTAGTAGAATTAGCGGCGATCGCATCTTCAAAATGGATGGGTAAAGGCGAAAAAAACATCGCTGACGAAGTAGCTGTAGAAGCCATGCGCGAACGCATGAACAAAATCCACATGAGAGGTCGTATTGTCATTGGTGAAGGTGAAAGAGACGAAGCTCCCATGTTATACATTGGTGAAGAAGTCGGAATCTGTACCCGTGAAGATGCCAAAGCTTACTGTAACCCCGACGAATTAGTCGAAATCGACATCGCTGTTGACCCCTGCGAAGGTACTAACCTAGTAGCTTACGGTCAAAACGGTTCCATGGCAGTTTTGGCAATTTCCGAAAAAGGCGGTTTATTCGCAGCTCCTGATTTCTACATGAAAAAATTAGCCGCTCCTGCTGCTGCTAAAGGTCATGTTGATATTAACAAATCAGCTACCGAAAACCTCAAAATCTTATCTGACTGCTTAAATCGTTCCGTTGAAGAATTGGTTGTGGTAGTAATGGATCGCGAACGTCACACCGATTTAATCAAAGAAATCCGCGAAGCAGGTGCAAGAGTTCGTTTAATCAGCGATGGTGACGTTTCCGCCGCCATTTCCTGTGCTTTCTCTGGTACAAATATTCATGCTCTTATGGGTATTGGTGCAGCTCCCGAAGGTGTTATTTCCGCAGCAGCCATGCGTTGTTTAGACGGTCACTTCCAAGGTCAATTAATCTATGATCCTGCTGTTGTTCAAACCGGTTTAATTGGCGAAAGCAGAGAAGGAAACCTCGCACGTTTAGCCGAAATGGGCATCACTGACCCTGACAAAGTTTACAACGCTGATGAATTAGCTTCCGGTGAAACCGTACTTTTCGCAGCTTGTGGTATTACCCCCGGAACCTTAATGAACGGTGTTCGTTTCTTCCACGGTGGTGCAAGAACTCAAAGTCTGATCATTTCTTCCCAGTCAAAAACTGCTCGCTTTGTTGACACTGTCCACTTGCTTGATAAACCCAAAGTTATTCAATTACATTAAGTAAGAGGTAAGATTTGGGTAGGGTGGGCCATGTCCACCCTACCATTTCTTAACAAAAGTTAAATAAGTTTAAAGATTCTTTTCAAATTCTTTATTATTAATTAAGCACAAATCTTAGCCTTTATATATATATGTCACGGACAGCCCAGTGCTAGTCATCATTTAACATTCACCTTGGGAGAACACAGAAACAAAATGAATATTGTAGTTGTTGGTCTATCTCACAAAACAGCACCAGTAGGAATTCGGGAAAAATTAAGCATTCCCGAAGGGAAAATAGAAGCAGCGATTACTCAATTAAAAAGCTATCCTCATCTTGATGAAGTGGCGATCATTAGCACTTGTAACCGTCTGGAAATTTACGCTGTAGCCAAGGAAACCGAAACTGGAGTTCAGGCCATTGCCCAATTTCTCGCCGAATACGGCCACATTTACCTCCATGAATTGAGACGCTATTTGTTTGTCTTATTACGTCAAGATGCCCTACGTCATTTGATGCGCGTATCAGCAGGTTTAGAAAGCTTGGTTTTAGGAGAAGGTCAAATTTTGGCTCAGGTCAAAACTACCCACAAATTAGCACAAAAATATAAGGGTTTGGGGCGTTTATTGGATCGTCTCTTTAAGCAAGCGATGACGGCCGGTAAACGGGTTCGTACCGAGACTAATATTGGTACAGGAGCAGTGTCGATTAGTTCGGCGGCGGTGGAATTGGCTGACGCAAAAGTCGAGCATTTGGAAAATTATCGGATTAGCATTATTGGAGCGGGCAAAATGTCTCGCTTACTTGTGCAACATTTGGCCGCTAAAGGTTGTCAAAATATTGCCCTAGTCAATAGATCTCACACTAGGGCGCAGGAATTGGCCGATAAATTCCCCGAAGCAAAGTTGCAAATTCATCTGTTACCAGAAATGATGAATGTAATCGCCAATTCTGACTTGGTTTTTACTAGCACGGGAGCAACTGAACCGATTTTAACTAAGGGCAATTTAGAAGCTGTTTTAAAACCCGATCAGGAATTAATGCTGATTGATATTTCTGTCCCCCTCAATGTAGCCACGGATGTTGCTACTATGCCCAATGTGGCTTCCTATAACGTCGATGACTTAAAAGCCGTGGTTGCTCAAAACCATGCTACCCGTCGCCAAATGGCCCAAGAAGCAGAAGCCTTGTTAGAAGAAGAGGTTGAAGCTTATGTCGTGTGGTGGCGATCGCTGGAAACTGTACCAACCATTAGCTCTTTACGCAATAAAATTGAGGACATTCGCGAACAGGAATTGGAAAAAGCCTTATCCCGTTTAGGTTCGGAGTTTGCGGAAAAGCACCAAGAAGTAATCGAGGCTTTAACCAGAGGTATTGTCAACAAAATTTTACATGAACCTATGGTACAATTAAGGGCGCAACAAGATATTGAAGCACGTCACCGTTGTCTGCAATCTTTGCAAATGTTGTTTGATTTAGAGATCGAAGAACAATACAGTTAATAGTTGATAGTTGATAGTTGATAGTTGACAGTTGATAGTTGATAGTTGATAGTTGATAGTTGACAGTTGATAGTTGACAGTTGATAGTTGACAGTTGATATAGCAATCCTAAATTAGTTGTAAAAAATTGTTTTCACCAAACCCTTACTGTAGAGACGTTGCATGCAACGTCTCTACACAACGAACATAGAACTGCTATAGTTGATAGTAAAAAAATTAATATCTAGTTACTAACTTCTATTAACTATTATTCATTATATTTCAGGTAAAATGTATTATAATTAATGACAAGAAAAGCTGTCTAAGGCCTCCTTCCCCCTCAGTTACCAGTTATCAATTGTTAACTGTTAACTGTTAACTGTTAACTGATAACTGAAATGACACAATCTTTATTCTTTAAATTCGTTAAATTTATTTTAATTTTATTAGCTTTGTGGGTGGGTTTTACCATTATCACTAGGTTGATAGTTGAGAGTTTTTGGTTTCAAGAAGTTGGTTATTTTGATACTTTTTTATTACGTTTACAAACCAAAGTTGGCCTAGGGGCGATCGCTTCAATTA
Organism: Synechococcales cyanobacterium S06; assembly: GCA_011391125.1. Lineage (GTDB taxonomy): Bacteria > Cyanobacteriota > Cyanobacteriia > Cyanobacteriales > JAABRE01 > JAABRE01. The sequence continues at coordinate 44,567 of JAABRE010000015.1, forward strand.
TTTCCTTATTATTATTACTAATTAACCTAAATATTGCGGATCAAAATAAGTGGAATTATCTCCCACAAAATCAACCAAAATCTAACCAACTTTTACCGCAAACACCTGTTTTAAAATTACCTTTATTATTATTAATAATTACAGTTTTTTCCTTTTTAAGTGGGTTAATGTTACTTTATTATGGTGAAATTGCCAGCGAATTAAAGCAGGTTGATTTTACTTTACCTAATATTATCCCACCCCTACCTTCACCCTTTAAAGTAATTGCTTATTTTAGTAAAATTGCTCCCCAATTTTCTGAGAATATCTTTCATTTATCAGTATTAATAGCTACCACAGTCTTTATTATTACTCAAGTTAAACTTACTACAAAAATTATTGCTGGAATTTTAAGTCTGCTTTCTGGTTTTATCTTATCAGCGAATTGGACCAGATTTTTAGAATATTTTGCACCCACAGAATTTAATCAAACTGATCCTATTTTTGCCAAAGATATTAGTTTTTATATCTTTAAATTACCTTTTTGGCAATTATTAGATTTCTGGTTAAGTGGTTTGTTTTTATCTGGTTTAATCTCCTGTTGTTTAATTTATTTATTATCAGCAAATAGCCTATCTGAAGGAAGATTTCCCGGATTTTCTACCCCACAATTGCGCCATATTTATATCTTAAGTGGTTTATTTATCTTAACCCTTTCCTTACGTCATTGGTTAACACGTTATGAATTGCTTAATTCCCAACGAGGTGTGACTTATGGAGCAGGTTTTACCGATATCAAGATCGAATTACCCATCCAAACTAACTTAGCAATTATTGCTTTAATCATTGCAATTTGGTTAATTTTGAAAGCCATATTTCATGGTAAAAATAGATTTAGATTATTCCTTAAACAAGATAAATTAGTCCAAAAAACAACCCCTTTAATTGCCGGGGTTATGGTAATCTATTTATTCCTAACAATTATTGGTTTTTTCTCAAGTCTGCTCATTCAAAGAATTAGCGTTCAACCCAATGAATTGGCCAGGGAAAAACCCTATATTGAACGAAGTATCGCATATACTAGAAAAGCATTTGGTTTAGATAATATAGACGCAAAAACCTTTGATCCAGAAGATAAATTAACCATTGAAGATATACAAAAAAATTATCTTACTATTGAAAATATCCGTCTTTGGGATACCCGACCAATTTTACAAACTAATCGTCAATTGCAACAAATTAGACTTTATTATAAGTTTAATGATGCCGATATTGATCGTTATAATTTAACCCTGAAAAAACAGCAAAAGATCGTTACTGAGAAACAACAAATTATTATTGCAGCTCGAGAATTAGATTATACTGCTGTTCCTAAAGAAGCACAAACTTGGGTTAATGAACATTTAGTCTACACCCATGGTTATGGTTTTACCATGTCTCCAGTTAATCAAGTTGCTGAAGCCGGCTTGCCTGACTATTATGTTAAAGATATTGGTACAGATACCATAGCAGATCAAGAAGGAAGTTTAAACATTTCTAATAAGTTAATTTCTAATACTATTCCCATAGGAAAACCCCGTATTTATTATGGTGAATTAACGAATAATTATATTTTAACAGGGACAAATACTTTGGAATTTGACTTTCCTAGCGGGGAAGAAAATGTTTATAATACCTATGATGGGAAAGGAGGAATTTCTATTAAAAATATTGGGCAAAGATTATTATTTGGAAGCTATTTGAGGGATTGGCGCATTCTTTTTGCTCAAAATATTACTCCGGAAACTAAACTTTTATTCCGTCGTAATATTAACATGAGAATAAGGGCGATCGCTCCTTTTTTGCATTACGATAAAAACCCTTATTTAGTAATTGCTGATGGAAACGATACTAATATAAATGGCGAAAAAAATTATTTATATTGGGTGATTGATGCTTACACCACAACAGATCATTATCCCTACTCTGATCCCGGAAATAACAGTTTTAATTATATTAGAAACTCCGTTAAAGTTGTTATTAATGCCTATAATGGTGACATAAATTTTTATATTTCTGATCAGAATGATCCCATTCTACAAACATGGGAAAAGTTATTTCCTAACCTATTTAAACCCATTGAAAAAATGCCTGCAAATATTTTCGCTCATATTCGTTATCCCACGGATTTATTTACCATCCAATCCGAACGTTTATTGTCTTATCACATGACAGACCCCCAAGTATTTTATAATCGCGAAGATCAATGGGAAATTCCCCAAGAAATTTATGCCAATCAGTCTCAACCCATTGATCCCTATTATTTGATCATGAAATTACCCACTGCAAAATCCGAGGAATTTATCCTACTTCACCCCTACACTCCCCGAAGTCGACCTAATTTAATTGCCTGGTTGGCGGGACGTTCAGATGGCGAAGAATATGGTAAATTACTGTTATATCAATTCCCGAAACAAAAATTAATTTATGGTCCTGATCAAATTGAAGCTTTAATTAATCAAGACCCCGTTATTTCCCAACAAATATCCCTCTGGAATCGGGAAGGTAGTAGAGCAATTCAAGGTAATTTATTAGTCATTCCCATTGAACAATCTTTATTATATGTGGAACCTTTATATTTAGAAGCAGAAAGAAATAGTTTGCCTACTTTAGCTAGAGTTATTGTAGTATATGAAAATAAAATTATTATGGCCGATAATTTATCCGATGCTTTAACAGCAGTTTTTACTCCCAAAAAACAGGAAAATACTGCCATTATTCGACCACTTGGTAGTTGATAGTTGATAGTTGATAGTTGACAGTTGATAGTTGACAGTTGATCAGTCTTTTCTTATTTATTACTTCCTACTTTTTACTTCTTACTTCCTACTCCTTACTTCTTTTAAAGCTTCATCTCTAATCCTACAAGAATCACATAAACCACAAGGTTCTTCCCCTCCTTGATAACATGACCAAGTTAAATCAATGGGTACATTTAAGGCAATGGCTTTTTTAACAATCGCTACTTTAGAATCATGTATTAAAGGAGCAATTAATTGCGGGGTTTTACCTTCAATTCCTATTTTGGATGACAAATTCGCGAGATTTTGATATGCTTGTAAATATTCTGGCCGACAGTCTGGATAACCCGAATAATCCACCGCATTTATTCCTAAATAGATCGCTTCCGCATTTTTTGCTTCTGCTAAAGAAAGGGCGATCGCCATAAAAACTGTGTTCCTTCCTGGAACATAAGTAGAAGGAATTTCGTTCGGTTTTACACCATCTTTGGGGAGATTTAAAGACAAGTCTGTTAAGGATGATCCCCCCCATTGCGCTAAATTTATATCTGTGATAAAATGCTCCGAAATTCCTAACATTTTCCCTATTTTTTGCGCTATTTCTAACTCTTTCGCGTGTCTCTGTCCATAACGAAATGATAAACCGATTACTTCATAACCCTCTTTTAGGGCGATCGCCGCCACGGTTGAAGAATCAAGTCCGCCTGACATTAAAACTACTGCTTTTTTTCCCATAATTTTTATTAGTTAATTGTTAAGAATTGTTACAAACACTTGACCCAGTCCCCCCAAATACTTTATCATATCATTAATTACAATAAGGGGTAAAAAAAATTGCGCAAAATTCCCAGCGCCGAGGTTAGCCGCAACTTTTTTAGGTCAGATGCTCGCTAATCATCTAGGCAGCGCCAAAATAATTTTTGTATCAAATTATACCATTTTCTGAAAATCGCCAAATAACCGCATTATAAACGAGATTTGAGAAATAACATTTGAGACCAAAAATAACTTTTAACCGCGATTAAACCCTATTTAAACTGCGTTTATCAAGAAATTTAATCTGTGTTAATCTTTTTTTTTAAGTCAGTAATTGATAATTATTAATTATCTTACTCCTAGTAGTTTATGAGTTTGTAAACTAATTCGCCATTGGGGATTTTTTAACACATATTGAAAAATAATATTTTCACTTTCTTTGGTATTCCATTCTGGTTGCAAATATTTAATTGTTTCCGAAGGTACTAAAGCAGCTTGTTGTTCTGCCCAAATTAAATCCTGCTCATTTTTAATCACAATTTTTAACTCATTTACCTGATCATAAATACTTTCATGGGGTATTTTAAACTGTTTAGGCGAAAAAGTCACCCAATCAAAAATACCCGTAAAAGGATGACTTCCAGATGTTTCTAAATGTAGTCTTTTTCCTAGTTTTTTAATCCCCTTAGTTAAGGGGTTTAAATTGTGCATTAAAGGTTCTCCCCCTGTGATAATAATTATCGCAGGATTCGCTATTTTTACCTGATTTACTAACTCTTTGATCTCAATTTGTGGGTGTCTTTTTACATTCCATGATTGTTTAGTGTCACACCAAGGACAACCCACATCACAACCTCCCAATCTGATAAAAAAAGCATTGACTCCGAACCAATATCCTTCCCCTTGAACGGAATGGAATGTCTCTACGATGGGATAAGTTTGGGTTTCTGACCTAATTTGTGTTGCTTGTAACATCTTTTTCTTTTGGCGATCGCAGTTAAGGTTTTATTTTACCATTTATTCGTCAATTATAAAGTTTTGTAACGTAAATCACACACTTTTTTTTTTACTGATCTACAATTAAGGTAAAGAAAAGGTTAACAAATAATTAACACGATTTAATAAAAGAGGTTTTAACCATGTTAGGATTAATTTTTCATCGAAAAGGCAGAAAAGATCAGGATCAACTCCTAGTTAAAGATACTGACAATACTTTTAACTTTAAACCCGATCGACCACAATTAGTAGCACACTGGATCAAAAATGAACAAAATCAACTAAGTTGCGAATGGGTTTATGATTGACTGATTCAATACAAAAAAGTAGGCGTGAACAGCAATTCACGCCGTATCATCTGATCGCCAATAATAGGAGTTAAACAGAGTTAAATGGAGTTAAATTCATAGATATAACCATCTTGTTGATGTATGCAAGCAAACAAGGAGAGTTTTCCACCAATACGTTTCCCATTAACTCTAACTTCTAATCTTGTAGCTGATTGAATGACCATTTTTCCTGTATAAGAAACACCATCTTTAATAATAGTTGCTATATCTCCTGTTTTCCAACCCATGTTATATTTTTGACGTGGTTTTGAGATAGGAAATCCATATTTATTAATTCGACATAATCTCCTTGTACCTTGTCCTTTTGCTGTTATTATTAAGGGATTTTTTGTTAATAATTTTAAGGTAGTAATATCTCCCACACAAGCAGCATCAATCCAATGAGTTTTTGGGAAGTTTAATTTAATACGATTAAATTTGGTTTTACCTCCACTACTGGTAATAAGTGGTAATCCCATTTCTTTTCAAGAATTAAACAGTTGCCAACGAGTTGTATTAACCGCAGTAGCGTCTTTTAATGGTTGTTTTGCTTGTGTTTTAATTTGTTGTAGTAATTGTGGTTGATCACTTAAAAAGTGATCAATTAATTGACTACCTTTTTTCTGATTACAACCTTTACAAGCAAGGGTTAAATTAGAAATGCGATTACTACCTCCAAGGGATTTGGGTTTAATATGTTCAATTTCTAAAGGAACATCTTTTTTACCACAATAAACGCAATTTCTACCCCATTTTTCTAATAAATATTCTCGAATTTCATAACCTTGTAATTCACCTCTTTCAGTTACCAGTGAACAGTTACCAGTGAACAGATAATTAATAGTTAATAACTGATAACTGATAACTGATAACTGATAACTGAAATGACCACGATGTTTTAATTCTGCTCCCCAAATTACTTGATTATTAGAAACTAAAGCAACTCCTGTAGTTTTTGAACCAGGGTCGAGTTTTAATTCTATAGGTTGACTAACAACATTGAGTTTTACTTCCTTGAGAATAATTGTAAATGGATAACGTCTAAAAACCGATGCTTTCCTTTGTTTTAATAGCTTTCGAGCTACACTAGGGTGAGTGGGTTGTAAAGGTGTTTTGTTGGCATCTAAAACAAAAACATAATTGCTCATTTCTAAGAACTCCTAAAATAGGGTAAAGTTGGCCTCAACCATGTTATCGAAGCTTGTTAGGTCAAAGACACTATCCTTGCGGACTGTTTAATCAGTGACGACAGAGCTTAAAGCTGGCAAAACTTTAAGGTGTCTTGACGAGCGATAACTGCTCCCCTTTTTTGGGGGGTCTGGTTCACACCAATTGATTACGAATTACTCCGTTTCTTGGTGATCCCTACTTTTTTACATCAGAATTAAAAACTTAGTAAATCAATTCTTGTCCAGAAAATATCAATTTCTTTACTTTTTACCTGTTAGTTAAATGATTTTCATGCTTAAATCTAACCAAGGTGATCTAGTTATGGGTGCACTGCTGGAAATATAGTCCACTCCGGTTTCGGCCACTTGACGAATATTTTCTAAAGTAATATTACCAGATGCTTCAATTTTGAGGTTTGGTTTTTTGTTTCTAATTAATTCCACAGCTTGAATCATCTCAGAAATACCCATATTATCTAACATAATAATATCCGCACCATTTTCTAAGGCCTGCAATACTTCGGCCAGATTACTGGTTTCGACTTCGATGGTTAAAGGATAGGGACTATGTTTTTTTATTCTGGCGATCGCCTCAGCAATACTACCCGCAGCTTTGATATGATTATCTTTAATCATCACACCATCATCTAAACCGTAACGATGATTAATTGCACCTCCTACGTGAGTGGCATATTTTTCTAAGATTCTTAATCCAGGAGTAGTTTTGCGGGTATCAACTAATTTGCAGGGTAAATCAGCGATCGCCTGCACAAATTCAGCGGTAAGTGTGGCAATTCCCGATAAACTCATAGTTAGGTTTAATGCTACCCTTTCACCCATGAGTAAACTATTTAACGGTCCATGAAGATGGGCAATTACTGATCCTTTTTGACAAAATTGACCTTCCAAACCGAGGGTTTCAAATTTAACTTGGTCGTCTAACATAGTAAAGACTCTTTGAGCAAGGGGAAGTCCAGCAATTACTCCTGATTCCTTGACAATCCAATCTGCTTCACCGTGATTTACTTCAAAATCAGCAAAAAGATTTTGGGTAGTGCGATCGCCTCTTCCTAAATCTTCAAGTAACCAACTATGTAAAAGAGGATCAACTAAAATCCAGTGAGGAATTGTTCCAGTAATATTCACAAAAAAGCTCCTAAGATAGTTGGTAGTTGAGAGTGAATAATGAGCCGTTTTTATAACAACAATTAATTATCCACTGTCAACTAAAATAATTGTTAATTGTTAATTGTTAATTGTCAATTATTAACCGCTATCTTAAAGAAATCCTTTCGTTATGTATATGTATTATGGAAGAAAAATCCGACCAACAAATATCTGACTTAAAAAATCTACTAAACTGTGTGCCTTTTTTTCAAGGACTTCCTGATCAAAGTTTTTTGAAAGCAACGGGTCATGTTGTAACCAGAATTCATCCTCCCAATCAAGTAATTTTGTTGGAAAATGATTGGGGAGGAGCAGTGTATTTTGTCCTAGAAGGATGGGTAAAAATCAGAACTTACAACGTCGAAGGCAAAGAAATCACCTTAAATATTTTAGGAAAAGGGGAATTATTTGGCGAAATGGCCGCACTTGAAGATGTCCCCCGTTCCACCGATGTGATTACTTTAACCGATACCAAAATTGGCAGTATTCCCGCAGCGGATTTTGTCGATTTAATCCATACAGAACCCATGGCCGGATTAAGTTTAACAAAATTAATGGCCAAAAGATTGCGTCAAGTAAATCGCAAATTAAGACTAAGGGAAGCTGATGCTATGTCTAGGGTAGCAGATACCCTAATGTTTTTAGCCGAAGGCCAAGGGAAAAAAGGAACTCAAGGTACAGAAATCCCCAATTTACCCCATCGAGAATTAAGTAGTTTATGTGGTTTGGCCAGGGAAACCGTAACCAGGACCTTAACAAAATTAGAAAAGAAAAACGTGATTAAACGGGAACAAGATTATATTTGTATTCCCAATTTATCAGCTTTAGAACATCTCATTGGTTAATTAATAAGGATTAATTAGCTTCCCATTTAATCTTAAAGGAGATAAATCTTTTGATTGAGGATGACAACAATTGGGTTGATAGTGATCCCGAAATTACAACTTCACCCATTTTAACCAACGAAAAACCGGCCAACTCCCCACCCATAACCCCAAATCAAACCTTAATCTTAGTGGAAACTGCTTTTTTAGCCAGTGCAGCTAGTTTAATTTGGTTAATCAACTACTATTTTCCCCTAGGACCATTATTAAGGTTATTATTTCCCCTACCGATCGCCCTAATATATTTAAGATGGGGAAATCGTGCTTCATGGATGACTGCTTTAGTATCAGGATTATTAATCACCATTTTAATGGGACCGGCAAGAAGCATCGTTTTTGTTATACCCTATGGAATCATGGGAGTACAACTAGGAGCATTATGGCACCGAAACGCCAACTGGAACTTATCCCTATTCATGGGAACAATCCTAGGTACATTTGGCTTTTTCTTCCGAATTTGGTTATTTTCCCTGCTATTAGGCGAAGATTTATGGCAATATGTCATTAATCAAATGACCGTATTCGCCGATTTGTTATTCATTAAACTAGGCATCTTAGCCGAACCAAGTTTCGGATTAATTTCCCTATTAGCCTTTATTTTAGTCGTAATTAATAGCTTATTTTATATCTTTGCCGTGCATTTAGTCGCTCTCTTAATACTAGATCGATTAGGAAACCCCATTCCTCGGCCACCAGAATGGTTAAAAATAATACTAGATTACGAATAAATCGGTTTGTAAGGGGACTTTAAACAAGTAACTTAACTATTGCTCAAACCAGGACTTTGCGTTCTTCTTTGCGTCTTTGCGCCTTTGCGTGAGAAAAAAGCTAAAATTAAATTAACAATGATCAAGATTTATACAGAACCGGAAAAAGCCTCCCACTGGTTAGCCAAATATCGGGCTAAAAAGCCAGTTTTTGCCTGTATTTTAGGCTTTACCGACACCGGTTTAATCACTGGTATCTCCGCCGCCGGATCAACCCCAGAAGACCGTAAATATACGGCTATAGCCGATGCAGAATATTTAATCGAGGGACAAAAACCAAACCCCAAATATCCCTTACCACCCTTAACCCACGGAGCATCTCCGGTGTTAATTTCTCGTGCGGTGGTAAAATCTTTATCCATACCGGTTTATTTATTTAATGCTGGTCTTCCCCTCCCTCCAGCAGTACCTTATCTTAATTTAAACGGTAAACCAGCTAATTGTCTTACTTCTGGTCAAGCTTTACCCTTAGACCTAGTCAAACAATTATTTGAACAGGGGTTAACTTGGGGAGAAAAATTAGCGCAGGAAACTGACTATTTAGTTATTGGTGAATGTGTTGTCGGTGGCACTACCACAGCTTTAGCCATTTTAACAGGTTTAGGAATTAATGCCAAGGATAAGGTTAATAGTAGTCATCCCCAATGTAACCATCAGCAAAAATGGGACATCGTCGAAACTGGTTTAAGAAAGGCGAATTTATATCCAGTAGTAAGTCAACCTGACCCCTTTGAATTAGTCGCTGCTGTTGGCGATCCCATGCAGGTTGTAGCAGCGGGTATGGCGATTAGTGCTAGTCGTCACTCCGGGGTAATGTTGGCCGGAGGTACGCAAATGTTAGCTGTTTATAGTTTATTACTGGCGATCGTTAATTATCATAATTTATCAGTTATTTTAGATGAAATTGTCGTCGGAACTACCCGTTGGGTGGCCGAAGATTCCACCGGTGATACAATTGGTTTAGCTGAGGCGATCGGCAATGTCCCTTTATTCGCCACACAATTGAACTTTACCGAGTCACCTTACCCAGTATTGCAAGTATATGAGCAGGGTTTCGTCAAGGAAGGTGTGGGAGCAGGGGGGTTGGCGATCGCCGCTAGTCTCTACCAAGGGTGGACAAATGAACAGCTTTTAGCTCAAATTCATCAATTAATCTAATTAGGGTTTACGGAAAAAAGCTGACAGCTATGTAGATCAAGACTTTTAAGTTGGTGGGACTTGAATTAAGGGCAAGGATTTCAACAAATAATAGTAAAAAACCTGGCGTTGCATGACTCTGAGATGAAATTGTAGGGGCAATCCCTTGTGGTTGCCCCCGAAACGCTGATAGGGTAGGGACAAGCCCTACCCCTACATTGAAAATAAATATCAAATCATCTTGCATAGGTGCAACGCCAAAAACCTTACATTTACGGGGATTAATCAAGATTTTTGCTCGTCAAAAGACCCGGTCAAACTATCAACTATCAACTATCAACTATCAACTCGCCCTCACCAGCCATTTATTCAGCAAGCCCTAATTACCTTTTCCTTTCTTCTAATTTGCGATAAACATCCCGCAAACTCACCTTATGATAAGCTAAGGCCACCAAAGTATGATAGAATAAATCCGCTACCTCCCCCGCAATCTCCTCTTTTACATCATCTTTGCAGGCCATAACAACTTCGGCGGATTCTTCACCAATTTTCTTTAAAATTTTGTTATCCCCTCCAGCCAATAACTTACAAGTGTAGGAAGTTTCGTTTGGGTGATCCCGACGATGTTCAATTACTGCAAATAAATCCGATAAGGTGTCGGCAGGAGGGGCAATTTTTCCCTCTTCTAATTGGTGGAAACAACTTCTTTCACCGGTGTGACAGGCAATATCACCAACTTGTTCAACGGTAACTAAAAGTGCATCACTATCACAATCATAACGAATACTGCGCACTTTTTGAATATACCCTGATGTTTCCCCTTTATGCCAGAATTCTTGACGTGACCGACTCCAATACCAAGTTTCCCCAGTTGCTAAGGTTTTCTCTAGGGATTCTCGATTCATCCAGGCCAGCATTAACACTGTACCATCTAAATGATCTTGGGCGATCGCCGGTACTAAACCCTGTTCATTATAACGAATTTTATCTAAAGGGATTGCGTTACTAAAATTAGACATAATTGAATTATTAATTTTTGACAGGATCTATTATCTGTTAGTTGCTACTATTTTGTTCCTCTGCTTTCAAGACCCAAAAATGGTTTAAACCAGCTAAAGTTTCAAAATGGTAACTCGGTAAAGGTGTTGGGAGGGTTAAATCAGTAACATAAATACTAAACAAGAGAAAATTCTTTCGTTGGGTATTTTTCTCAATTAGTCCTTGTAATTCCGGATTCATTTGTTCAATTAATAGTTTACATTGAGTTTGCAAAAAATTCCCGAAACTTTGAGGTATTTTTTCACAACCTTTTTCTTGAAGTTCTTGGCTAAGTTGAGCCGCGCCATATTTCTGATATTCTTCTTTATTAGGGTTAGTGATCCCAAAAGCGATCGTCCCAATCGTTACCAGCAAGACACTGACTATTAATGCTAATTGTGAATTTTTCATTTTGCTTTTTTGTCATAAATTGACTTAAATTTAGCATAAAAAATACTTGATCATTTTTAGGTGAGTGTGTTATATTATAAATTGTCATGGCGAGCGTGGCCAAGTGGTTAAGGCAGAGGTTTGTGGTACCTCCATGCGTGGGTTCAAGTCCCATCGTTCGCCCTTATTTTTTTTCCTAATATTACTGATTGGTAAAATCAGTTTTCTACTCAGATTTTACTCAACTGTTGATATTTTGATGCTTTTTGACCCAGCAAAGGGGTTAATTTATTTATTCAAAATATTGCTAATGCTATTAAAATTAGTTGACAATAAGTCTTATAATTAGGAATTATTTTTATTTCTATTAATAATTATGTCAATTACTCTTATTAATCAATATCGTCGGGATTTAGAAGCTAAAATTCGTTTTGGTGGTTCTCGTAACGAAAATTCTGTCAGATTTGCTTTCGGTAATTTGCTAAATTCCTATTGTAAAGCGCGGGATTTTGTCTTGGTTGATGAGTTAACTATTTCTAGTCGTTTTAATACTCAGATTCGCCTTGATGGCATTGTTAAAGATGCTTTAAGACTGGATTGGGGGTATTGGGAGGCTAAAGATGAAAAAGATAATTTAGATGAGGAAATTGAGTTAAAAATTAATCAGAAAGGTTATCCCACTGATAATATTTTATTTGAGGATACTAAGACTGCTGTTTTAATCCAAAATGGCCGAGAAACCCTACGGATTAAGATGGAAAATGACACCGATTTAGATAAGATTATTAATCTATTTTTAGACTACGAAAGAGGAGAAGTTAAAGATTTTCGACAAGCAATTTCCTCTTTTAAGGAAGATTTACCCACGATTTTAACTACTCTGAGAAATCTAATTGATCAGCAACTTGTAGAGACGTACCATGGTACGTCTCTACAAACATTTAAAGATAAATTTAACGTTTTTTTAAAAGTTTGTCAAGATTCCATCAATCCTAATCTTAATGAAGCTGATATTCGGGAGATGATTATTCAGCATATTTTAACTGAGGATATTTTTACTAATATCTTTAGTGAGGGACAATTTCACCAAGAAAATAATGTTGCTTGTCAGTTACAAGAACTAATTAAAACCTTTTTTACAGGTAGTCTTAAACGCCAGACTTTAAAAACTATTGAAAGTTATTATCAAGTAATTATTAGAACCGCTGCTAATATTGTCAATCATCAGGAAAAACAGAAGTTTTTAAAAGTAGTTTATGAGAATTTCTATCAGGCCTATAATCCTTTGGCGGCCGATCGCCTCGGAATCGTTTATACTCCGAATGAAATCGTTAAATTCATGGTGGAAAGTACCGATTATTTATTAACCAAATACTTTCAAAAAACCTTGGGCGATCGGGGAGTTGAAATCTTAGATCCAGCCACGGGTACAGGTACTTTTATCACCGAAATTTTAGAGTATTTATTAACCAGAGATATTACCTATAAATATCAGCATGAAATCCACTGTAATGAGGTTTCTATTTTGCCCTATTATATCGCAAATCTTAATATTGAATACAGTTATCAGCAAAAAACTGGACAATATTTAGAGTTTAATAATATCTGTTTAGTTGATACTTTGGAGCATAGTTCCTTTAGTGGTAAACAGATGGATATATTCGCCATGAGTCAGGAAAATACGGAGCGAATTAAGCGACAAAATGAACGAAAAATATCAGTCATTATTGGCAATCCTCCCTATAATGCTAAACAAGAAAACTTTAATCAAAATAATGCAAATCGTGGTTATCAAAGTATAGATAAACGTATCAAAGATACTTATGTAAAAGAAGGAAATGCACAAAATCAAATAGTATTGTATGATATGTACACTAGGTTTATAAGATGGGCAACAGACAGATTAAATGATAACGGAATTATTGCATTTATTACAAATTCCTCTTTTATTGATGCACTAACTTTTGATGGTTTTAGAAAGGTTATTTCCTCTGAATTTAGTCAGATTTATGTCATTGATTTAGGAGGTAATATTAGAGCAGGGGATAAAACAGGAAATGTGTTTAATATTATGGTGGGAGTTGCCATTACTTTCTTAGTGAAAAAATCCGACTCCCCTCACCATCTGGGAGAGGAGTCGGGAGTGAAGAAAAATTGTCAAATTTACTATCAAAAATTAGCTCAAAATAATAGCAAAGATAAGTTAAATTATTTAGCACAAACTCAATTTAAAGATATTCCTTTTGAACACCTTACCCCTGATAAAAAGCATAACTGGATTAATCAAGTAGATAATAATTTCGATGAATTACTACCTTTAATTGATAAAAATGTTAAGTCAGGAAAATCTGAGCAAGCAATTTTTAAGTTATTTTCGAGGGGAATTGGTACTTATCGAGATGATTGGGTTTATGATTTTTCTGAGGAAAATTTAACTAAAAAAGTAGCGTTTTTTATTGAAACTTATCAAAAAACCTTACAAGATAACGACTTTAAAGACAAAAATAACATAAAATGGGATCGGGAATTAACTAATTATTTAAAGAGAAGAATTCATAAAGAATTTAATCAAGAGCAGATTATTTCAAGTTTATATCGGCCATTTATTAAACAATATTTGTATTTTGATAAACATCTTAATGGGATGACTTATCAATGGTTTGATATTTACAGAAAAAAAGATCAAGATAATAAATATATTGCATTTTTAACATTAGGAAATAGTAAATCTTTTCATTGTTTAGCAACAAATTTAATGGTTGATTTACACTTAACCGGTGATTCTCAATGTCTTCCCTTATCTAGTTATGATGAAAATGGCGAAAAAATTGATAATATAACGGATTGGGGATTAGAACAGTTTAGGGAATATTATCAACCCTCACCCCCCCAACCCCCCTCTCTCTCAGAGAGAGGGGGGAGAAGACTTTCAGATAATTCTAGCTCCCCTCACCCTGTGGGAGAGGGGTTGGGGGTGAGGGCTAATCCGCCTACAGGAGAAAAGTTGGGGGTGAGGAAAATAACTAAACTAGACATATTCCATTATATTTATGCAGTTTTACATAATCCGAAATACAGGGAAAAATACGAGCAGAATTTGAAACGAGATTTCCCAAGAATACCTTTTTATCCTAATTTTAATCAGTGGAAAAATTGGGGTGAAAAATTAATGGAATTACATCTAAATTATGAGAGTATTTCACCTTATCCTTTGAAAAATGTAGAGACGTTGCATGCAACGTCTCTACATTCAATCCCAAAACCCAAATTAAAAGTAGATAAAACCAAGGGTCAAATAATCATTGATGAGATTACCATTTTAGAAAATGTCCCCGAAATTGCCTGGGAATATAAATTAGGCAATCGTAGTGCGATTGAGTGGATTTTAGACCAATATAAAGAGAAGAAAATTAAAGATGAAACCATTTCCAAACATTTTAATAATTACCGTTTTTCTGATTATAAAGAGGAGGTGATCGACTTATTAATGCGTGTTACTACTGTTAGTGTGGAAACCATGAATATTATTAATCAAATGGATAATCTCGACTAAATTACCACTAAGAAATATAACCTTAAAAATCCAATTGAGCGATCCTTTGTTGTAACATTTGCGGGAATTTTGAGTAATATTTTATGTTTAATGGTGATGGGTGAGGTAAGGGTAATAATGTTATTAATTTTTCGTGTTTTTCTCCATTTTCGTCTATTGTAGTTAAGTTTATCTCAATTTTAGCCTCGTATCGATCGCCCCTTTGCCAAAAATTTTGGAGATTTTCCTTGTCATAAATGGTAAACCAAGTAAAGGCTTCTGTACCAAGAGTTATTATTTGATTCCCTTTCCAATGTAACACTAAAAAACGTTCAATAAAAGGCCGAAAACGTTTTTTTACTTTCTGGGAATAGGCTTTATTTTCTGGCGGTTTATAGGGTACAGTATTAGTAAGTAAAAGATGAGTACAAATAGTTTCTAAAAGTTTTTTATCAGTGGTATTTTGTCGATGAATAGCATAATAAAAACCTTGACGAACTAATGTACCTGCGGCTCCGTATAAAGGTTGACGAGCGAATACTTCATCTCGACCTAAATCACGGCCAAAAATACACAATTGACTGTTTAAGTTACCGGTATAAAGAATGGGTTGAGTCGGGGTGAGGCCAGCTTCGTGGTAAACTGGAATGTCAAGGGGAAAGTCGGCTTGTTCAGCTTCTTGTTTAATTTGCTCAATTAAAGTGATAATTTCAGACATTTTAACATTTATACCTAAAAAATATGAAAGAAAATAACCTAAATATTACTCAAGTTATCAAGGTAATTATCCAAGTGTTAATTTTCGGAATCAGTAGTAGTTTAGCAGTAATTTTAGGAATTTTACTGGCTAATTTTTCACCGAAGTTGGACATAAATAAGCCTTTTTTAATTAAAGCTTATCAATCCCTAATTCGTCAAGATATAGAGGAAATAAAAGAGGAAAAGAGTATTAAAAATAGTTTTTTATTTACGGAGGATGAGACAGAAATCTCAAAATTAGGAGCTGAGGTTTTAAATGATCTCATTTTGCAAATACAAACTAAACAAATTTCAATTATTAAAATAATAAGTTATACACAAAAAACCGAATCTTCCTCTTTAAAATTAGCTAATTTAGTTAAACAATATTTAGAAAAAAGTTTAACTAAAAACTATCATTGGGTAATTATTGGTTACAGTTTACCAGAAGATGACCAACTTAATTCTCGGGTCGAAATTAGGTTAGATTAAGGAAAAAAAGACCACCAAAAATAATTATAATTACTACAAAACCCACCAAAACAAAGTGATTATCTTTGCTATTAACCTGACTTAAATCTATATCTTCTAAGGGTTTTTTAATCGGTGTCACCGATATTTTTTTCGCTGGAATTTTCGTCTCACTTTCCGATACTTTAGAAAGGTCCGGAATTTCCGTTAACCATTCTTTAGGACGTTCTAAACGAGGAGCTTTCATAATATATAATAGGTCTCCTGCTTGTTTTTTTACCTTAAAAGAAGGATGCCTAATTAACTCTTGACAAAGGGCGATCGCCTCCTCTATCATTCCATTAGCCTGATAAGCTGACACTAACCAAATTTGCGCTTCACCTCCCTTTTTAGAGAGGGGAGAAACGAGATCAATTGCATTTTTTAAATGTGCAATACTTAGTTGATATTGACCTCTTTCAATGGCTAATTTTCCTAAATTAAATTCCTGATCAAATTTTTCTAAATTCATATTAATTGTGATTATTTATTTAGAATAAGTAAAAAGTCCGCAATTACTTACTTATTACTTATTACTTATTACTTCCCTAGGGTGTAATCATTGAACCAATACCATCATTAGTAAATATTTCTAATAATAAAGCATGGGGAATACGACCGTCAATAATATGGGCAGCTTTGACTCCTTGGGCAAGTGATCGCACGCAACAGGTAACTTTAGGGATCATACCACCGCTAACAATTCCTTCTTCAATCAATTCCCGCGCTTTTTGAATCGATAACCGAGTTAATAAGGTGGAAGGATCGTGATAATCTTCTAAAATACCGGGAGTATCAGTTAAAAGGATCATTTTTTCAGCACCTAAAGCTGCCGCCAATTCACCGGCCACTGTGTCAGCATTAATATTATAGGCCTGTCCATTTTCATCCGCTGCAACACTAGAAATAATCGGAACATAACCTTTATCTACCAAAGATTCAATTAATCTTGGATCCACTGAAGTTATCTCGCCGACAAAACCAACGCCTTCTTGATCCACGGGACGAGCTTGAATCATATTACCATCTTTGCCACAAAGACCGACAGCTAAACCACCTGCGCTATTGATTAAAGATACAAGCTCCTTATTAACTCGGCCAACTAAGACCATTTCAACGACATCCATGGTGGGAGCATCTGTGACACGAAGACCATCTTTAAATTGGGGTTCAATGTTTAATTTAGCTAACCAACTATTGATTTCTGGTCCTCCTCCGTGAACAACAACTGGCCTCATACCAACACAGGAAAGGAAGACAATATCACGAATTACCTTATCTTTAAGATTACTATTTTTCATGGCTGCTCCACCATATTTAATCACAATGGTGCGGCCGCTAAATTGTTGAATATAAGGGAGGGCTTCACTTAAAATTCTCACACGAGTTGCTTCTTCTTGACGGAAATATTCGCTTTCACTGCTCATGAATTTTACTAAATTATTTAGGATATTTAAACTCTATTTAATAATACTGGTTTAGGTTTTAAAGTAAAAAGCATAATTACTTAGATTTCAGGGAATCTTGATAATTGATGAAGCGATCGCGTCCTTTTTTTTTCGCTTTATAAAGGGCTTTGTCAGCAAATTTGATCAACCATTGATGAGATTGTCTCGAATCTGGGATCAGACTAGCAATACCTAAACTAACGCTAACATAAGAGCTAATTTTTGATCCTTGATGGGGTATTTTTAAATCTTTAATTATTTGACGAATTATTTCAGCGACCTTAATTGCACCATTATTATCCGTATGGGGGAGAATAATCGCAAATTCTTCCCCCCCATAACGAGTTACTAAATCTTTTGGTCTTTTAACTGTTTTTTTCAAACTAGCGGCTATTTGCTTTAAACAGTCATCACCAGCTTGATGTCCATAACTATCGTTATAGGATTTAAAATAATCCACATCACACATAATTAAGGAAATCCACTGTTTTTCCCTGGCCATTTGTTTCCATTCTCGTGATAAATATTCATCAAAATGACGTCGATTGGCAATTTGTGTTAAACCATCTAAAGTCGCTAAATTTTCTAATTCTTTGTTCTTAAGTTCTAATTGTTGATAAAGTTCTGTTACTAATTGGGTGGTTAATTGATGAATTTTTGATTGAGTAATTAATAATTGATGAATGTCTAAGATGCGATAAATTTTCGGCTCTATTGCTACTATAATCGGCTCATCTAATAAATCTGGACTTCGTTGTAAAGCAATATTGGCAGTTTCTACTACTGAGGTCTGACTAGGTAAAATTAACATATCAGTTTGTACAAAAGGATAAAGCACTTTTAAAGGCCTTTGTACAAATAAATCCAAACTATAGGGTTTGCTCATCTGTTCTAAAAACCGACGACGGGAAATTATCCCCACTAAAAGGTTGTTTTCTGTCACGATTACTCCTGGTAATCTTGGCTCACTCTGAAATCTTTGATGGATTTTAGTTCCCGTGTCTGTTAGTTCAATCTGAAAGTCATAAAGACACAATTCACCAATGGTTAACTCCACATTATAATTAGAATTACCATCAGACCAGGACCAGTTATCGAATAAATTATTAAAATTCACACCGTCTAAAATAGACTTTCTCCATTTTGATTGGGGTTTTCACCTAGATAAACCATATTTATAGTAATTCCAAATACAAATTAAACAATATAAAACAAACCTATTTTTCAACTGTTCTAATCTTAATTGGAATTACTATAGCATTTTTAGTTGATATTTTGCCCTTTTCCCCCCTCTCCCTTTGGGATGAGGGGGGTTGGGGGGTGAGGGGGTATATAACACTTAATCAGAAAATGCTATATAAAACTTTGAAACCCTTTTCTCTTAAACTTTTGACAAGAGCTCAAGGCCCTCTAAATTCCAGTTTATAACTGATTTATTGATCTGTGTGTGTGGTAAAATACCTAAACCCAGAAATCCCATTTCTTTCATTTTTGTTGTATCAAAATTTACTAAACTAAAAATACAAATAGATTATTCTATATCAGTAAAGAAATAGTCTCTTAACCATGCGAATTGAGCAGTTACAGTCTTTTTTAGCAGTCGCAGAAATGGGGAATTTTGGACAAGTCGCCCAAAAATTTCAAGTTACCCAATCAACTATTAGTCGTCAAATTCAAGCTTTGGAACAGGAGCTAGGACTCCCTTTATTTCATCGCAGTAACCACGCTAAATTAACCGTCGGGGGGGAAAGATTATTATCGAGGGCCAAAAAAATTGTCGCCGAATGGGATACTGTAACTGCGGAATTTAACGATTTAAAAGCGGGAAAACAGCCGGAATTATGCGTTGCTGCGATTCATTCCGTGTGTGCTTATTATTTGCCCCCGATTCTGCCCCAATTTTGCCGCGATTACCCCGAAATTGAGCTACGAGTGACGGCCTTGGGGAGCGATCGCGCCTTAAAAGTTCTCCGAGATGGCTTGATTGATATCGCTATTGTCATGAATAATCGCTTTTTAACCACAAGTCCAGAAATGGTGGTTAAGGTGCTCTATGAAGAAACCATCGAAGTGTTGATGGCGGCATCTCATCCTTTGTCGCAATATCCGGAAGTTCCTTGGTCTGAGTTGGCAAATTATCCCCAAATTGTCTTTAAGGATGGCTACGGAATGCAACGTTTGGTCCAAGATTTATTTGCTCGTTACAACAAACCCCTGAAAATTGTCATGGAATTGAATACTTTGGACGCTTTCCGAGGTGTTGTCAGACAGGGCGAAATTATTGCTTTATTACCCCATGCAGCCCTAATTGAGGCTCGTTTTGACCCCACTTTGGCCGTTAGAAAAAT
Organism: Synechococcales cyanobacterium S06; assembly: GCA_011391125.1. Lineage (GTDB taxonomy): Bacteria > Cyanobacteriota > Cyanobacteriia > Cyanobacteriales > JAABRE01 > JAABRE01. The sequence goes on from JAABRE010000015.1 coordinate 64,535, forward strand.
TATTCCTCCTGAACATTTGCACAATGGCCAGACTAGCCCTGATTCTATTTTTACTCGTGAAGTGGTTTTGGTCACCACTGGCGATCGCCTCCAAATTCCTCCCATTGCCCATTTTTGTGATCTGGTTAAACAAATTGCCACCATGAGAGATAATAAGCTGTGAGGCATTTAATTTTTACGGCTTGTGTTCTTAATCGCAATCACAAAAAGTAATTGATTTGTGTCGGAAATAAAGATAAATTCTTAGTCATTAATTTCCTTAACAATTTATTATGAGTAATCATTTTCGAGAATTATTAAAAAAAATAGGCAGTGGTCTCCATACGGGAAAAAATTTAAGTCGAGAAGAAGCCAAAGAAGCGACTAAAATGATGCTATTACAAGAAGCTACTCCTGCTCAAATTGGCGCTTTTATGATGGCTCATCGCATTAAAAGACCAACACCAGTGGAGTTGGCCGGAATGCTTGATGCATATCAGGAATTAGGACCTAAATTACTAACAGAAAATCTACCATTTGATCGCCCTATTGTGGTGTTTGGTAATCCCTACGATGGCCGAAATCGAACTTCGTCAGTTATGCCAATTACTGCTTTAATTTTAGCCTGTGCTGGTGTCCCAGTGCTAATGCACGGTGGCGATTCTATGCCTACAAAACATGGTATTCCTTTAATTAGAATGTGGCAAGAATTAGGAGTTAATTTTACCCATTTATCCCTCATTCAAACTAACAATTTAATCGCTAAAAGTGGGTTAGGATTTATCTATTTACGACATAATTTTACCCTAGCTCAAAATTTAGTTCCCTATCGGGAAGAAATTGGGAAACGTCCTCCCTTTGCGACTTTAGAGTTAATTTGGTCACCCTGTTTGAGTAATTTTCATCTGGTTTCTGGGTTTGTTCATCCCCCCACAGAAGAGCGTTTTCTTGAAACATTTTCCCTGAGAAATGTTACCCAATTTACTACTATTAAAGGATTGGAAGGAAGTTGCGATTTACCCCTAGGTCGTACCGCAATAATTGGTTTAGGTAAGGATGATTTTTCCCTAGAAAGATTACATTTACATCCCCAAGATTATGGTTTTCCTAACCATGATATTCCTTTAGAATCGGAAGAAAAACTGATAGAAAATCTGGCAAATATTATCAAAGGAAATACATCAGAATTAACACCATTAGCTATTTATAACGCAGGTTTTTATCTCTGGAGGTTTGGTGTTTGTTCTGATTTAAAAACAGCTTTTACTCACGCTGAAACCATCATAAAAGAAGGGAAATTAAAAGATAAATTATTGAAAATACAAGCATTAATTAATAATCATTAATGAAATAGACAAATAGGCTTTAATGATGATATTATTCTTGAATAAGTATTTTTTTTATTGCTCTAAATTGCCTAATATTCATCATTGATAGATGAATAAAATCCCACTAAAGACAACGTTGAATAATCTAAATAACAGGTAAAAAACATGAGTAAAGAAGTTCTCGATTTATTTTTTGAATCCTTAATGATGGATACAGCATTACAACAAACATTAATGAAAATAGATACCTTTGAGAAATTCTCTGAATTGGCCCAAAAAGTAGGTGCAGAAAGAGGCTATATTTTTTCCGTTGAGGAAATGGAAGTTTATATTAAACGGGAAATGTTCCCAACTTCCATGGTTGAAAAAGAAGCTGATTCAGAAAGTTGGTTAGAAACAGCCAAACCTTGGTTACAATTTATTAGTAAGTTAAAATGGGCTAGAGGAAAGAATAGTCAAGTCTGGGCAAGGTTTATTAATTAACATTAATAATCGTTATTTGTTGTTATTTTGAAGGAGTAAAAAGATAATAACTATGATTTGAATTATCTTTTTATTCCTTCATTTTTTCACCTAATTACTACTTATTTTTTTCTCTAATTTTTCCCTCAATTGTTGAGATTGAAAGTTTTTTCTTCGAGAAGCTAAAATTAATTTATAACTTGGCTCATCCTCATCTTGTGCTATTTCAACAATTCCCAACTGAACTAACTCCTCCAGAATTTTTACTATTTGGTCTTCTTCTTCTCCCATCTCGGTTTTAATTTGTCTTAATTTGCAAATAGATTGGCGACGCATCCAATTAGCTAATTTGCGTTGTTTCTCAGATAGATTGAGAAAACCAGCAAGACTTAATCCCTTGGTAGAAGAATCACATCTGTTGTCAGGAGTCATTATTCTCCTTGAAGACTAAGCGCAATTTTTTCCAATTCCTTAGTAAAAGGATGATCAGGGTAACGTAAAGAGAAAATACCTTGACTTGCTAAACGAATCATCTCATTACAAATGGGAAGAATGGCTGTCACAGAAGCATTGTAAGTAAGTTCTACATTTTCTTTTAAAGCGTCAAAATCAAGATCAGGTAATACTTTATTAACCACTAACATTAATTTCGGAACGTCTAATTCTTTGGCAACTTCCACCGTTACAGCAGTTCCTTGATAGTCTTGATAATCGGGACGTAAAATAATTACAGTTACATCAGATAGACCAATGGAAATAATGGTTTCTTCATTTAATCCGGGGTGAGTATCAATTAATAAATAATCTAACTTTAATTCCTTATTTAATTGTTGAAAACCTTGGTTAAGTAACTCTACATCATAGCCTTCACTAAGAATTTGCGCAATTTCATTTACTTTAATACTCGAAGGAATTAAATAAACTTTACCTTCAATTTTTCCCTTTTCTCCTAACTCTTTTTGTAAGGTTTCTGTACAGTCATAAGCTGTTTTTTCGATGTCACATTTACCCCATAAATAATCATTGAGAGTATAGGGCAATTTGCCTTCTTCCAGACCAAATAAAACATGAATACCGGGAGATTGAATATCAGTGTCAATGACTCCGACTCTTTGGCCATTTAAAGATAACAAAGCAGCCACATTTGCTGTTAAATTAGATTTACCTGTACCACCTCTAAACGAGTGAATTGAAATAATTTTAGTCATGATTCATTTCCTTGGTAAAAATTAGATTTTTGATTAGTATTCTTTAAAGATTTTACCTTTTTTCTGATTCTTTGAAAAAAGGGCGTTGTCGTAATTTCCTCTACTTGACGAGCTTTTTTTACCTCATCAATGGAAATAGAAAGTTTTTCTTTAATTTTTATTTGACTTACTTTTAAAGCTTCAGCTTTTTCAAAGAGTGCACTTTCAATTGTTACTTGATTGTTCCTAGAATATTGTTCCTTAATATTATCAATTAACTCCAATAAAGCATCATTTTGATTTAATATTTTCACCAGATCTTCCGTCACAGTTTGTAATCTTTCTGCCAAAGTTTTAGCGATGGGAAGACATAATTTAAAACCGGTACTATTATCTCGATCTAAAATTGCGAGAAAAGCTTCGCGATTAATCACAAAAAGGCGACAATAAGTTAAACTACGAACACTACTGGTACGAGGAATATTCAATAATAAACCCATTTCACCAATAACCGCACCCTTGCCTATTTTAGCAATCAAGTGGGGATTCCGTTCCAAGTTTCCCTTCAACACTTCAGCTTCCCCGTCAAGAATCACAATCAAAGAATTACTATCTTCCCCCTCTGTTAAGAGCATAGTATTTGGCGTAATTTCCAACACTTGACCGGCGGTTACAAAATTACTAAGTTCTACTTGAGAAAAATCTTGAAGTAGTTTAGTTTCACTTAATTTTTTGTATAACTTTTCAATAAGTAACTCCACTATGTTTTTACTATAAATATTCAAGTTAAATTTTACCAGTTAACTTGGCCTTTAAGCAATATAATTTATTAGTCAATTAAAACAGATTAAACTTTAAGAAATAATTAAGATGACTAGGGGAATTTGGATTTTAGGAGATCAGCTTTCACACCAACAAGCAGCTTTACAAAGTTGTTTTATAGAAAAAGAAAATACTCCAATAATTATAATAGAATCAAGTGATTATGTTAACAAACGTCCTTATCATCGGCAAAAATTGGTTTTAATTTGGTCAGCGATGCGGCATTTTTCTGAGGAATTAAAGTTAGCAGGTTGGCCAGTTACCTATGGAATTACCGCTCATTTTTTACCCTCTTTAGAAAAGTGGATTAAAGATAATTATCTTACCGAATTATGGATAATGAATCCGAATAACCGTGATTTTAATAACTTAATTAATGAATTATCTACCCTCGTTCAAATCAAGTTAATTCCTAATAACCAATTTTTCTGGACTCAAGAAGAATTTACCAAGTGGGCCAAAAATCGTAAACGTTTATTATTAGAAGATTTTTATCGCGAATCTCGTAAACGTTTTCAGATTTTAATGGTGGATAATAAACCCGTAGGAAATAACTGGAATTTCGACAAAGAAAATCGTAAATCACCCCCAAAAAATATTAATCCTCCTGATAATTTATCCTTTATTCCTGATGATATAACTACTGATGTTATCAAGTGGATAAAACTTAATGATTTTGGTAGTTATGGAAAACTTGAAACCTTTAATTGGGGTGTTACTAGGGATAATGCAGTCACGGTTTTAAACCATTTTATCAAGAAAAAATTGCCTCAATTTGGACCTTTTCAAGATGCAATGGTAACAGGTAAAAATACTTTATGGCATAGTTTAATTTCACCTTATCTTAACTTAAGTTTATTACAACCTCAAGAAGTAGTTGAAGCCGTTGAAAAAGCCTATTTTGAAAACCAATTAGAGTTAAACAGTGTCGAAGGTTTTATTCGCCAAACTTTAGGGTGGCGAGAATATCTTTATGGTATTTATCATTATTTAGATGAGGATTATTCTAATAGTAATTGGTTTAATCATAGCTTAAAATTACCTGATTTTTATTGGGATAGTAACAAAACAAACATGAATTGTTTACACCAAGTATTAAAACAAATCGAAGATACCGGTTATGTTCATCATATCCAAAGATTAATGATTTTAAGTAATTTTGCCTTAATTTTAGGAGTTAATCCCCAGGTCATTGAAGCTTGGTTTCATGCCGTTTTTATAGATGCTTATGATTGGGTAATGCAAACTAATGTAATAGGAATGGGACAATTTGCCGATGGGGGAATTTTAGCTTCTAAACCTTATGCTGCTTCAGCCAATTATATTAATAAAATGAGTGATTACTGCAGTAATTGTTATTACAATAAAAAAGAACGAACCGGAGAAAAAGCTTGTCCATTTAACTATTTTTATTGGGATTTTTTAGCACGTCACCAAGATAAATTAAAGTCACAAGGAAGAATGAATTTAATTTTAGCTAGTTTAAATAAAATCCCCGAAACCGAATTAAATAAAATCAGAGAATTAGCTGAAAAATGGCGCTTAAATGAATTATAAATAAGTAAAAGTTGATAGTTATTGACTGTCAACTTTTAAGCATCAACTATCAATTATCTTCTGCTTCCTTGATAAATTCTATCCGCTTGTTCAGAGGAAATCCATCCCGAAGAATGCTGCTGAATTCTTGGTAGTAATTCCTCCGGTTCTAACGCTTCCAAAGCACTAGAAGGAGATACATATTCGTGACGTAAAGCATCATAAGCATACACCGCTCCACTCTCAATATGATATACCCAAGCCGTTAAAGAAATATGACCCTGACGTAATTTAGAATGGATCACAGGATAGGTCCGTAAATTTTCAATTTGAGTTAATACATTCTCCGCAATTGTAATATCTAAAAGTTCCTCTCCCTCAAGATTAGCATAGTTTTCAGTCACCAAACGTCGAGTGGACTCAGCGTGTTTTAACCAATCATAAACAAGAGGCATTTTTTCCCTTAAACTGTCTAATTTTAAAAGTCCTTTCATCGCTCCACAATGGGAATGTCCACAGACAATTATTTCCTCAATTCCTAACGCATGAATTGCATATTCAATCGCTGCTCCTTCCCCACCATTAGCTGCTCCATAAGCAGGAATAATATTACCCGCATTTCTGATAATAAATAATTCTCCTATCTCCGAATTTGTAATTAAATTCGGGTCAATTCTTGAGTCAGAACAAGTAATAAATAAGACCCGAGGTTTTTGACCTAAAGATAATTGTTCAAATAGCTCTCTATGTGTACTAAAGTAAGTCGATTGAAACTTTCTTAATCCTTTAATTAGTTTTTCCATATTTAAAACGCGAAATTAGATTATAATTCATATATCATATAGCGGTCACTTTAACGATATAACTAACCCAAATCATTTATAACAAATAATAATTTATCGCAGTAGAATCAAGATGCTGGCACTCCTAAACCTAGGCTAATTCATCACTATATGTTCCCATATCTTAATATTCAAAACAGAAAAAAGTTTATCTTGAAATATAGTTATTACTGTGATAAATAGCACATTACATTAATACATTTGGACCCAGAAATGGTGAAAGGTAAAAAAAAGAAGTGAAAATTGGGGTAATTTTAATGATAAAATAGCAAAAGAACTTTAGTAAATATTCTTTTGCCATGTTTAC
>JAABRE010000160.1 GCA_011391125.1 Synechococcales cyanobacterium S06
AAACAAATTCCCATATCACAAGTAGCTTACTGGGTAGGCAACTCCCCTAGTATCATTCTCAAACACTATGCCGGAATAATCCCCGTGGACGTTCCCGATTTATAAGACAGATAGAAACTAAAATAGCTGTAATCCTTATAAAACAAGAATTACAGCTATTTTTAGCATGAGAGAAGATAGATAAAAGATAGAAAACGGGGACTTTTAACCTAAATCCGTTCACCTGTAACTCAATGTCAATAAAAACATTGATAATATAAAGTTTTTTCAAATGGCTCGAGGCAGATTTGAACTGCCGACCTTGGGCTTATGAGTCCCCTGCTCTAACCAACTGAGCTACCAAGCCTTGTTTTTCAGACATTTTTCATGTTAACAAAAAACCAGAAAAAAAGCAAGAGTTGAGTCGAAATTTTTTTTGGGGAGATTGTCTCCCCAATAACAGTAAAGGTTATTTTTTCGGTAAAAAAGCCACGGGATTAACAGCTGCTCGTCCATTAGGATGAATTTCAAAATGGAGGTGAGGTCCTGTACTGCGGCCGGTGCTACCCATTTCGGCAATACGTTGTCCTTGCTCTACTCGTTGGCCAGTGCGGACTAAAAGGCGTTTATTGTGAGCATAAAGGGTCAGACTACCATCAGCGTGTTGTAATTTCAGCAAATTACCGTAACCACCGGAATTCCAGCCGGCCGTTACCACTTTACCTTCGGCTGCGGCCACAATGGGAGTACCGATGGGGGCGGCAATATCAATACCTCTGTGCATCCGACCCCAACGCCAACCATAACCAGAAGTGAAGACTCCTTTAGCTGGCCAAATAAAGCCGTTAAAGGTAACAGTATTGGGTAAATAACGATCTGGGTTGGCTAAAGGGGGTAAAGTTGGCGAAACCATTTCACCAATCGAGGTTTGGAGGAAAGGATTATATCGCTCTCCGGGGGTCGGAGTAGTAGCAATGATCTTTTCCTCAGAGGAGGAAGCTGAGAAAGGTTGAGTTTTTTGTTGACTGAAACTACCTTCATTATTGCGTCTATCTTCGACTTTCACTTGTAAAGTGGAGCTCGGACGATTTCGGGAGGCCACGACTTCATCGTCGTATTGTGCCACGGGAATGCTCGTATTCTGAGCAATTTCAACCGCATTCGGTTGATACTCTTGGCGTAGTTTATTAACATCAGCTTTGAGTTTTTCCACATAAAGGCTAGATTGCTGTTGAATCTTTTTATCTATGTTGGAAATGGTGGATTTGGCTTGTTCGATTTCGTCTTGATTGTCTAACTTTTCAGTAGGAATAGTTAGATTTTGATCGACTTTAATCAGGTTAGGGTTACTAATCTGATTTTCGCGGACTAATTGTTGACGAGAACTTTCGTATTTGACGGCGATTTGATCTAAAGTATCCCCAGGCTGCACTTGATAAACAATTTTATCCTCAGCGGCTAAAACAACCGGAACTTCAGGATTAGCCTGATTTTGGTTGCTAACAAAGGGTTCTAATTTAAGCCCGACGTTAGTTTGAACTGCTGAATTAGTTACCGAGATGGTAGCATCGGCAGCCACTGGAATGAAAACCGAGTTTTCGCTTTGTGTGGTCTGAATATTAACATGAGGCAGCACCACAGGGGCAACCAAGGACTCGGAAATGGCTGCTTGGGCTTTTTGCTGTAACCAAAAAGAACTTGTCATCGTAACTGAAAATCCGAAACCAAGCATCAATAAGGAATTGAGCGGGTAATGTTCGGTTTTATTCATAGATATATGCTTCAAAAACAACCTCCTAGTTGAATACGACAGCGGCGGTAAAGTTGGGAATCTCCCAAATTTTAGCGGCCGAATCGTAATTTTTAAGTTACCAGAGTAACTACAATGTAAATGTATTTATAGATATTTACCAAAGATTACACTGAATTTGAGTTTGCGTCAAAACATTTTCACACAGTTTAACAACCTTAAACCTTTATGGTGAAAGGGTTTGAGGTTGTTAAACGTGCTATCTATACAAATTTCTTATCTATTTACTTAAATCAACTAAAAGTCGCAAGTTGACGTTTAGACTCAAATAAGGCCACGGCTACACTGACTGATAAATTTAGGCTACGGACTTTTGTACTATTCATGGGGATATAAATTTTAGCGTCAGCTGTCTGAAGAATGTTTGGCGAAAGTCCTTCGGTTTCACTGCCAAATAAAAGCCAATCATCGACCTGATATTGCCACTGGAGATAACTCGAAGTACCACGCACCGTGAAAGCGATTAATCGGCCCCCTGTTTCTGCTTGCATGGAGGCAAAGGCTTCCCAGTCTGGATAATAGTGTAATTTAACGTGGGGCCAATAATCTAAACCCGCTCTTTTTAAATAGCGATCGCTGATCTCAAAGCCAAGTGGACCGACTAGATGTAATTCTGTCTCAGTGGCGGCACAGGTACGAGCTATATTACCTGTATTGGGGGGAATTTTCGGTTCTACTAAAACTATTTTGGGCATTTTAAACAACTAATTAATAATCGCATTTACTAAATTTTCATTAATAAGTATTTCTTATGAATGGACGGATAATGATGGACAATAGACGAATTGCACCAAGTCAGGTAATAGGTAATAGGTTTTTAGGTAATAGGTAATAGGTAATAGGTAATAGGTAATAGGTAATAGGTAAGAGGGAAGAGGTAATAGGTAAGAGGGAAGAGGTAATAGGGAAGAGGTAATAGGTAAGAGGTAATAGGTTTTTAGGTAATTAGGGTTTGCTGAATAAATGGCTGGTGAGGGCGAGTTGATAGTTGATAGTTGATAGTTGATAGTTTGACCGCGTCTTTTGACGAGCAAAAATCTTGATTAATCCC
>JAABRE010000161.1 GCA_011391125.1 Synechococcales cyanobacterium S06
GTTTTAGATTAAGATTTAATTTAATTTCAGGTATCTATAATTATGAAATTAATCACGAATATCAATTCATAAGAAAAAAATAGTTTCGCAAGAGGTCTATTTGACATTTTACCTCTCTTTCCCCCTCTCCCCTTGGGATGAGGGGGTAGGGGGTGAGGGATATAAGATTAAGTAATTATTAATTGTTAAATAAGAAGGTAGCTAAAAATAACAGCAGCGAGAACAAACCTGTCAACAAGGTGAAGTTGAAAATTTACGATTGATCTCGTATCCTTTGGAAACACGCGGGTAGTGTTGGGGTTCGACTCCCCGAGTACAAATTAAGCCCAGTATTAAGTTACAAAGGTAAAGGGTAAAGTTAATGTTACTACCATGTTCTGAGCTATTATTTTGGTGAGGGTGGGTCAGGGGAAAATTCAGCAATTAACAATTAAATTTGTAGCCATTGCCCACAAATGTTAAGTTTTGTAACATTTACTTGACAAAATTAAGGTTGTATGTTAAAAAGTTATTTTTTGAAATAGTACAATTAAACAAAGTGCAACCGTGGTGGAGAACGGACAATTAATCATTTTTTGCCACTGTAATTCCCCATAAAAATTAAACAATTAGTTATTTGTTGGACTTTAGTTCTAAAAAGCCCTAAAGCACAACTACGAACCTATTTTTCAACTAATGGGAATTACTTTAAAATAGAGAAACCTTAAAATAATGCGGGTAAAAACCCGCCATTATTAATTAGAAATTACGTTAAAATAAGGTTAGGAAAATGAATTTCTGTATCCGTATATTCGGGGACCCAACCTTCTGTTCCAGTAAAGTATCTAATCGCTTTAATCCGTTTATAATCAGTTAAATGAAACCAATGTTCCGTATTCGCTGGTACATTGATATATTCTTCTGCTTGCACCGTTAATTCGCATTGTGAACCATCAGGCAACACAAAACCAAACACACCTTCACCATCAATAATATAGCGAACTTCATCGTCAGCATGGGTGTGACAACGTTCAAATTTAGCTAAAAGTGTATCTAAATCAGGGATTTCTGGATGCAAAACAATTAAATCTCGGGATTGATAATCGTACTTTTCTTGTAATAATTGAAAATACTGATCTAACTGCTGTAAAACCTGCTCTTTTTCCTCCTCAGAAAGAGTTTTTTGACCTAAAAGATTGCGCATTTTCGGATCAGTTCCCACTGACCAAATATTTAACTCAATATTTAAACTAGATAACACATTACTAATATCATCTAATTGAGTATATTTTGTCCCATTTTCTAAGCGTAAAACTGCCATAAGTTCCTCCTTTTATAGTTAAAATTAATTATAGATATTGGTAAGGTGGGTCAGACGTTTTATAAATTGTCAAATTAATAACTTTTCGCCAATGACACACCCTATAATATAAATCAGCTTCTCACTTTTTAACCCATCTAAATTGATAAGAATCATTAACTGCTCCCCAAACTTGCTTGCCTTCAGCATCAAGACCTTGATCAAAGGTGTCCATTCCTTGGGAATGCAGAATAATTTTATTAGTAATTTTAACTGCTCCTCGAACATTGGCCGAACATCCTTGGGGGGGAGTTTCTCCTATATATATTGTTACCACAGGACGTAAAAATACGCTACAAATTGACTCAGTTAAATCTGTTTTTTGTAATATTTTGTTACTTTCAGATTGATTACAAAAATTAATAAATTGTGTTTCATTAGTTAGTTTATAAGCTTTAGATTCAACTAAATTATTTTCTAAGGGAATAATCTTTAAAATACGTTGTCGATAGGGTTGATCTAGTTTAGTAGCTAAAGCTTGTTCTTGATATAAATAAACGGAATTAACCTCATCTTTTAATTGTACTTTACAAGTGGTCATCTGCACATTAAATCGCTGTGAATTTACCTGAGATTGTGCAGAAGTATCCATAATTCCTACTAAATGGGAAACCACTTCTTGAACATGATTTATTGTTTGTGCTTGACTATTATTAGTGAATAATAAACTAATAATTAGGGCAGTAAAAATTTTGGTATATTTCATTATTTTACTTGATCATGTAGTTTTTATTTAAGTTTATTATTTTTTAACACAATTTTAATAGAATGGCACAGCCTTTATAATCCAAAGAAACAGCAGATAAAACCTAGTAAATCCAAACCATTGAATCAAAAATAGCTCCTGCTTATGACTGAATAAAAAAGGTAAATCTAGGGACATAATTTAATACAATCTAGTCACGAACTATGGAACTTTATTTATTACTTTATTGCCATTTCTTTAATAATATTCATAGTCTCAACACTAACCGTGGTAACGCGCCTTAATAAGTCGATCGCTTGTTCTTTGTAATCAGAAAAACGATAGTTATTAAACTTTTCAGCAAGGGTGGAATCCTTGGGTTTTTTCTCTTTATATTTGTCCAGAATCCACTCGATCGCACTACGATTTCCTAACTGATATTCCCAGGCAATTTCCGGGACATTTTCTAAGGTTGTCACCTCATCAATTAAGATTTGACCTTTTGTTTTATCGGCTTTTAATTTGGGTTTTATAACCCCCCAACCCCCCTTGGAAAGGGTGGCTTTTTGTTCCCACTCTTGTAAAGGGGGGGTTAGGGGG
>JAABRE010000162.1 GCA_011391125.1 Synechococcales cyanobacterium S06
CCCGGTCAAACTATCAACTATCAACTATCAACTCGCCCTCACCAGCCATTTATTCAGCAAACCCTACTTATTACTTATTACTTATTACTTCTCACTTATCCTCCTATTTGCGACATGGTACGGGTGTAAATCCCTGTATCTGTACCAGATTCTCTCTCTTGAAAGTTAATTTCCGGTTTTAAAATTAAAACCTGTCGCACTTTTTCCCTCAATTGCTCCAGACTAACTCCGTTTCTTAAGTCTGTTTTTAGGTCAAGTTGCCCACTTTCATTCAGTAAACAAGGCCTTAACCAACCATCGGCCGATAACCTCATTCGGTTGCAGCGATCGCAAAAACACTCGGACATCTGGGAAATAAACCCCAACGTGCCCCGACTACCCGGAATTTTGAACACCTCCGCCGGCCCAGCCCCTTTGACGGTAGATTCCATTAAACCCCATTGCGCCCGAATTTGTTGCCGAAGTAACCCGGAAGGAATAAAGGTGCGATCGCCAAAAAGCTGTTGATTACCAATGGGCATAAACTCAATAAATCTAACGTGCCAATTTTTCTCAATGGTTAAAGCGGCCAAATCCAAGATTTCCCCATCATTAACCCCCGGAATAACCACCACATTTAATTTCAAGGGATCGAACCCCACTTTAAAAGCGGTCTGTATGCCCTCCCAGACGCGATTCCAGCGTGTTTGCGAGCCATGACCGATAATTTTATCAAAATTATCTTTTTGCAAGGAATCTAGGCTAATATTTAAACGATGTAGTCCAGCTTGATATAAATCTTCAGCCATTTGCGATAACAAAAACCCGTTGCTAGTCATGGCTAAATCCTCAGTTTCAGGCCAAGAAGCAATTTCCCTCACCAAGTTTACCACCCCCGGACGCAATAACGGTTCGCCCCCGGTAAGCCGAAATTTTCGCCACCCCAAAGGAATAAAAACCTCCCGTAACAGAGTTAATAATTCCTGATCACTGAGCAAATCCTGTGGTAAAACATAAGTTAATTGTGCGTCTTCGGGCATACAATATTGACACCGAAAGTTACAACGATCAATTAAACTTACTCTGAGATAGTCGATTTTATTCATCTGGTAAGTCTTTTAAAAAAAAGTAAATAGTACAAAGTTGTCAAGTTTCCCTGGTCAATGGTTCATTATTAACCGATTCTAATTTATGAATCATAATTTGTTCTAAACGCGGTCCTGAAGCTGAAATAATAGTTAAGTTCAGATTGTCATAATGGAATATTTCTCCTTCAGAAGGTATTTTTTGCCATTGATAAATTATAAATCCAGCTAAAGTTTGATAGTCATCAGTAATCGGTAAATTAATTTCCAGTGATTCATTAACTTCCTCTAAATCCAGTTGTGCTTGTACTAAAAAGGAAAATTGATCGATAATTTGAATCGCAAGTTCCTCACCATTGGTCTCGATTTCATCGCCAATAATTTCCGCAATTAAATTTTGTAGAGTAACTAAGCCAGCAGTGCCGCCAAATTCATCGACGACTATGACCATTTTTAGGTGAGAACTTTGCATTAAGGGCAATAATTCGCTTAAAGTGGTACTTTCAGGGATAAAAGTTACTGGTTTAATCCAATTTAAAATCTCGGTTTCTGTGCTAATTTTACCCTCAGCTAAAGGTAAAGCTAAATCTTTAAAGTCGATCATCCCAACAATATGATCTAAAGATTCTTTAATTACAGGATAACGAGAATGACCGGTGTCAGCTACTTCCTGCAAAAGTTTCGCCAAAGTATCTGTTTCACTCAATGCGTCAATGTTAGTCCTAGAAATCATTACTTGTTCCGCTAACACATCCCCAAATTCAAAGACATTTTTTAGTAATTCCCTTTCTTCGGCCTCTAAACCACTTGATTCTCTTTCCGTGGTGATGATTAATTGCAATTCTTCCGGTGTGACTCGGTTATACCATCCTTGACCATTATATTCGATTCCCACTAAACGCAATAACCAGCGGGTAGATTGGTTTAAAATCCAAATAAAAGGATTGAAAATTCTCGCAATTGCCCCCACCGGTGGACCAAAAAACCGCGCTAATTGCTCAGAATAGATTAAGGCCACCGATTTCGGACATAATTCCCCTAACACGATTTGTAAATAAGCAATCAGGAAAAAGGCCAGGGGAATGGCGAAAGAATGAGCCAACCCCTGGGCAATTTTCGCCGGTAAAGGTAAACTAGCTAACAATTTCAAGACTAAAACCGCCATGGTATTTTCACCAATCCAGCCCAAGGCCAAACTAGAAAGGGTTATTCCTAATTGCGTTGTCGATAAAAGGCGATCGATACTGTGTTGTAATGATTGTACTGTTTGAGCTTGCAAATCTCCCGCTGCTACTAATTGATTAATTCGAGAGCGTCTTACTGAAACGATGGAAAATTCAGCGGTGACAAAAAAAGCATTAATGCCAATTAGAAAAATAACAGAGAAAAATCTAAGCCAAAGATCGGTCATTTTTAGTTGATAATTGATAGTTAATAATTGATATAGCATTTTTAGTTGACATTTTACCTCTCTTTCCCCCTCTCCCTTTGGGATGAGGGGGGTAGGGGGGTGAGGGGTAGATAACATTTAATCAGAAA
>JAABRE010000163.1 GCA_011391125.1 Synechococcales cyanobacterium S06
TAAATTCTCTTAAAAGTCTCATAATTTTAAAATTCAAGTATTTTTTATCTAACATTTATTATAGCAAATTTGTGTAATTAATTTTGCACACCTACTTAACAAGTAGTGTCTCATTATTATTTGGTTTAACTATATTTTAAGGCCAAATCGTGGCCTTTTCCAAAAAATTTTTGAACCGTAACTCTTTGATTAGTAAGGGCCTCTATTTGCTTTCAGCAAGCCCTAATTAAGGCTTGCTGAAGTAAACTAAAAAGTATTTTTAATCATTGTTGCCCTTTAATGCGATCGATAGTATTCAAGTGCAACAATGTTCATCTTAATTAGACCTCTCTTTAAATCCTAAAAGAGCGCTAAATTGGATTTATTAACTAACTGCTGAGTCTAGCTAAAAGACACGGGGTGCGGTAGCTTACTTTTATGCAAAATATTACCAAAGAGCTAAAACCAAAAGACCAACTGTTGATGATCTTGGGTAGTATTCTTGGTGGATCTATCCCCTTGCTTCTGATTAAACACTTACCACGAGAGCAGGTAAGTATAATTAGTGCGCTTATGTTGGCAAGTTTAATCATACTCTCGGCATATCTCTCTAACGCTATATTTCGCTGGATCGGGATTGGTGCGATCGCCGGTATGATTATTGGCCTAGGTGGAATTATTGGGGGAGAAATGGCTGAATCTAAGACTATGCTCGAAGAAAAATATCGGTTTACTTTTGTGGTCTGTCAAAGCATGGCCGGGTTTATTTCAGGGGTGCTATTGGGTCGAAAAGTACGTCCGACACACCTCCCCACACTTAAGGAGTTTTTGTCCAACCTTAGTGGATTAACTGTGGGAATGTTTGCAGTGCTTGTCACTATTGCTTATATTTTCGAAGGACTCGAAGCTGCTCGGTCACTTTCTAGTCGTCTGAGCACTTCCACTACCATTTTGATTACGTTATTAGCTATTCCTGGTACAGTTGGGTATCTCCTCGCAGAACAATGGCGAAAATCAGGTGATATAAATAATTAATAATTAACAATGTATAAAAATTTAACCATGAGTTCCCATGCTAACATTACCAAAAAACGCACCTCTGGCCTTTCATCTTCTCGCTAAACCCACGGGAGCAATTTGTAATCTCGATTGTGAATATTGCTTTTTTTTAGCAAAAGAGCAATTGTACCCCGATAGTAAATTTCGTATGACGGATGAATTGCTAGAAACCTATATTCAGCAATTGTTAGAGTCACATCAAACCCCTGAAGTAACGATCGCCTGGCAGGGTGGAGAACCAACTTTAATGGGGTTAGAATTTTTTGAGTCTTCTCTCAAGTTAGTCGAAAAATATAAGAAACCCGGTCAAAAAGTGACTCACACCATCCAAACTAACGGTACTCGTTTCAATGATGACTGGGGACGTTTTTTTAAACAGCATAATTTTTTAGTGGGTTTAAGCGTTGATGGTCCGCAACATTTACATGACACCTATCGGGTTGATAAACGGGGCCGAGGTACATTTGAACAGGTGATGCAAGGCTGGAAAATCCTCAAAAAACACAAGGTTGATTTTAATATTCTCTGTACTGTCAATGCTGCCAATGGTAACCATCCTTTAGAGGTGTATCGCTTTTTTCGGGATCAATTGGGTGCGGAATTTATCCAGTTTATTCCCATTATTGAAAGGGTTAATGAAGATGGCTCAACTTTTATTCAATCAGGGAATCAGGTAACCGGGCGATCGATTCAACCTGCACAATTCGGACAGTTTTTGAATGGCGTTTTTGATGAATGGGTAAGACGTGATGTGGGCAAAGTCTTCATTCAGCATTTTGATGCAGCTTTGGCCAATTGGGTTGGCGTACCTCCCGCAGTTTGCATATTCTCGAAAACTTGCGGTAATGCTCTGGCCTTAGAACATAACGGCGATCTCTATTCCTGTGATCACTTCGTCGAACCTGACTACAAACTGGGCAACATTCAGGAAACTCCCATGATTGAGTTAATTGCTTCTGAACGACAGCGCCAATTTGGTCGAGACAAACTTGATACTTTACCTCAATATTGCTTGAATTGTGAAGTCAGATTTGCCTGCCACGGTGGTTGTCCGAAAAATCGCTTTATGACAACCCCCGATGGTGAAGCAGGTTTAAACTATTTGTGTGCGGGATATAAAGCCTTTTTTACCCATATTGATAAACCAATGCGGATGATGGCAGATTTACTGCGTCAAGGGCGCTATGCTGATGAAGTAATGGCTCTGTTACCCAAACCTGAGCGCCAGAAAAAAGCCAAAGTTCAAGGATTTGGATGATCCTGAAAGAGGTTATAGCGTTTTCCGAAACTTCCCCCCTTTCGTAGCAGGGTGTTTTCATTCTCAAAATTTAAACGAAAGAAAGAGCAAAACTTTTATCTTTATTAGCTCTTTTTTCGATTTTTAAACGATCAACATTATTAATT
>JAABRE010000164.1 GCA_011391125.1 Synechococcales cyanobacterium S06
ATTTTGATTTGAATGTAAGGTTTTTTTCTATTTTAAGGGCCAATCCTAGCATTTTTTGAAAAATTTTTGAACCGTAACTCTTTGATTAGTAAGGCTTTTGACTATCTTTCAGCAAGCCCTAATTATGAAATTAATCACGAATATCAATTCATAAGAAAAAAATAGTTTCGCAAGAGGTCTAATCTCTGGATTTTGTAGTAAATCATTGATAATAGGCACAACGTAACTTAAACTTTTCCCTGAGCCTGTTCCTGTTGTTACTACATAAGGTAATCCCTGTTGTGCTAGTTTAAAGGCTTTTTCTTGATGTTCATAAAAGCTGTAATTGGGAAAATAGCGATCGCATTCTGAATGTAAGACATTTTGCTCAATGAGTTGGGTAACAGTAGCAGTGCGTTTATAGGCTGGATTTAGTTGAATTAAGGGTTCTGTCCATAAATAACCTTTATCTAAAGCAGTTTTAACAAATTGTTGAATCTTTTCATCTCTGATATTCAAAAAACCTTCAATGTAACTGCGATAATCTTTAATTACTTCATCTCTGAGACTGAATATATCTAAATTAATAGTTGAATTAATAATTTCTACTGAAGTATTTTCTGTTATTTCTTTCGTAAATCTTTGTTGTAGATAGGATTTAACTTGTCGATTAATCGGGTTTTGTGCTTGACTAAAATTAAATAAATTTTCATAATCTTCTAATTTCCAATCTTTAGGAAAATAATTAAAAATTTGCTCTATTTTATCTTCTTCCAGAGTTTCTATCCCTGTCGTATCGAGATAGGCACTCCCTTGTAATAATAATTGAATTATCGGAGCTATTGCTTCCGATGTGCTAGTGATGAAATTAATTAAAGGAATGGGAAATTTTGGCATATTTTTTAGGTAAAAAATGAGATATTTGATCTAACATAATAATATTATGTCATCTTCGCTTAAAATGATTACTTCTACTTTTTGTCCTGCTTTAAATGGTAAATTGGTTAAAGTTAATTCTTGAGAATTATCAATAGTTAGATGTTTTTTATAAGCATTCATATAATTACTTACTTTGAGGTTAATGTTTGGTTAGTTTTTATTTTAGCAGATAAAGATAAAGATCAAGGGTTAAAAATTCGGAGATTTTATCACTATTTATTATTAAATTTATAACTTAACGCAAATCCCCGACTTTTGATTATCTTAAATAAATAAGTTTGTAAAAGGCTTTTTATTTTTCCAACGATAGGTATTAAAATCTCGATTATCTATTGATAAAATGCGTCCATCTCCTAAATTTTCAGCTAAAATAACTAGAGAAGCATCTGCTAAGTCCATTGGTAAATTTTGATATTGTTTCATAAGTTCTTTAATTCTTTCTAAATGAGTTTCTTCAAGATTAAATAATTGAAATTGTTGTTGATGCTGCTGCTGAAATACATTAATTAATGCTATTTGTTTCTCGACTCCTGTATATGTACTTGAACAACGTTGTAAAAGTAGATGACAGCTTTCTGTTAATACACACCAAGTAGTAATTAATGGTTCGTGTGAATATTTGGCTAAAGTTTGTTGTGCTTCTTGATGATATTGATCTTTATCATTAAATAAAGCTACCCAAAATCCGGTATCAACGATTATCATATTTAGAGTCTAATCCTTCTTTTATCACAGATTTATAATTAGTAGAAAGGTCTGATTCTGCACTAATACAGCCGATTAATCCAGCTTGTTTTAAAATATCTAAGGTACTCACTTGACTATCAAGATTTGTCTCGGATTTTATCTCTTGCTTTTGACTTAGAGAATAGCGTTTTTTTAATAACTCGATAAAATCTATGAGTAAAGTTTGCGCTTCTTCTGGTAATTCGCTAACATCCTGTTGTATTTGTTCAAGATTAATCATGGTATTTATAGATGTTTTTTTTCTATAAGAATAATTATAGCATAAGAGATTAAAAAGTCAGAGATTTTATCAAAATTTATTACTAAAATTATAACTTAACGCAAATCTCCGACTTTTGTTGGTTATTTGATTTGAGTGAGTTGCACTTGAGAGGGCTTAGGAGATAAAGAGTAATAAGTTCTATTACTTTTTTCTTCTTGCTGTTTGAGGTCTTCATATAAAGTAATAAGATTATTGTTACATTCCTCTAAATAAGCTTGACGTGCTTTGCGGGTTTCTTCAATAATGGGATCTTTCATGTTATTCCTCTATTAGACCTCTTGCGAAACTATTTTTTTCTTATGAATTGATATTCGTGATTAATTTCATAATTATAGATACCTGAAATTAAATTAAATCTTAATCTAA